>NZ_JAMYNZ010000007.1:0-393786 GCF_040319465.1 Mesorhizobium sp. M0910
ATCCAGACCATCGACCTCAATGCAAGCCAACGATAGGATGGCAAACTGTTCGCGATGTCCTCGCACACCTGTTCGCGATGTCCCCGGTCCAAACACCCCCTTGAGGGGGAGATGGCCGCGAAGCGGCCAGAGGGGGTCGGTCCGACCGGGCTCGGCCCCTTATCGCAGGCGCAAGAGGTCGGTGCTCCATGCGAGACGACCCCCTCTGTCGCCCCCGGCGACATCTCCCCCTCAAGGAGGGAGATTCGCCATCCTGTTGATGTCAGAAAACCTTCATCGTTTCGAAATGTGCCTGAAACATTGAAGCTGGAGCTTGGCGGCGACGTTCAACGCCATCCAGGAGACAGCCATGAACAAGATTTCGATGACGCGGCGCGCTTTCGTCACGTCGGCCAGCGCCGTTGGCCTGGTCGGCGCGTCGGGCCTCGCGCTTCCCTATTACTCGCGCGCCAATCAGCGCCCGGCCTTTACCCACGGTATCCAATCCGGCGACGTCGACGCGACCAGCGGCATGGTCTGGGCGCGCACGGACCGGCCGTCGCGCGTCATGTTCGAAGTGTCGCCGACGGAGAGCTTCGCCAATGCCGTCCGCCTGGCGCCGCTCGATAGCTCGCCGGCCAGCGACTATACGGTGAAGCGGCTGCTTACCGATCTCGCCTCCGACCAGGACATCTTCTACCGCATGGTCGCGGCCGATCTTTCCGATATCAACGCCGTTTCCGAGCCGATCATCGGCCGCTTCCGCACGGCACCTGCCTCGAAGCGCGACATTCGTTTCGCTTGGTCGGGCGACACCGCCGGCCAGGGCTGGGGCATCGACGACACCGGCATGAAGACCTACGCCACGATCGCCAAGCACACGCCGGACTTCTTCCTGCATTCGGGCGATACGATCTATGCCGATGGCGCGATGAAGGACGAGGTCGACCTGCCCGGCGGCGGCAAGTGGAAGAACACCGTGCTGATCGACGAAAAACGCAAGGTTGCCGAGACGCTGGATGAATACCGGGGTCAGTGGAAATACAATTTGATGGACAGGAACGTGCTGGCGCTGAACGCCATCTGCCCGACGTTCTACCAGTGGGACGACCACGAGGTGGTGAACAACTGGTCGGATTCGAAGGATCTGAGCGCCGACGACCGCTACACCGAAAAATCCATCCATGTACTGGCGGCACGCGCGGCGCGCGCCTTCCACGAAATGACGACGATCCGCTACGAGCCGTCGGAGCCCGGCCGTGTCTACCGCAAAATCGCCTATGGGCCGCTGCTCGACGTGTTCTTCCTCGACATGCGTTCCTATCGCGGCCCCAACGGTCCGAATATGCAGGAGACGATGACGCCGCAATCGCGCATCCTCGGCGAACAACAGACGAAATGGCTGAAGCGCGAGCTGGCGAATTCCAATGCAACCTGGAAAATCATCGCCGCCGACATGCCGCTCGGCCTCGTCGTCTGGAACGACGGCACCAAGAAGGTCGGGGCTGAGGCAATCAGCAATGGCGACAATGGCCCGGCCAAGGGGCGCGAGCTGGAAATTGCCGACCTCCTTCGCTATATAAAGAACGCGGGGATCAGCAATACCGTCTGGCTAACCGCGGACGTGCATTACACAGCCGCGCATTATTACAATCCGGACAAGGCGCAGTTCCAGGACTTCAATCCGTTCTGGGAATTCGTTTCGGGTCCGATCCACGCCGGCACATTCGGACCGAATGCTTTCGACATGACTTTCGGCCCGGAGCTGAGGTTCATCAAGGCACCGACCGCCGAACAGGGTCAGAACCTGCCGCCGTCGGCCGGCCTGCAGTTCTTCGGGCTCGTCGACATCGATGGAGCCACCGAGCAGTTGACGGTGCGGCTGATGGATCGCGACGACAGCGAACTCTATAAGGTCACGCTCGATCCGGTGCGGTCGGCGTGAGATTGCCTTTTAGGACCACCCCGAAGGTGGATGTGCATCAATCGGGATAGCAGACGACGGGAATCTTGGGCCAGACGGCGCTGTCGCATCCGGCGTTTTTTTGCCTTTGCTTGAAGGCGGTGCTGACCGGTCCGGTCACCACCGGGTCGACGCCGTCCGGAGCATCGGCAAAAAGCTGCTCTGCCGAGCGCTTGTCGGACGGCAGAGCAGACCGCGTCTCCTTGGACGGCGCGGCCGATTGCGCCGCGCTTGCCGCGAGGAGGACGGCGAGCGCGGTACATGCCAAAATCGGCCGGAGTTTGATGCCTGTCTCGATCATGAAATTCGAACTGTCCGGACCACGAAAGGTTCCGCCTTGGTTAATAATTCCACTTCACACCAAGATATTTAAGATTTGGTGACTTTATTTGGTGGCTCGCCTCCTCTTTCGCAAATGCGAAAAACCCTGTATGAGCCGCCCAACCGAAAGAGGCAGCGCCTTTTGGCCTGCTGCCTGCAACGCTCCCGAGACCGAAACATGAAAATCCGCAATATCGCGATCATCGCGCACGTCGACCATGGAAAAACCACCCTCGTCGACCAACTCCTGAAACAGTCCGGCTCGTTCCGCGACAACCAGCGCGTCGCCGAGCGCGCCATGGATTCAAACGATCTTGAAAAGGAACGCGGCATCACCATCCTGGCCAAGGCGACCTCGGTCGACTGGAAGGATACCCGCATCAACATCGTCGACACGCCCGGCCACGCCGATTTCGGCGGCGAGGTCGAGCGCATCCTGTCGATGGTGGATTCGGCCATCGTGCTGGTCGACGCCGCCGAGGGCCCGATGCCGCAGACCAAATTCGTCGTCGGCAAGGCGCTCAAGGTTGGACTGAAGCCGATCGTCGTCATCAACAAGATCGACCGGCCGGATGCCCGCCATGTCGAAGTGGTCAACGAGGTGTTCGACCTTTTCGCAGCACTTGACGCCACCGACGAGCAGCTCGACTTCCCTATCCTTTACGGTTCAGGCCGCGACGGCTGGGTCTCGGAAAACCCCGAAGGCCCGAAGGACCAGGCTCTGGCGCCGCTGTTCGACCTCGTCATCAAGCACGTGCCGGCGCCGACCGTTCATCCCGGCCCGTTCCGCATGATCGGCACCATCCTGGAAGCCAATCCGTTCCTCGGCCGCATCATCACCGGCCGTATCGAATC
Source organism: Mesorhizobium sp. M0910 (assembly GCF_040319465.1). Classification (NCBI taxonomy): domain Bacteria; kingdom Pseudomonadati; phylum Pseudomonadota; class Alphaproteobacteria; order Hyphomicrobiales; family Phyllobacteriaceae; genus Mesorhizobium; species Mesorhizobium sp. M0910. The sequence goes on from NZ_JAMYNZ010000007.1 coordinate 3,119, forward strand.
CGGCACGCTGAAATCCAACCAGGCGGTCAAGGTGCTGCACCATGACGGCACCCAGGTCGAAACCGGCCGCATTTCGAAGATCCTCGCCTTCCGCGGGCTCGAGCGCCAGCCCATCGAGGAAGCGCAGGCGGGCGACATCGTCGCCATCGCCGGCCTGTCGAAAGGCACTGTCGCAGACACCTTCTGCGACCTGTCGGTGACCGAGCCGCTGCACGCGCAGCCGATCGATCCGCCGACGGTGACGATGTCTTTCCTCGTCAACGATTCGCCGCTGGCCGGTACCGAAGGCGACAAGGTGACCAGCCGCGTCATCCGCGACCGCCTGTTGCGCGAGGCCGAAGGCAATGTCGCGCTGAAGATCGAGGAATCACCTGACAAGGATTCGTTCTTCGTTTCCGGCCGCGGCGAATTGCAGCTGGCCGTGCTGATCGAGACGATGCGCCGCGAAGGTTTTGAGATCGCCGTGTCGCGGCCGCGCGTCGTCATGCAGAAGGGCGATAACGGCGAATTGCTGGAGCCGGTCGAGGAAGTCGTCATCGACGTCGACGAGGAGCATGCCGGCGTCGTCGTGCAGAAGATGTCGGAGCGCAAGGCCGAGATGGTCGAGTTGCGCCCTTCGGGCGGCAATCGCCAGCGAATCGTCTTCCACGCGCCGACGCGCGGCCTGATCGGCTACCAGTCGGAACTGTTGACCGACACGCGCGGCACCGCCGTGATGAACAGGCTGTTCCATGCCTACGAGCCTTATAAGGGTGAGCTGCCGGGTCGCACCAACGGCGTGCTGATCTCCAACGAACAGGGTGAATCGGTGGCCTATGCCATGTGGAACCTGGAAGACCGCGGCCCGATGGTCATCGATCCCGGCGTCAAGGTCTATCAGGGCATGATCATCGGCATCCATTCCAGGGACAACGATCTCGAGGTCAACGTGCTCAAGGGCAAGAAGCTGACCAACATCCGCGCCGCCGGCAAGGACGAGGCGGTGAAGCTGACGCCGCCGATCCGCATGACGCTGGAACGCGCGCTGGCCTGGATCCAGGACGACGAGCTGGTCGAGGTGACGCCGAAGACCATCCGCCTGCGCAAGCTCTATCTCGACCCGAACGAGCGCAAGCGTTTTGAGAAGTCGGCGAAAGTGGTCGGCGCGGCATAAAGGGCAATACCGCGCAGTGAGCGGTAAACTCGTCACGGCTGTCATATACGACAATCGACGCGAGGCCGAAGTTTGCGTGTCGATGCTCGACGCGTATGGAATTTATGCTCTCGCGAATTATCTTCTCGACACGGGCAGGCTCGGCTTGATCCATGTGCAAGTCGCCGACAGCGATCTCGATGCAGCCAAGGGTTTGATCGGCTCGGCCTCCAAAGAGGGCGATTGACCCCTGGCCGCAACTGTCTCCGATTGCGGATGCCCTTGCCGTCGCCTCATCCGCCGGCAGCCGAAATGATGTCGTCCCGGTCTGGTTCGCCAGACAGGTGGATGCGGATCGCCGTTCCCGTCCGCGCCGGCCTGCGCAAGGCTTTGGCTCCGTCCGGACTAATGACCAGCAATCGTTTCTCTTCCCAAACCTGAAGCCGCGATCGCGAGACACCGAGTTCGCTGGCGAGCAACCGGTCGAGCCGCAGCGATGTCGGCGTTTCGAGCCAGAGCTGGAGTTCGAGAGCGGTGGTGTTTCCCAGCCTGTCGCCGAGCACCTCCTTTTGAACGGCGGCTTCGGCGAACTCCTCAACGCGCCCGATACTGCTTCGCAATGCGGCAACATCGAAGGCATGGCGCCGCGCCAGGACCGGATCGTTGCTTTCGAGCGCCTGCAATATTGCCGGTTCGATATCCCGGCGGCTGCAGCGCTCCAGAATGCCGAAATTCCAGGAATTGTCGCAGTCGATGCAGCGGTAGATCAACCAGGCGTCAATGCGCTTGCCATTGGCATTGACGCGGAATTTGCCGCTGCAGCGATAGGCTTTCAGGCCGCCGCAGCGATTGCAGTTGAGGTGAGGTCGAGGTGCGGTTTTGGGCGCGATCGCCCAGCGGATGAGCAGTATCGAAGGCATGCCGAAAAGCCCTTCCCGTCGGGAAGTTCGTCAGATCGGCGATATCGAGAACCCCTTGCGGGCACGGCGTGGCGAGAGACTGCGGCAGTTGGAAATCAGGTGTCGCGGGTGGTTATGCGCGACAGCGGTTCAGCAGTGCCAAACCGGTCTCGAACCGCCACCCTGAAGAACAGGTCATGTGAAAACAGGCACCGCGACTGCGACGCCCTGCTCTGTGTTGGGGGAGTTGACGAGACCGGCGGTTACGTAGGCAAAGTGAAGCTCGGAAAGGATTTCGGAACGACATCTCTAGCCGTGAGGTGCCTGGCGGACAAGCCTTCTTTCGGTAGACGCTACCGTCGCCGGAACAGTTGGGTTATGTTGAACACCCCAAACACTTCAAACGAGACCCCGTCATGCATTTCACGTCGCTGCTGATTTTTGCCGGCGCCCTGCTTGTTGCCGCCGGCTCGCCCGGCCCGTCGATTGCCGCTCTTGTGGCGCGGGTCATCGCAAAGGGCTTCCGCGACGTGTTTCCGTTCCTGCTTGCGATGTGGATCGGCGAAGCGATCTGGCTGTCTCTGGCGGTGTTTGGCCTCGCCGTGGTGGCGCAGACGTTCCATTATGCCTTTGTCGTCGTGAAGTGGGCCGGCGTCAGCTATCTCGGCTGGCTTGCCTGGAAGATGTGGACGGCACCGGTCGAGGCGAAGGAAGGTTCGCTGCCGCGCGAAGATTCTCCTGCCAAGCTGTTCTTTGCCGGCATGGCTGTGACGCTCGGCAACCCCAAGATCATGATGTTCTATCTGGCGCTGCTGCCGACCATCATCGACCTCGGTTCGGTCAGCGTGGTCGGCTGGGTCGAGCTGACGGCGACCATGGCAGTGGTCCTGGTCGCCATCGATTTGACCTGGGTGCTCGCCGCATCGCAGGCGCGCAAGCTCTTGAGAAGCAAGCGGGCGATGAAGATCGCCAACCGCATCAGCGCCGGCACCATGGCCGGCGCTGCGGCGGCGATCGCGGCGCGGTCCTGAGCCGGCGCGTCAACCCATTTCGATGATCGGCGCGATCTCGATACTAAAGGCTGGGTCGGTCAAGATAGGACAATCCTTGGCCTTGCCGACGGCATCGTCGATGTCTTTTGCTTCGATGATGGTGTAACCAGCGGTCGGATTGCTGCCGCCGTTGTTCTCGACCTTGCCGCCAGGCAGCACGGTCTTCGACATGCCGACTGGATTGCCACCGTCGACCACCGCTGAGCCGAGCTTGCCGTACCAGCCGGTCCAGGCATCCATCGCTGCCTTCCGTTCGGCCTCCTCGGTCGGCATCTTGCCTGAGCCATGATAGACGTAGAGAAATTTCGCCATGTTCTCCTCCTCTGATCGGCGGCATCGAACCGGCATGCGGTCATGCCGCATGCCGATCATCTGACCAAACCGGCAAACAAGCAACGAGAATGCGAAGTAGCTAATATAATGTGCGGTTGGCTCGCAACAGCGGTGCCCTATCGCGCCATCGCGTGGTATTCATCGTTCGGCCGCATATCGATTGCCGATGCCAGCCGGTTCGACATGTTGAAGAATGCCGCGGTCGAGGCGACATCCCATATGTCGCGGTCGGAAAAGCCGACTTGCCGCAGCGCCGCCCGGTCCGCTTCGACGATCTTTGCCGGTTGCTCGGTCAGCTTCACCGCGAATTCGAGCATGGCGCGTTGCCTGTCCGACAGCTTGGCGGCGCGAAAATTCATCACCATCATCTCGCCGAAGGCGGGGTCGCCGGAAAGCTGGCGCACCGCCGCGCCATGCGCGGCCAGGCAATAGTAGCAATGGTTGACCGAAGAGACGGCGACCGCGATCATCTCGCGCTCGAGTTTCGACAGGCCGGATTCACCCAGCATCAAATCATTGTACATGTCGGTGAAAGCGCGCAGCTTCTTCTCGTCGAAGGCATAGGCGAGTAGCACATTGGGAACGAGGCCGAGTTTCTCCCGGCATTTGGCGAAATAGGCCTTGGTCGCGTCGCTCAGCTCCGCCGGTGCCAGGTCAAGCGCGGTGATTTTGTCCGTCATGGCGGATTTCTCCTCGTTTTTCGCCAGGCTGCCGGTGAATTCCGACATTTCGTCGCAAGCCGTCAAACCTTTGTCGCCAAATACCCTCATCTGTTAGCATAGCCGCAAAAACATGCGACGGGAGGGACTCATGGCCAGTGTAAAGTCAGCGAGCCGGTTGAAAAAAGCCGGCCTGACGAGGGGTGAAGCCGCGGGTGGCGAAAAGCCCGGCAGGCTTGCCGACTACCTGCTGGCCCGAGCTCCGGCCGAAGATGTCGCCGCCTACGACGTCATCGATCTCGAACGCGCTGCCGAACTCGCCGGCCGCGCAGTGGCCAGGCACAAGAAGGACGACTGCGTCGTTGCTATAGACGTCGATTCCGGTGTCGTCCGCCAGGGCCGGCCGATGACGGTGATCACCGTCGTCAACGACAACATGCCGTTCCTGTTTGATTCCGTCCTCGGCGAAATCACCGAGAGCGCGGGCGAGCCGCTGCTGGTTACCCACCCGGTCATAGTCGTCAGGCACGGCAAAAACGGCGTCGAGGAAATCCTCGGCGACGGGGGTTATGCCAAGGGCGACCACAGCCATGACCGGCTGAGCGTCATCCATGTCCATATCGGCCGCCTTTCGGCCGAGCAGGCTGAAGGTCTGGCCGCACGCCTGACCAAGCTGCTCGGCCAAGTGCGCGCCGCCGTCACCGACTGGAAGCCGATGCTCGCCCGCCTCGACCAGGCGATCTCGGAATTCCGCTACTCGCCAGTGCCGCTCGACAAGGCCCATGTCACCGAGGCGATCGCCTTCCTCGAATGGCTGCGCGACGACAATTTCACCTTTCTCGGCATGCGCGAATTCAACTACACCGGCGGCGAGACGAGCGGCATGCTCGAGCGGGCCGAAAAGCCCGGCCTCGGCATCCTTTCCGATCCCGACGTGCTGGTGCTCAGGCGCGGCACCGAAGCGGTAAGCACGACGCCGGAAATCCGCGCTTTCCTGCATGGGCCGGAACCGCTGATTGTCACCAAGGCCAACGCCAAGTCATCGGTGCACCGGCGCATCTACCTCGACTACATCGGCGTCAAGACCTACACCGGCAAAGGCGTGCTTTCGGGCGAGCTCCGCATCGTCGGCCTGTTCACGTCGACTGCCTATACGCGCTCGGTGATGAAAATCCCCTATCTGCGCTCGAAGGCGGAAACCGTCATCGCCAAATCCGGCTTCAATCCAAGCGACCATTCCGGCAAGGCATTGATCAACGTGCTGGAGAGCTATCCGCGCGACGAGCTGTTCCAGGTTCCGGTGCCGATCCTGCGCAAGCATGCCGAAGCCATCCTGGGCTTGATCGAGCGGCCGCGCGTCAGGGCATTGGTGCGTGTCGACCAGTTCGACCGCTTCGTCTCCGTGCTCGTCTTCGTGCCGCGCGACCGCTACGACAGCGTCGTGCGTGAGAAGATCGGCACGTATCTGAAGACCGTCTTCGAAGGCCGGCTGTCGGCCTATTATCCGGCGTTCCCGGAAGGCGGGCTGGCGCGTGTCCATTTCATCATCGGCCGCTCCGGCGGCAAGACGCCGAAGGTCGAGCAGGCGACGATCGAGGCGGCGATCCGCGACATCGTACGGACCTGGGACGATGCACTGCGCGAGACCGCGACAGAGACCGGCGCCGATGCGAGACTCACGGCCATCGCCTCGCGTTTTTCGGAAAGCTATCGCGACAGTTTTCCGCCGGCCGTGGCGCTGGCCGACGCCGGGCGCATCGCCAAGCTCGATGCGTCAAATCCGATCGCCATCGACTATTACCGTCACGCCGTCCAGAAGCCGCATCAGGCTGCGCTGAAGATCTATCACCACGGCAGCCCGGTGGCGCTGTCGCGGCGCGTGCCGGTGCTGGAAAACATTGGTTTCCGCGTCATCAGCGAGCGCACTTTCGAGGTCGGCGACAATCAATCCGGCATGGTCTTCATCCACGACATGGAACTCGAGAACAGCTACGGCAGGCCGATCGACCTCGGCAATGGCGGCGCGCTGTTCGAGGATGCGTTCCTTTCCGTCTGGCGCGGCGATGTCGACAATGACGGCTATAACGGCCTTGCCCAGACCGCCGGCCTGTGGTCAGGCGAGATCACCGTCCTGCGCGCCTATGGCCGCTATCTGCAGCAGGCCGGTATCCCGCAGAGCCAGGATTTCATCGCCGCCGCGCTCAATCGCTATCCCGAGATCGCCCGCGGCCTGCATGCGCTGTTCGTCGCCCGCCTCGGCCCGACGGCGGAAACGGAAGGTGTCGTCCAGGCCAAACATTTGAAGGCCAAGATCACGGATGCGCTGGAAGACGTTCCCAACATTGATGACGACACCATCATCCGCCGTTATCTGAACCTGATCGAGGCCTCGCTGCGCACCAATCATTTCGTTGCCGATACGAAAGAGAAAGGCCAATCGCTGGCGATCAAGCTCGATTCGCAATCGGTGGACGGGCTGCCGGCGCCGCGGCCATGGCGGGAGATCTTCGTCTATGGCTCTGAGGTCGAGGGTGTGCATCTGCGCTTCGGCCCAGTCGCGCGCGGCGGCCTGCGCTGGTCGGACCGTGCCCAGGACTATCGCACCGAAGTGCTCGGCCTGGTCAAGGCACAGCAGGTCAAGAATGCGGTGATCGTGCCGGTTGGCGCCAAGGGCGGTTTCTACCCGAAAAAGCTGCCGATGAGCGCCGGGCGCGACGCCATTTTCGAGGCCGGCACAGCCGCCTACAAGAATTACGTTTCCAGCCTGTTGTCGATCACCGACAATATCGGCCTGGACGGCGTCATCCCGCCGGCGGGCGTGGTGCGGCGCGACCAGGACGATCCCTATTTCGTCGTCGCCGCGGACAAGGGCACGGCGACCTTCTCGGACATCGCCAACGCCATCAGTGAAAAGCACGGCTTCTGGCTCGACGACGCTTTCGCCAGCGGCGGTTCGGCCGGTTACGACCACAAGAAGATGGGCATCACCGCCAAGGGCGCCTGGGAAGCGGTCAAGCGGCATTTTCGCGAGATGAACCGCGACATCCAAACCACTCCGTTCACCGTCGTCGGCGTTGGCGACATGTCAGGCGACGTGTTCGGCAACGGCATGCTGCTGTCGGAGCAGACCCGACTGATCGCCGCCTTCGATCATCGCGACATCTTCATCGATCCCGATCCCGACATGGCGGCTTCGATGGCCGAGCGCCGGCGTATGTTCGCTCTCGCCCGCTCAAGCTGGCAGGATTACGACAAGACGAAGCTGTCCGAAGGTGGCATCATCGTCTCGCGCAGCCAGAAGTCGATCACCTTGCCGGCCGCCGCGGCTGCAGCGATCGGCCTCGGCAAGACAACGGCCACGCCGGTCGAGATCATGAGTGCCATCCTCAAGGCGCCGGCAGACCTTTTGTGGTTCGGCGGCATCGGCACCTATGTCAGAGCATCGGGCGAGACCAACCAGGATGTCGGCGACCGTGCCAATGACGCGATCCGCATCACCGCGCTCGACCTGCGCGCCAAGGTGATCGGCGAGGGCGCCAATCTCGGCGTCACGCAGCGGGCGCGCATCGAATTCGGATTGAATGGCGGCCGCTGCAACTCAGACGCGATCGACAATTCGGGCGGCGTGAACTGTTCCGACGTCGAGGTCAACATCAAGATCGCGCTGGCTTCCGCGATGCGCAAGGGATCGTTGACCCGGCCGGCGCGCAACAAATTGCTGGCCGAGATGACCAATGAGGTCAGCGCCCTGGTGCTGTCCAACAATTACCAGCAGACGCTGGCGCTGTCGCTTGCCCGCAAGCGGGGCCTCGCCGACATCGCCCATCAGAGCCGCTTCATGGCGGCGCTGGAGGCGCGCGGACTGCTCGACCGTGCCGTCGAGGCGCTGCCGTCGCCGGCGGCCCTTGTCGAGCGCGAGACGCGCGGCGAGCCGCTGACCCGGGCCGAGCTCGGCGTGCTGCTTGCCTATGCCAAGATCGCGCTGTTTTCCGATATCGTCGCCAGCGACGTGCCCGACGATCCGCATTTCGACCGTGATCTCATGGGCTATTTCCCCGATCGCATGGCAAAGAGATATGCGGGAGAAATCCACGGCCATCGGCTGCGCCGCGAGATCATCGCCCGTGTCGTCGCCAATGATCTGGTCAATCGCGGCGGTCCGTCCTTCGTCAACAGGCTGCAGGAAACAACCGGCCGCAGTGCCGCCGATGTCGTGCGCACCTTCGCCGTGGTTCGGGATGGATTTGCGCTGCCGGCGCTCTATCGCCAGATCGACGCGCTCGACAACCAAATCGACGGGCAGATCCAGCTCGACCTTTATCAGGCGGTCAGCCGGCTGATCTATGTGACGAGCGGCTGGTACCTGAAGAACGATGCCGGCACCGCGCCGCTCGGGCAGCGGATCGCCGAGTTGCAGGACGCGCGCAAGGCGCTGGAGTCGAAGCTGGTTTCGCTGCTGCCGGCCTTCTCGCGCGAGCGGATCGAAGAGCGGCGGCACAATCTGTCGAAGGGCGGCGCGCCGGGGAGCCTTGCCGAACAACTGGCGTTGACCGATGTGGCGGAACTCATCCCCGACATTGCCCTGACGGCGCGGACGGCGAATGCTGGCATCGTCGCTGCTGCCAAGGCGTTTTTCGCGGTCAGCGATGTCTTCCGCATCCCGCGCGTCGAAGATGCGGCGCGCTCGATCACCCCCTCGGATTATTACGATCAACTGGCGCTTTCCCGTGCCACCGACACGATCGGCGCGGCCAGGCGCGGCATCGCCGTGGCGGCACTCACCGGCCATGCCGAGGCGGCGGATCCGGTGGCGGCATGGCTGGAGGCCGGCGGCGAACGGGTCGGACGCATCCGCGAGCGGCTGCAGGCGCTGACCGAGGGCGGCGACATCACCGTGTCGCGGCTGTCGGTGGCGTCCGGCCTGATGAGCGATCTGACGGGGCTGTGAGACGTCTTCCATATCGCGCGGGATTGCCGGGAAGAACTGCGCAATAGAGCGAACGGCGCGCTGCTTTTGGGAGCGCCGGAGCATGATGCCGAACCTAACGATCGGCTTTTGGACAAGATCGTGCTCAACAACAAGGTGGAAGCGTCATTCCGATTCGATCAGTATTGAGCAAGCTCCAGCGGAGGGGACATGGCTGAGATGGCAGTGCAGCGGGCGTCGGGACGCGGCATCTGGGGATGGATGCTGTTCGACTGGGCGGCACAGCCGTTTTTCACGGTCGTCACTACCTTCATCTTCGGTCCTTATTTCGTCTCGCGCATGGCCAGCAATCCCGAGACCGGGCAAGCGGCCTGGGGCTACGGCATTGCCGCCGCCGGCCTCGTCATTGCCGTTTTGTCGCCGGTCCTCGGTTCGATTGCCGACCAGACCGGACCGCGAAAGCCGTGGATAGCCTTCTTCGCCGCGGTCAAGATCACCTGCCTCACCCTACTGTGGTTCGCCGCGCCCGGCTCTGATCTTTTTCTGATCGTGGCGTTGTTCTCGCTGGCGTCGGTCGCGGCGGAATTCTCGACCGTGTTCAATGATTCGATGATGCCCCGCCTGGTGCCGAAGAGCGACATCGGCAGGATCTCGAACATGGCCTGGGGGCTCGGCTATCTCGGCGGCATGATCGCACTGATCTTCGTCGTTACCGTCATGGCCGGCTCGCCTGAAACCGGCAAGACCGTTGTTGGGCTGGACCCGATCTTCGGCCTCGATCCCAGGCTCGGCGAGGACGCGCGCGCCACCGGACCGTTGTCGGCGGCCTGGTATTTCCTGTTCATCCTGCCGATGTTCTTCTTCACGCCGGATGCAATCAAAGGCATTCCAATCGGGCCGGCGGTGCGCGAGGGACTGTCGGAACTCAAGTCGACGCTGGCCGAAGTGCGCAAGCGCAGCGGCATTTTTCGCTTTCTCGTCGCCCGCATGATCTATCAGGACGGCGTCAACGCGCTGCTGGCGTTGGGCGGAACGTTTGCGGCGGCAATGTTCCATTGGTCGATTACCGAGATCGGCCTGTTCGGCATCATCCTCAACGTCGTCGCCATAGTCGGATGCCTGGTTGCCGCACGCCTCGACACGGCGCTGGGTTCCAAGTCCATAGTGATGATTTCGCTGGTCATGCTGAGCATCGCCACGCTCGGCATCGTCTCGACCGGCCCGGGCTATACGCTGTTCGGCGCCTGGGTGATGCCCGGCCTGGACGGCGGCGGATTGTTCGGTACGGCGGCGGAAAAAGCCTACATTTTCTACGGCCTGCTGATCGGGCTTGCTTTCGGGCCGGTGCAGGCTTCGTCGCGCTCCTACATGGCGCGCAGCGTCTCCGCGGCCGAATCGGGCCGCTATTTCGGCATCTATGCGCTGGCCGGCCGAGCGACCAGTTTTGCCGCACCTTTCATGGTGGCCACGATCACCCTGGCTAGCGGCTCGGCGCGGCTCGGCATGGCGGCGATCGTGCTGTTCCTCGGCGCGGGCATGGCGATCCTGATCGGCACGCCCTATCCGGCGGATCGGCCGGCGGAGTGATCTGCTCGTCCCTTCTCCCACAGAGGGAAGGGAGGGAGTTCAATGCCTGAAATGCCTCACGCCGGTAAACACCATGGCGATGCCGTGAGCATCGGCGGCGGCGATGACATCGTCGTCGCGCATCGAGCCGCCGGGCTGAATGACGGCGGTGGCGCCGGCTTCGATTGCCGACAAAAGCCCATCCGCGAACGGGAAAAAGGCATCCGAGGCGACGACCGAGCCTTTGGTCAAAGGCTCCGTCAGACCGGCAGCCTCGGCCGCGTCGAGCGCCTTGCGCGCGGCGATGCGCGAGGAATCGACCCGGCTCATCTGGCCGGCGCCGATGCCGACTGTAGCGCCATCCCTGGCATAGACTATGGCGTTCGACTTGACGTGCTTTGCCACGCGAAAGGCGAATTTCAGATCGGCCAATTCAGCCGGCGTCGGAGCGCGGCTGGTCACCACTTTCAGGTCGAGGTCATCGACCACCGCATTGTCGCGGCCCTGGACCAGCAAGCCGCCGGCAACCGATTTCAAGCCAAGGCCCGCCGCGCGCGGGTCGGGCAGGCCGCCGGTAACCAGCAGGCGTAGATTCTTCTTGGCGGCAATGATGCGGACTGCTTCCTCGGACGCCTCTGGTGCGATGATCACTTCGGTAAAGGTCTTGACGATCTCTTCGGCGGTTCCGGCGTCGAGGATGCGGTTCATGGCGACGATGCCGCCGAAGGCAGAGACCGGATCGCAGGCCAGCGCCTTGGCATAGGCCGCGTGCAGCGAAGCGGCTTCGGCGACGCCGCACGGGTTGGCGTGCTTGATGATGGCAATTGCGGCGGAGCGGGTCGGATCGAATTCGCCGACCAGCTCGAAGGCGGCGTCGGTGTCGTTGATGTTGTTGTAGGAAAGCTGCTTGCCCTGAAGCTGGCGCGCCGTAGCGACGCCCGGCCGCCTGTCGCCATTGACATAGAAGCCGGCGCCCTGATGCGGGTTTTCGCCATAGCGCATCACCGATTGCAGCTTGCCGCCGAAAGCGCGCCATGTCGGATGCTCGATCTCGAGCGCCTCGGCGAACCATCCCGAGATCGCCGCATCGTAGGTGGCAGTACGGGCAAAGGCCTTGGCTGCCAGCTTCTTGCGGAAATCCAGCGACAACGAGCCGAAATTCATCTCCAGCGCGTTGAGCACCGAGGCATAGTCGTCAGGGTCGGTGACGATACCGACATAGGCGTGGTTCTTGGCCGAGGCACGGATCATCGCCGGGCCGCCAATGTCGATGTTCTCGACGATCGCCGCGTAGTCGGCGCCGGAGCGGCGCACCTCTTCGAATGGATAGAGATTGGAGACGACGAGATCTATAGGCTCGATGCCGTGGTCGCGCATCGCAGCGACGTGCTCGGGATCGTCGCGCACGCCGAGCAGTGCGCCATGCACCGACGGGTGCAGCGTCTTGACGCGGCCGTCCATGATCTCGGGAAAGCCGGTGAGCTCGGATACGTCGCGCACGGCCATGCCGGCCTCGGCGATCGCCTTTGCGGTGCCGCCGGTCGAAACCAGCTCGACGCCGGCCGAAGCCAGCGCCTTGCCGAAGTCGATCAGGCCGGTCTTGTCGAAGACGGAGAGCAGCGCGCGACGGATCGGAACAAGGTCGGGCGCGGGAATGTTCTTGGCGGCGACGGCCATGGGCTGGCGGCCTTTCCAGTTCTGGTTGGAGAGCGTCCGCGGGCCGTAGCACATGAGGCCCGGAAATCAAGCAGCAAGGCTTGATCAGTGTTTGCCGTTGCCACTGGCTTCAGCTTTTTCCGGATGACCACCGATAGTAGTCCGCGTCAATTGCCAGTGGACCTCGGAAATCTCCGAGGCTTTGAACGCAAGCACGATCTGCCAGCTGCGGCGCGGGCCGCCGAGCCCGGCGAAATAGATCGATTCCTCGACCTCGGGTGCCACTTCGGTGGAGGTAAACACCCAGGTGTCGGCATGGTCGGCGGCCAGCACCAGACGGTCATGCTCATCCTGGAGCAGGTTTATGTCGGGATGGACATGGAAACGCACCGTGACGAAATCACGGCCATTGTTGCGGATAGAGGCGCCGCCCGGCCGCAGGAAGCGGTCCCTGCCGGCAAGCACATTGCCTTCGGTCGATAATTTCAGCTCGCGCTCATGCAGGAAGCCGAAGCGCGCCACATAGCCGTCATGGCGGGCGATGAAGCCCTGGCTGCCCTTCTGGTCGGTGCGCTTGCAAGGCACATGCTGCGGTCCGCCGATCAAAGGCGTGCCGAGCAGGTCGTTGACGCGCAGGGAGTGGTTGAAGCGCGCCGACGACGTGTCGTTGATGGTGGCGGTCGAATGGGCGGCGGTGGCGCGGGCAAGCGGCCGGAACTCGGCGGCGCCATAGGTGTCTATGCCGGCGTTGACGATATAGTGCTGGCGGCCCGACGACAATTCGAAGGCGAGGCACCCGGCGTGAGCGGCATTGGACACGTCGACGGGCGGCGGTGGTCCGGTATCGGCGATCACGGTGACACCCCCCATCGACAGGCGCTCATAACCCGAATGCGGCGCGTGCAGCAATGGTGCGCCGGCGGTGTCGTCGTGATGCAGGATGCTGGCGATACGGTCGTGGATGGTGGCGCCCATGCCGTTGAAGCGGGCAAGGCTGCCATCCTGATGGCGAAAGAAGCGCAGCGCCGGCAGCATCCGGTCGATGGCGCCGATCAGGGCGGCCGGCGGTGTCTCGGCCTGATTGGCGTATGTCTGGCGCAACGGCAGAAGGTCGGCGAGGATTTCAAGCACGACCATCGGATTGCGCGAGATATGGCCGCCGTCAGGCAGGATCTGGCGGTCGATCTCCTCTGCGAGACTGCGGGTGGCACCGCGCAGCGCCGAGGCCGGCGCCGGCAGCGACAAAGCGGCAAAGGCCAGCGCAATGCGCGCGCGCAGCCTGTCCTTGCCGTCCGGCATCTCGCGCGCCATGGCGCGCAGATAGCGGATCTGGACGGCAAGCGATTTCAGGAAGGCGCGGTAGAACGGAAATTCGGCGCCCTGCAACACGATCGAGGAATGCTGCAGCCAGGCAATGACGCGCTTGGCCGTCGTGCCGGGCTCCCAGGCGACGCCGGAAATATGGCTGCCATGGATTGCAATCCAGTCGGAAACCAACGCCCGCGCGTTGGCGGCGGCGAGCTCGGTACCCGCGGCACGCATGTGGCGCAGCCAGCGAAAGCCATGCAGCGTCTTTTGCCAGCCGGGATTGGGCACGTCGATCTGGAAGGGCGATTTGCCGCCGGTCTCGACCAGATGCCCCGAAAGCGGATAGCGGCCGTAATAGATCTCGAGCGCGATCTGAGGATCGGCGAAGCGCAGGTCCGGCGGGGCGATCAGGACGCGCTCCGGCGTGCGGCCTGAGTAGCGCCAGCGATAGAGTGGTCCGGCACGCAAGCGCCGGCGCGCCTTGCGCCAGAACTCCCTCGCGACAAGCGTCCACAGACGCGTCGTGTTACCGGCAGCGATTGCCAAAATCTCTCCTGATCGTCCTCACCCAGGCACAAGTTTATATGATTCAAGAACTTGTGCGAAGGCGAATTCCGCGGCAGCGTGGCCGTTCAGCCTGTTTTCCGTGCCTCCTTGCTCCAAAAGGCCGGACGCGCTTCGATATCTGCCCTTAGCCGGCTCTGCGCATGCGGGCGGCGAAGAAGCCGTCCAGCCCGGAACGGGCAGGGGAGCCAAGCTCCAGGTCGGCAGGCGTGGTGCGCAACGTGCCTTGCGGCGTCAGGAACGGGTCGATGCCGGCGATCTCACCCGGCCGAAGCGGGTCGTCGATGATTTCCGCATTGCCGGCGATAAAGCCGCGATAAAGCTCTTCGCCTTCGAGCGGATCGAGCGAACAGTTGGAAAAGACGATGCGTCCGCCAGGCTTGACCAGGGTGACGGCCCGGGCAAGCAGCCGGCGTTGCAGGTCGGCCAGTTTTTCGACGTCGGCCGCCGTCTTCGTCCAGGGAACGTCGGGATGCCGCCGTACCGTGCCTGTCGAAGAGCAAGGTGCGTCGAGGAGCACGCCGTTGAAGAGCTCCTTCGGCTCGTATTTGAGCAGATCGACGTGGGCGATCTCCGCGGACAGGCCGAGCCGTTCGAGATTCTGCGTCAGCCGCGCCAGCCGTGTTCTGGACATGTCGAGTGCGGTGACGTGGGCGCCGGCGAGGATCAGCTGGGCGGTCTTGCCGCCCGGCGCGGCACAGAGGTCGGCGATTCGCAAACCATTGATGTCGCCGAACAGCCGGGCCGGCAGGCTGGCCGCTGCATCCTGAACCCACCAGGCGCCTTCCCCAAAGCCGGGCAGTTCGGTCACGGAAGCGCTGAGCTTTTCCACGCGCACCGTGCCGGTCGGCAGGACGAAGCCGCCGAGCCGTTCGGCCCACAGCGCCGGGTCCGACTTGACGGTGAAATCGACCGGCGCCTCATGGCGATGGGCGAGCAGTATCTGCCTGGTCTTGTCGATGCCGTAGACGGTTTTCAAACGGTCGGAAAACCATTTTGGCGCCTCGTCGGTGGCCGCAACCGCCGCCGCGAGCTCATCCTGCTTGGCCCGCGCCAACGTACGCAGTACGCCGTTGACGAGGCCGGAAAAGCGCGCCGTGCGCGGATCGGACTTGGCGTGGGTCACGGCGAGGTCGACGGCGGCGCTGTCGGGAACATCGAGGAACAGGATCTGCGCCGCCGCCACATGCAAGATGTGCGAAAGCGCCGTGGCGTTGGGCGGCAGCGGCTTTTCCAGGCGGCGGGCCAACAGGCCTGATATGGTCATGCGGTAGCGCAGGGCGGTGACCAGAATGGCGCGCACCAAGGCGCGGTCGCGCAAGTCGAGCGCCTTGTATTGCGGATGGCCGTTCTCGTGGTCGGTCAGCCCGTCGAGTGGCGTTTTCGCGTCAACGACGGCGGCAAGCAGGCGCGCGGCTGCCTTGCGCGCGGCGAGACCGCGAGCTTCTGAAGCCTCACTGTGAGTTGGCCTCATTGTGTCGGCGATCGGTTGACTAGTTTAAATATGGCGCTGACAAAATCTTCTTTGCTTCCTAGGGGTGAGGTCACCTGAATGTAGTCTTTCTCAACCGTGTCAACATAGTCTGCGACTTGCTTTGGAGATGCACCATCCCCTACAAATCGAATGATGTGGTGGAGATAGGTGTCATATTCGTTTTCAGGAAGCGGACGAAATTCCAGTTCACTTGATGTTTCCATGTTCGCCATCGGTATGCCGATAGGGTTCCAGTGCCTTGCACAAAGATCGCGTATTTCCGCCAGCGAGATCCCGCCTTTTTTGTCTGTCGCGCTCGTCACGACCACGGACCTTTAGGCCCGGTCGGATTGCGTCCCCAGGGATTGGGTTTCGGCCTGGCCGGCTCGGCCGGCCTTTCGGGCCGGGCGGCCCTTTCCCACGGACCCGACGGCTGCTGCCCGATCCCGTCCGGCGCGGGGCTTGGCGTCGCGGCCGCTTCGGGTGCGCCGGCCATCTGTTGCGCCATCCGCTGCAGAGCGGCGATGCGGTTTTCGGTGCTCGGGTGGGTGGAGAACAAATTGTCCATGCGCTCGCCGGAAAGAGGATTGATGATGAAGAGATGGGCGGTTGCCGGATTGCGCTCGGCATCCGGGTTGCGGATGCGTTCGGCGCCACGGGCGATCTTGTCAAGCGCCGAGGCGAGCCACAGCGGGTGTCCACAGATTTCGGCACCGCGCCGGTCGGCCTCGTATTCGCGAGTGCGGCTCACCGCCATCTGCACGATCATGGCGGCCAAAGGCGCGACGATCATTGCCACCAGCACGCCGACGATGCCGAAGGAATTGTTGTTGTCGCGGTTACCGCCGAAGAAGAAGGCGAAATTGCCGAGCATCGAAATTGCGCCGGCGAAGGTGGCGACGATCGTCATGGTCAGCGTATCGCGGTGCTGCACATGGGCGAGCTCGTGCGCCATCACCGCCGCGACTTCTTCATGCGATAGCCGCTCGAGCAGGCCAGTGCTGGCGGCGACAGCGGCATTTTGCGGATTGCGGCCGGTGGCGAAGGCATTGGGCTGCGGATTGTCGATGAGATAGGTCCTCGGCATCGGCAGACCGGCGCGTGGGGCGAGGCCCTGCACGATGGCGTAATATTCAGGCGCGTTGCTTTCGTCGACCTCGATCGCTCGGTGCATCGCCAGCACCATCTTGTCGGCGTTCCAATAGCTGAACAGATTGGTGCCGGCAGCGATCAGCAAGGCGATCATCATGCCGCCGGATCCGCCGACCAGATAACCGACGCCCATGAACAGGGCCGTCATTGCGGCCAAAAGCATGGCGGTGCGAAGGGTGTTCATTGTCTGCTCCGTTCTGCCCAACAAAGGGGTCGATCCCTTGTGGACCCATCGCTATATGATGGGAAACAGCGGTTCTCGTTTCAATCGGGGGCCTTTTTCAATCTACCGGAAGATCGCATGATCGACGAATCCAACCAAACACAGGCTCACCACGCGCCGCAAAAGGCGCTGACGCCGGCAGCCCGGCGCGCTTTGGCGGAGGCCGAGGCCCGGCGGCAAAAATATCGCGAGACGGAAGCCACGCTGCCGAGGGAGATCGGCGGGCGCGGCGGCAAGGAGCCTGGACGCTACGGCGACTGGGAGGTCAAGGGCCTGACCAGCGACTTTTAGCCCACGCAGCGGCGCCAAACTACGCGGGCTGCGCCGTCCGCTCCGCTTCGATGGCGATCCAGCCGCTGGCATCGACGGCGATGCCGATCGCGTCATAGCCGCCGATAGCGGCATGCGGCGTCTGCAAGGGATGCCGGTGCGTGGCGCTGATCACCACGATTGCGGCACCCGCGGCTTCGGCTGCCGCTATGCCGGCCGGCGCGTCCTCGAAGACGAGGCAGTCGCGCACATCGACGCCGAGCCGTTCGGCCGCCAGCCGGAAGCAGTCGGGCGCCGGCTTGCCGCGGGCCACGTCCTCCGCCGCAACGATCACGGCGGGAGCCGGAATGCCGGCGGCCTGCAGGCGCAGCAGGGCGAGTTCCCGCGGCGCGGAGGTGGCGATCGCCCAACTCCCAGGCGGCAGCGATGCGAGGAACGCCGCGGCGCCGGCGATCGGGCGAATGCCCTCGACATCGGCTGCCTCGGCCTGCAAAAGCGCATCGGCTTCGCGGGCAGGATCGACGCCTGGCAGCGCCAGCCGGCCGATGGTCTCGATCGCCCGCACGCCGTGGATGGTCGGCAGGAATGCGGCGACGTCAAGACCTTGCCGATGCGCCCAAGCTGCCCAGACCCTTTCCGCCGCGGCAATCGAATTGAGAATCGTGCCGTCCATATCGAACAGGAAGGCCGCAAATTTTCTGCCTGCAAACATCGGTTTTCCCGGGTCATCCTGGAGGGATTATTTTCGAAGGACGCGTGTCGATCGACCGTAACGTTACCGCGTCCGTATGGGAAGCCGCGAGGCGTCGTTTTCGACGTTCGCAAGGAACCGCCGCGCACTCTCCTGCGTTGACCAGCACTATCTTCCATGACGATCGTAGGGGGACGGCGATGCTGATCAGGCTCGGCTATGAAATTGGCATTGAATGCGCTGCAGCCACGCCGATTGTTTCGCTGCTCGAGATCCACACGGATCGCCAGGTCGACATCAAGCGTCAGACCCGCGTGCTGACCTCGCCGTCGGTCCCGACCAGGGTCTACCACGATCTTTTCGGCAATAGCTGCCGCCGCTTCACGGCGCCGGCCGGAAGCTTTCGCATCCTCTATGACGCGGTGGTCGAGGACAGCGGTGAGACGGACGAAGTCAACACGCTGGCCAGGGAAGTTCCGGTCGCCGAATTGCCGGACGAGGTGCTCGGCTATCTGCTCGGCAGCCGTTACTGCGAGACCGACCATCTCGGCGACCTGGCCTGGCAACTGTTCGGCCAGCTTCCGCCGGGCTGGGCGCGGGTGCAGGCGATCGTCGACTATGTCCATAACCGCCTGTCCTTCGGCTACGGTTATGCGCGCTCGACCCGCACGGCGGCGCAGGCGCATGAGGAACGCGTCGGCGTCTGCCGCGACTTTGCCCATCTGGCGATCACGCTCTGCCGCTGCATGAATATCCCGGCCCGCTACGTGAACGGCTATCTCGGCGATATCGGCGTGCCCGCCGATCCGGCGCCGATGGACTTCTCGGCCTGGATGGAAGTGTTCCTCGACAGCAAGTGGTACACGTTCGATCCTCGCCACAACGTGCCGAGAATCGGCCGTGTCGTCATTGCGCGTGGCCGCGACGCCACCGACGTGCCGCTGTTGCACAGTTTCGGCCCGCACCGGCTCAGCCTGTTCAAGGTCTGGACGTACGAGCAGGAAGGCAACCTGTTCAAGCCGCCCTATCGCGGCCTCGACAGGACCGTCACCGCACGGGTGCTGGCCTAATCCTCCCGGAGACGTTCACAGCCCATGTTTCCACGTCCCGTCATCGCGGTCGTGCTGATCCGGTTCGAGACATCTCGTCTGTACCGGATCGGGACGCAGTCCGGCCGTTCCGAATTGCGAGCCGGATCGTGGTAAGCGCTTTGTGAACAAAGCCGCGCCGACGCGGCTTTCGTTTACCCGCTGTTTACCTTGTCGCTGCTCGAAACCGTTTGGAAACAATGCCCTGAGCGGGGGGCGCTCGCTTTCCCGCGCCCGGCGGCGCGATCCGGCCGGATTCCTGCAATGCGCGTTCGGACAGCTGCAGGCTGTAGCGAATGGAGGCGGAAGGAATGCGGCGTTTCGGGGGTCTTGTTCAGGCGATCGGCGGGTTTGCCGGGGATCGCAGCGGAAATTTCGCGGTGCTGTTTGGTATAATCGGCTCAGTACTGGCGCTGAGCGTCGGCTTTGCCGTCAACGTCTCCCAACTCTACAATGTGAAATCGAGCCTGCAAGGCGTCGTCGATGCTGCGGTCACCTCGACGGCCCGCGACCTGACGACCAGCGTCATCAGCGAGGCTGACGCCAGCAAATCGGTGCAGGCCTTTCTCGATGCCAACAGCACGGCGGGTATCCTGCAGGACAATCAGATCGTTCTCGACAAACTGACTGTCGACCGAATCGCCAAGACCGTTCAGGCGGACGTTCATGTCAATGTCAGCTATTATTTCCCGCTTTTCAGCACGGGTAGCATGCAGCGCGTTCCCGCATCGACGACGGCTCTCTATTCGGACAAGCAGATCGAAGTCGCGATGATGCTCGATGTTACCGGCTCGATGGCAGGCCAGAAAATCATCGATCTGCGGACGGCTGCGGCGAATGCTGTCGACAGCTTCCTGGGCGGTCAGGACCCGTCCAAACCGCGCGTGCGGGTTGCCATCGTGCCTTATGCCAATTCGGTGAATGCCGGTACACTTGCCACCAGCAGCGTCTATGTGGAAACCACCGCCAGCCAACGCAAACAGGCGCCGGCCAATGACGCCGTGCAGTATGTCTCGGGCTTCATCCGTCCCGATAATTGCGCCACAGAACGCAAGGGGACCTACCAGTATTCGGACGCAGGCCCCGACGCCAGCATGGTCAACCGCGACTACCTGCTGTCGTCCTTCGCCTGGCAAACCGGCACCGCCGCCTGCCCGGCCGCCACGCTGATGCCGCTGACGGCCGATGCGACGGCGCTCAAGACGGTCATCAAGAATTTCGTCGCCTCCGGCGGCACTGCCGGCCATATCGGCGTGCAGTGGACCTGGTACATGCTCTCGGAGAGCTGGGGGAGCATAATGAGGACTTCGCAGCGGCCGGCCAAGATGGATCCAAAAAAGGTCGCCAAAATCGCGATCCTGATGACCGACGGCGAATTCAACCTGTCCTACTTCGATGCGAGCACGGTGAGCGACGTTTACAATGACGCCGGCAAGGAGCCGACCCGCACGGCAGCCAAGAAACTTTGCGCTGCCATGCGCGACAAGGGCATCGAGATCTTCACTATTGGATTTGACCTAAACGAAACGAATGCCAAGGCGACGCTCCAGGATTGCGCGAGCCCGGACACCACCAAGATCAAGCACTTCTACCAAGCTGCCAATGGAACCGAACTCAACCAGGCTTTCCAGGACATAGCGCGCAACGTCGAGATGTTGAGCGTAACCAAATAAGGGACAACAGCCCAAAAAGGAAAAGGCCGCCGCTTCTTGCGAAGTCGGCGGCCTTCCGTGTTTCCGTCCATGGCGCGGCTCCTGGCTGCGACGGTTGGTCGCCAGCCGCGCATCTCGCGCCTTAACGGGAAGACTGCTTCCCGAAAGTGCGATCCGCTGAGGCCACGTTCTGGAAAACGAAATCACTCGACATCGGATCACCTCCTTTCGATTTGTTGAACACTTGCTCATGATGGGGTGTCATCCGGCAAATGGCAAGGCGGGGCACTCGAAAATCCTGAACAAGCGTGCTTGTGCACTCGGGCGGCTTGCGGCCGGCCGATCCGGCAGGCAAGATCGAGCCGCGATTGTTCCGGGCCGCTTTTTGCCGGGTAAGGGAGGATGGGGATGGAGGCAGCCGAAAGAGCGGCCCGGATTGTTCGGACGGTCATCGAAACGCTGAAACCGGGTTTCGCGGTGAGGCTGTGGACAGGCGAGCGGATCGGCCCGGCTACCGGCCCGGTGCTCACTATCAACGACCAGGACATCGTCTGGCAGATCGTACGTCGGCCCTCTTTATCGACGCTGATCGAGATGTGGATTGCCAAGGCGGTCGACGTCGAAGACGGATCGCTGTTTGATTTCTACGCCTTGCCCACGCACGGCAAGCTCAGGACGAAGCTCAAGACGTTGCCGAAGCTGGCGATCCTGCGCGACCTGCCGGCGGTGCTGTTTTCGCGAAAACAGATGACGGCGCGAACCGATCTTTCCGGCCGCAATCCTTTCGTCAGCGGTTCGAGCCGGGAGGCAATCCAGCATCACTACGATATTTCCAACGCATTCTACCGGCTCTTCCTCGACGAGCGCATGGTCTATAGCTGCGGCTATTTCAAGGATTTCGCCAACGATATCGATCAGGCCCAAAGAGACAAGCTCGACCATATCTGCCGCAAGCTTCGGCTGAAGCCCGGCGAAAAACTGCTCGACATCGGCTGCGGCTGGGGAGCGATGCTCATCCATGCGGTGAAGAATTATGGCGTCGTCGGCCACGGTGTTTCGCTGTCGGAGGCACAGACCGAGCTCGCCCGCGAACGCATCCGCGCCGCGGGGCTGGAGGACCGCATCACCATCGAGATCAAGTCCTATGCCGAGCTGTCCGGCTCCTTCGACAAGATCTCGTCGATCGGCATGTTCGAGCATCTGGGGCTTGCCAACCATGCGGCCTATTTCTCGAGGATCCATCGCCTGCTCAAGCCCGGCGGCATCTATCTGCACCACGCCATCACCCGGCGCGACAAGGGCAGCTTGAAGAAGACGCTGCGAAAGGGGCCGGAATTCAAGGCGCTGATCAAATACATTTTTCCGGGCGGCGAACTCGATACGATCGGCATGACGCTCGGCAATCTCGAGGCGCACGGCTTCCTCGTCTACGACGTCGAAAACTTGCGCGAGCACTATGCGCGCACCTGCAGGCTATGGGCAGAGCGTCTCCACGCACGTTTTGACGAAGCCATCGCTGAGGTCGGCGAAGCCAAGGCGCGGCTCTGGCTGCTTTATCTCACCGGCTGCTCGATTACTTTCGAACGTGCATCGGCGCAGGTTTTCCAGACCGTCGCCACAAGGCGCGCGCGTGGGCCGAGCGGCCTGCCGCCGACGCGGGCGGATTTGTACCGATAGCTACAGGAGGCGCATCGTGGCGCCGATCTCGACGCGGGCCGGTCGATCGACGGTGCAGTAGACGCCGAGATTATGGGCGTTGTGGCGGACCAGGCTGCGCAGGATTGCCGGGTCGTGGTCCAACCCGTCCTGGCCAATGATGGTGAAGCCGCAGCGGCGGCACGGCTCGGAGATGGTCAGGAGCAGGTCGCCGATTGCCAGCTTGCGCCCGATCCATTCCGTCTCGGGGAACGACCCCTCGACCTCCGGCATATCGACGACGATGTTGGGGCGGAAGCGGCGCGCGTCGGCGGTGCCCTCTGGATGCAGCACTTTCAAACGCGCCAGTGAGGCGGTGGTCAGCAGATGAATAGGGGCTTTGACATAGCGTTCCGTCAGCAGAGGGCCGGCGTAATCCGGAGCCGCATTTTCCCGGCGGAACGGCCGGATGGAAGCCGCAAAGCCGAGATACGCGGAAACCGCGCGATCACTTTGCGCGCCAGGTGCCGAAAGCCAGCGTCCGTCGGGGATGGCGACCTCCAGCCTGCCGGCCTGCGACAGCCGGGTGCGGATGCGGGGCACCTTGTGCCATTTCGCTTCGCGGTCGGGCCGTGCGATTTCATCGGTCGAGGTATCGACAAGACCAAACAGGCGGTCGCCTTCGACGGTATACCAGTCGACGGAGATCGCCTCCTGAAACTCGCCGGCGAGCGAGCTCGCGGGATAGCGCCAAAGCTCGGTGACGGCGCCCAATGCGGGTTGCATCAGCCCTTCTTGTTTTGCCGGTTGGCGATCAGGTCGTCGACGACTGCCGGATCGGCGAGCGTCGAGGTGTCGCCGAGCGCGGCAAAATCATCCTCGGCGATCTTGCGCAGGATGCGCCGCATGATCTTGCCGGAACGGGTCTTCGGCAGGCCGGGCGCGAACTGGATCTTGTCGGGCGAAGCGATGGCGCCGATCTCCTTGCGGACATGGACGACGAGCTCCTGGCGCAATTCCTCGCTTGGCGTCTCGCCGGCCATCAGCGTGACATAGCAGTAGATGCCCTGGCCCTTGATATCGTGCGGGTAGCCGACGACGGCGGCCTCCGAGACCTTCTCATGCGAAACCAGCGCCGATTCGACCTCGGCGGTGCCCATGCGGTGGCCGGAGACGTTGATGACGTCGTCGACCCGGCCGGTGATCCAGTAGTAGCCGTCAGCATCGCGGCGGCAGCCGTCGCCGGTGAAGTACCTGCCCTTGTAAGTCGAGAAATAGGTCTGCACGAAGCGGTCGTGATCGCCATAGACGGTGCGCATCTGGCCCGGCCATGAGTCGGCAATGCAAAGATTGCCGCTGGCTTCGCCTTCCAGTACCTTGCCGTCGGCGTCGACCAGCTGCGGCTTGACGCCAAAGAAGGGCCGCGTCGCCGAACCCGCCTTGAGGTGGGTGGCGCCCGGAACCGGCGTGATCATGATGCCGCCGGTCTCGGTCTGCCACCAGGTGTCGACGATCGGCACCTTGCCGTTGCCGACGACGTTGAAATACCACTCCCAGGCTTCCGGATTGATCGGCTCGCCGACGGTGCCCAGCACGCGCAGCGACTTGCGCGACGTTTTGGTGACATGGGCATCGCCGGCGCCCATCAGCGCACGCAACGCCGTCGGCGCCGTGTAGAAGATGTTGACCTTGTGCTTGTCGATCACGTCCCAGAAACGCGACTGCGACGGGTAGTTCGGCACGCCTTCGAACATCAGCGTGGTGGCGCCGTTGGCGAGCGGCCCGTAGACGATATAGCTGTGACCGGTGACCCAGCCGACATCTGCGGTGCACCAGTAGATGTCGCCGTCATGATAGTCGAATACATATTGGTGGGTCATCGAGACATAGACGAGATAGCCGGCGGTGGTGTGCAGCACGCCCTTCGGCTTGCCGGTCGAGCCGGATGTGTAGAGGATGAACAGCGGGTCCTCGGCATTCATCTTCTCGGGCTTGCATTCGGCCTTAACCGTGGCGACCTCGTCATGGTACCAGACGTCGCGCCCGGCGGCCCAGCCGGTCTTGCCGCCGGTGCGGCGCACGACCAAGACCTTTTCGACTTTCGTTCCGGCCTTGGCGGCGATCTCGATCGCCTTGTCGGTGTTGTCCTTCAGCGGGATAGTCTTGCCGCCGCGCAGGCCTTCGTCGGCGGTAATGACGAAGGTCGACTTGCAGTCGTCGATGCGTCCGGCCAGCGCGTCCGGCGAAAAGCCGCCGAAGACGACCGAATGAATGGCGCCGATGCGCGTGCAGGCGAGCATCGCATAAGCGGCCTCCGGGATCATCGGCATGTAGATGGTGACGCGGTCGCCCTTCTTGACGCCGTGCTTCTTCATCACATTGGCGAGGCGGCAGACATGTGCGTGAAGTTCGTTATAGGTGATCTTCCTGTCGTCGTAGGGGTTGTCGCCTTCCCAGATGATGGCGGTCTGTTCGCCGCGCTTCTTCAGATGCCGGTCGATGCAGTTCCAGGAAACGTTTGTCTGGCCATCCTCGAACCATTTGATCGAAACCTTGCCGTCGAAGGACGTGTTCTTGACCTTGCTGTAGGGCTTGAACCAGTCGATGCGCTTGCCGTGCGTGCCCCAGAACTTGTCCGGGTTCTTGACGCTGTCGGCGTACCATTTCAGGTAGGTGTCATTGTCAATCAGCGCGTTCTTCTTCCACGCCGGCTGGACGCGATGGACATGAACATCGGACATTTCTTCGCCTTCCTCCCCAAAACCAAACCGCCGGCTTGACCGCCGGCAGGATCGCAGCGATGCGGCCGCGAATTCGCGCGCATTATTAACAGTTCGGCGGTGACGGCAACATTAGACGTTGGATTCGCGCGGCGGGATGCCGCAGGTGCCTTGCCGGGTGGTGTCAGCACTCTCGTGAGGCGGCTGCTAAGCGCATGTTTTTGCGGGAGGAATCTGGTTTGATCGCAGAAATATCAATAGACGAATAAGCAAATGGGGTGCACAATTTCAGGCTGGGAGGAAGGAGAATCAACCAGGGGACCGCAATGCGCGACCATTCAGAAATGGACCTGATGCTCAAGGGCTATGGCTTGACCACGGCCAAGATTCTTTATCACTTTCCCGATCATCCGCATCTGCTGCAGAGCTTCATCTGGCAGGATTACGACATCGCCCCGAAATTTCCGGTGCTGATCCGCTTCATCGAATTCTGGAAGGCCGAGCTCGAAGGCCCGCTGCATTCGGTGAGCTACACGCACCAGAAGCTGATCGCGCCGAACGAATGGCGCAAGGTCGACGGCGAGTTCGTGCTGCATTAGCCGGGGCGGCAGCCCGGGAGCCGCCGCCAGCTTTTGGAGCGTCAGACTGCGGGCGCGTTCAGCCGGGCAAACCCCTCCTGCCGGCGATAGGGAAAATACGGGTAGGGTGCGGTGACCTCACTTGCCGTGTCGAGCTTCTTCATCTGCTCGGCTGTCAAGGACCAGCCGACGGCGCCGAGATTCTGGCGCAACTGCTCCTCGTTGCGCGCGCCAATGATGACGGAGGCGACGGTCGGCCGCTGCAGCAGCCAATTAATGGCGATCTGCGGTATGGTCTTGCCGGTTTCCTCGGCGACAACATCAAGCGCGTCGACGACCCGATAGAGATGCTCATCCTCGACGGGCGGTCCGAAGCTTGCCGTGTCGTGCAGCCGGCTTTTCTCAGGCAGCTTCTGGCCACGGCGGATCTTGCCGGTCAGGCGGCCCCAGCCGAGTGGGCTCCACACCAGCGCACCGACACCCTGGTCGAGGCCGAGCGGCATCAACTCCCATTCATAATCGCGTCCGACCAGCGAGTAGTAGACCTGATGGGCGACGTATCGGGGATAGCCATATCTATCCGCCAGGCCGAGCGACTTCATCACTTGCCAGCCGGAAAAATTGGAGACGCCGACATAACGCAGCTTGCCGGCGCGCACGAGACCGTCCAGCGTCGACAGCACCTCCTCGATCGGTGTTGCGGCATCAAAGGCGTGCAGTTGCAGCAGGTCGATGTAATCGGTTCCAATACGCTTCAGCGCGTCTTCGACGGCCTTGATCAGGCGTGAACGTGACGAGCCGGCATCGTTGGGACCGTCGCCCATCGGCAGCGAGGTCTTGGTCGAGATCAGCACGGCGTCGCGGCGGCCCCTGATGGCAGCGCCGAGCACTTGTTCGGAAGCGCCAATCGAATAGACATCGGCGGTGTCGAACAGGTTGACGCCGGCCTCTAGGCAGATGTCGACCAGCCGCCGTGCTTCCGTCGCATCGCTGTTGCCCCAGGCGCCGAACAGCGGGCCTGAGCCGCCGAAGGTTCCAGCGCCGAACGAGAGTGCCGGGACCTTCAGGCCTGATGCGCCAAGATTTCGATAATCCATGGGTTTGCTCCTTGTGGAAGGATGGCTGTTTCAAGGATTGGTTGAGGTTTGCCGTTCTATGACGGCGCGATTTCCGGTGTGGAGAGGGCAGGGTCTCGGTCGAGGCGCAGAGCAAACGCCGCCACGGCAAGCGCTGAAAGCGGCAACAGGGCCGCGACCCAGGTGACGGCGCCGAGGCCGGGACCGTGCGAGATGACCACGCCGCCGAGCCAGGCGCCGGCCGCGTTGCCGAGGTTGAAGGCGGCGATGTTGAAGGACGAGGCGAGGCTCTGGCCGGCGCCTTGTGCCTTTTCCAGCACCCACATCTGCAGTGGCGCCACGGTGGCGAAGGCGGCGGCGCCGAGCAGGCCGACATAGATAACGGCCATGACCTGGCTGTGCAGGGCGAACGTCATGGTGCCGAGCACCAGCGCCAGGACGACGAGACTGCCGAGAACGGAAGGTAGCAGCCGGCGGTCGGCGAACTTGCCGCCGGCGATGTTGCCGGCGATGAGGCCGCCGCCGAAGACCAGCAGGATAGGCGACACCGCTGCTTCCTCAAAACCGGTGATCTCGGTCAGCAACGGAGCGATGTAGGTAAAGACGGCAAAGACGCCGGCATAGCCAAGCACGGTGGTGGCAAAGCCAAGCAGGACGGGCGTGCGGCCGAGCACGGCGAGATCGGCACGCAAATTGCTCTTCTCAGGTTCTGTTCGGCTGCGCGGCACCACCAAGAGAATGATGGCGGAGGCGGCGATGCCGACCAGGGTCACCGCCCAGAACGTCGCGCGCCAGCCGAAGGCCTGGCCGAGCCAAGTGCCGAAAGGCACGCCGAGGATGTTGGCGATGGTCAGGCCGGTGAACATCAGGGCGATCGCCGAAGCTTTCTTGTTGGGCGCCACCAGCCCGGTCGCCACGACCGAGCCAACGCCGAAGAAGGTGCCGTGGGCGAAGGCGGTCAGCACGCGCGCACCCATCAGCGTCCAGTAGTCTGGGGCAAGCGCACAGGCGAGGTTGCCCAGCGTGAAGATCGCCATCAGCGACAGAAGCACGGTCTTGCGCGGCCAACGGCCGGTTGCGATCGTCAGCAGCGGCGCGCCGATGACAACGCCGAGCGCATAGCCGGAAATAAGCTGGCCGGCAGCTGAGATCGAGACGTCGAGATCGGTGCTGACGTCGAGCAGCAGGCCCATGATGACGAATTCGGTGACGCCGATGCCGAACGCACCGGCGGCAAGAGCGTAAAGAGCAAGGGGCATGGCGGTTCCCACTTCGATGACGACCAGTTTTGACGACGGGCGCCGTGTTCCTCCCACGCCCCAATTCGGAAGATCGTGTCGCGATGTGCTGTGAACCAGCCTTGCATCGGGCACATCGTCTGTGAAATAGATTCACCAATGACCAGACCCGACATCAACCGCTCCGGCGAGATCGAAGTGTTCGTCCGCGTGGTCGAGGCGGGCAGCTTTTCGGCCGCTGCCCGTGCGTTGCGGATGACCCCGTCGGCGGTGAGCAAGCTGATCGCGCGGCTGGAGGCACGGCTCGGCGCGCGGCTGGTCAGCCGTTCGACGCGCAGGCTGCAACTGACGCCGGAGGGGGCGGCCTTTTTCGACAGCGGCGTGCGTATCCTGGCCGACATGGCAGCTGCCGAGCGCGAGGCGGCGGCGGGTGCCGCGCCGCGTGGCCGGCTGCGGATCAACAGCTACGTGCCTTTCGGGCAGCATCGGCTGATCCCGCTTTTGCCGCGTTTTCTGGAGCGCTACCCCGAAATCTCGGTCGATCTGGTGTTGACCGACGATGTCATCGACCTGATGGAGGAGCGTGCTGACGTCGCCATCCGGGCCGGGCCGCTCGGCGAATCACGGCTGGTGGCGCGCAAGCTCGGACAGAGCCGGGTGGTCGTCGTTGCGGCGCCATCGTATCTCGAAGCGCGTGGCACGCCCGTGACGCCCGCCGATCTCGATCGTCACAACCGGATGGGCTTCCGTTTCGTACGCCACCTCGAGGGCTGGCCTTTTATCGATGCGGTCGGCAAGCCGATCAGCCTGTCGATCGCCGGAAATACGCTGGTCAGCGACGGCGAGGCGATGCGGCTGATGGCGCTGTCGGGGGCGGGCATCGCCCGGCTGGCAAGCTGGCATGTGGAGGCCGACATTGCCGCCGGCCGGCTCCTGCCGCTGCTGGAACAGTTCAACCCCGGCGACGAGGAGCTTACCCACGCCGTCTATGTCGGCCATGGCAAGCATCTGCCGGCGCGGGTGCGGGCCTTTTTGGACTTTTTGGTCGAGACTGTCCGGCTGAACTGAGCCCAAAACGATCGGGAGCCTGCCGGCTCCCGAAGCAACGAAGGTAAGAAGGTAAGATTGAGTTACTATTTCGGCGCAAAGGGCGCCGGCCGCCGGCCGGCCGCCTGACGCTCCAGCATCCAGCCCGGATATTCGGCGGGCAGGGCACTGGCTTCGTCGAGGCGAACAAGATCATCGGCATCGAGCTGCAACTCGGTGGCTGCAAGGTTCTGTTCCAGCTGCTCCGTGCGGCTGGCGCCGATGATGACGCTCATCACGAATGGCTTGGCCAGAACATAGCCGAGCGCCACCGTAGCGACGCTGACGCCGTGCTTGGCGGCGATCTCGCGCATGACGGCGACTGCTGCCCAGGCACGGTCCTCATTGACCGGCGGGAAATTGAAGCTGGCGCGGCGGCCCTCGCCATTGCCGGGGGCGCCCGGTCCGTATTTGCCGGAGAGCAGGCCGCCAGCCATCGGCGACCAGACCATCAGCCCGAGCTTCTCCTCGTTGAGCAGCGGCACGATCTCGCGCTCGAGATCGCGGCCGGCGATCGAATAATACGACTGCACGGTCTCGAAGCGGGCAAAGCCTTTGCGCTCGGCAATACCCAGCGCCTTGGCTATGCGCCAGGCCTGCCAGTTCGAGACGCCGACATAGCGGACCTTGCCGGCGGCAACCAGGTCGTCGAGCGCCCGCAGCGTTTCGTCGATCGGCGTCACCGTGTCGGTGCCGTGCAGCTGGTAGAGATCGATATGATCCAGCTGCAGCCGTTCGAGGCTGCCTTCGACCGAATCCATGATGTGGCCGCGCGAGGAACCACGCTGGTTCGGGCCTCCACCCATGGCGCCATGAACCTTGGTGGCGATGATCACGTCCTGCCGGTTGACGCCAAGGTTCCTGAGCGACTGGCCGAGAAGCCGTTCCGAGGCGCCAAAGGAATAGACATCCGCCGTGTCGAAGAAATTGACGCCGGCGGCGAGCGAGCGGGCAACGATCTGGTCAACGCCCTTCTGGTCGAGGCTGGCGATCAGGCCCCATTGGGCGTTCTCGCCGGCCGCGCCGAACGTCATCGTGCCGAGGCAAAGTTCGGAGACGAACATCCCCGTATTTCCAAGTTGATTGTAACGCATGGTGGCTCCAGACGGGTTGAGAATAACTCGACCCATATAGGAACGAAACGTTCCGTTTCTATATGCTGGCTTAGTCAATGTTAGCCTGTGGCCTAAGGCCGGCTGCGCCTCATCTGGCGCCGAAAATCGCCGATCCAACCCTGACACTAGTCGCGCCGAAGGCGATCGCGGTTTCGTAGTCGCCGGACATGCCCATGGAGAACTTGTCGACGCCGGCCTCAAGCCCAAGCTTTTCCAGCAGCGCGAAATGCGGACCGGGGTTCTCGCCGGCCGGCGGAATGCACATCAGCCCTTCGATGGCGAGGCCGTGAACCGAGCGGCAGCGGGCCACGAAGGCGACAGCCTCGCGCGGCTCGATGCCGGCCTTTTGCGGCTCGGAGCCGGTGTTGACCTGGACATACAGCCTTGGTGACCGGCCTTGCCTGGCGATCTCCTTGGCGAGTTCGGCGGCGATCTTTTCACGGTCGACGGTTTCGATGACGTCGAACAATGCCACCGCTTCCTTCGCCTTGTTCGATTGCAGCGGACCGATCAGATGCAGCTCGACGTCGGGAAACGCCGTCCGCAGTGCCGGCCATTTGGCTTGTGCTTCCTGGACCCGGTTTTCGCCGAAGACGCGCTGGCCGGCCTCGATAACGGGGCGGATATCGGCGGCGTCGAAGGTTTTCGAGACCGCGACCAGCGCCACCGCTCCGGCGTCGCGTCCTGCCTCGCGCTCGGCGGCAGCGATCCTTGCCTTGACCGTGAAAAGCTGTTCGACGGCGCTCGCCATGCCTATATCCTGCCTGTGTTTGGCTTTTCGCCGGATCGCCGCAGTTGACGGGTCCGGCAATCCATGGTGAACACCGCGACGACATTTCCTGAGCCGCCCGGGCATTGTCCGGCGGTTCGCGCATGCTTTTAAGTGAAAAACACCCGATGGCAACCGAACGATACAATCCGCGCGCGTCAGAGCCCAAATGGCAGAAGGCCTGGGACGCAAAGAAGCTGTTCGAAGCCGACAATGACGACCCGCGCCCGAAATATTACGTGCTGGAGATGTTCCCCTATCCGTCGGGGCGCATCCATATCGGCCATACCCGCAACTATACGATGGGCGACGTGGTGGCGCGCTACAAGCGGGCCAAGGGTTTCAACGTGCTGCACCCGATGGGCTGGGACGCCTTTGGCATGCCAGCCGAAAACGCGGCGATGCAGAACAAGGTCCATCCCAAGGACTGGACCTATCAGAACATCGCCGCTATGCGCGAGCAACTCAAGGTCATGGGCCTGTCGCTCGATTGGGCGCGCGAGTTCGCCACCTGCGATGTCGATTACTATCACCGCCAGCAGATGCTGTTCCTCGATTTCGTCGAGAAGGGGCTGGTGACGCGCAAATCCTCCAAGGTCAACTGGGATCCGGAGGACATGACGGTGCTTGCCAACGAGCAGGTCATCGACGGACGCGGCTGGCGCTCGGGCGCGCTGGTGGAACAGCGCGAGCTGACGCAGTGGTTCTTCAAGATCACCGACTACGCGCAGGACCTGCTGGATTCGCTCGATCAACTCGACGACTGGCCGGAAAAAGTGAAGCTGATGCAGGCGAACTGGATCGGCCGTTCGGAAGGTCTGCTGATCCGCTGGCCGCTGGCCAAGCCAGCAGCCGGCGAGCATGAGCTCGAAATCTATACGACAAGGCCTGACACCATCTTCGGCGCCTCCTTTATGGCGATTGCCGCCGACCATCCGCTGGCCAAAAAGGCCGCCGAAGACAATCCGGCGCTGGCAAAGTTCATCGACGAGGTCCGCCATATGGGCACCTCGGTGGCGGCTCTGGAGACGGCCGAGAAGAAGGGCTTCGATACCGGCATTCGCGTCGTCCATCCGTTCGACGAGAAGTGGACGCTGCCCGTCTACGTCGCCAATTTCGTGCTGATGGACTACGGCACCGGCGCCATCTTCGGCTGTCCGTCCGGTGACCAGCGCGACCTCGACTTCGCCAACAGATACGGCCTGCCGGTCATTCCGGTGGTGATGCCGGAGGGCGAGAATCAAGGGAGCTTCCAGGTCATCGATGAGGCCTATGTCGGCGACGGCGTGATGATCAATTCGCGCTTCCTCGACGGCATGAAGCCGGATCAGGCGTTCGACGAGGTGGCGAAGCTGCTGGAACAAAAGACCATCGGCAACCGGCCGATGGCCGAGCGCAAGGTGAACTTCCGCCTGCGCGACTGGGGCATTTCGCGCCAGCGCTATTGGGGCTGCCCGATCCCGATGATCCATTGCGAGGATTGCGGCGTGGTGCCGGTGCCGAAAGCCGACCTGCCGGTCAAGCTGCCGGACGACATCGAGTTCGACCGGCCGGGCAATCCGCTCGATCGCCATCCGACATGGCGGCGCGTCAAATGCCCGCGTTGCGGCAAGGATGCGCGGCGAGAAACCGACACGATGGACACATTTGTCGATTCTTCGTGGTATTTCGCTCGCTTCACCGCGCCGTGGGCAAATGATCCGACCGATCCCGAGGCCGCGACTGAATGGCTGCCGGTTGACCAGTATATTGGCGGTATTGAGCATGCGATCCTGCATTTGCTCTATTCGCGCTTTTTCACCCGCGCCATGCGCGAGACCGGCCATGTCGATCTCGCCGAGCCGTTCAGGGGCCTGTTCACGCAAGGCATGGTGGTGCACGAGACCTATCGGGTTGGCGGCGCCTCGAACGGCCGCTGGCTTGCGCCAAGCGAGGTCAGGCTGGAAGACGCCGACGGAAAGCGCCGCGCCTTCGAAATCGCCACCGGCGAAGAGGCGGTGATCGGTCCGCTCGAAAAAATGTCGAAGTCGAAGAAGAATACGGTGAGCCCGGAAGAGATCACCGACGGCTACGGCGCCGATACGGCGCGCTGGTTCATGCTGTCGGACTCGCCGCCCGAGCGCGATGTCGAATGGACCGACGAGGGTGCGGCCGGCGCCCATCGCTTCATCCAGCGCATCTGGCGGCTGGTGTCGACGGCTGCCGAATCGCTCGCCGGAGTCCGGCCAGAGGCGGCGAAGGACGGCGAGGCCGGGACAGTGTCCAAGGCCGCGCACAAGATCTTGAAGTCGGTCGGCGAGGACATCGAAAAGCTCGCCTTCAACCGCGCCATCGCCCGCATCTATGAGCTCGCCAATGCCTTGACCGTACCGCTGAACGAGGCGGCAGAGGGCAAAGCCGGTCCGGCGCTGCAAGCGGCCTGCCGTGAGGCCGTCGAGATCCTGGTGCACCTGATCGCGCCGGTCATGCCGCATCTGGCAGAGGAGTGCTGGCAGACGCTCGGCGGCACCGACCTTGTCGCCGAACGGCCCTGGCCGGACTACGATCCCTCGCTTGTCGTCGACGCCGAGATCGTGCTGCCGGTCCAGGTCAACGGCAAGAAACGCGGCGATTTGACAATTGCCCGCGACGCGGATCAAGGTGCGGTCGAAAAGGCGGTTCTGGCTCTCGACTTCGTTCAGAAAGCGCTCGAAGGTAAGGCGCCGCGCAAGGTGATCATCGTGCCGCAAAGGATCGTCAATGTCGTTGCCTAAGCCGCGAAGGACAGAGCTGACGGTGCGCCGTATCGTGCTTTGCGGGCTGCTCGCCTCGGTGGCGCTGGTTTCCGCCTGCACGGTGCGGCCGCTCTATTCGAGCGCGCCGCTGGTCGCCGGCTCGCAGGTTGGCGCTGCTGCCGAGCTGGCATCGATCTCGGTCAAGCCGGTCAAGACCCGCTACGCCCAGCAGGTCCGCAACAATTTGATCTTCGCGCTCGGCCAGGGCGCCGGCGAGCCAGCTTCGCCGGTCTATTCGCTTGATCTGGGCGTCTCCGAACTCGTCGAATCGGCGGCAATCGAGCAGGTCACGACCGACGAGGACGAGCCGACCGCCGGCACCGTGACGCTGACCGCCAACTATGTGCTCAGCGATGCCAAGACGGGCACGGTCATAGCGAGGGGCAAGCGCTCGATTCCGTCGTCATACGACAGGCCCCGCCAGGAATTCGCGTCATACCGAGCCCAGATCGACGCCGAGAACCGTGCGGCGCGCGAACTGGCGGATGTGCTGCGGCTGTCGATCGCCCAGGATCTGATCAAGCACGGCAAGCCGGCGGCAAGCTAGGTGTTTCCAGAGTGCGCAATCTGCAAAAAAGGCCGATTGCTCGGCCTTTTTTGTTCGCAGGATAGTCGCTTCAGCCGATCTTCTGCCCGGTCTTTGCCCAGTCGGCGAGGAACAGCTCCAGGCCCTTGTCGGTCAGCGGGTGCTTGACCAGTGCCTTGAGAGTTGCCGGCGGCGCGGTGATGACGTCGGCGCCGATCAGCGCCGCCTGCTTGACATGGTTCACGGTGCGCACCGAAGCGGTCAGGATTTCAGTCTGGAAGTCATAATTGTCATAGATGGTGCGAATATCGGCAATCAGCTCCATGCCGTCCCAGCCGCTGTCGTCGATGCGGCCGACGAAGGGCGAGATAAAGGAGGCGCCGGCCTTGGCGGCGAGCAGCGCCTGGGTGGCCGAGAAGCACAGCGTGACGTTGACCATGCGGCCGTCCGACCGGATGTCCTTGCAGGCTCTCAGGCCGTCGAGCGTCAGCGGCACCTTGATGCAGACATTGTCGGCGATCCTGGCCAGGATCTTGGCCTCTGCCATCATGTCCTTGTATTCGGTGGCGACGACTTCGGCCGAGACCGGGCCCTTGACGATCTCGCAGATCTCTCTTGTGACGTCGGCGATCTTGCCGCCGGATTTCAGGATCAGCGACGGATTGGTGGTTACGCCGTCGAGTAGCCCCAGATCGTTCAGCTCGCGGATTTCCTTGACATCGGCGGTGTCGACAAAAAATTTCATGGCGGTCTCCTGAAGATTTTTCATGTGCACGTCATGCACATTTGGGGTCGGACTTTGATCTAGACCAAAGTCGGGGCAAGGTCACGCCTCATGATCGAAGATTCGCCCTTTGTCGCGGCCGCACCGGTGCTGGTGCCGATGCCCGCCGAGCGCCCCTACACCTATGCGGTGCCGGCTGGCATGCGCGTGGTGCCGGGCTCGATCGTGCGCGTTCCGCTTGGGCCCCGCCAGGTCGCCGGCATCGTCTGGGACGGCGTCGTCGAAAAGGTCGACGCGAAGAAATTGCGGCCGATCGAGCAGGTTTTCGACTGCCCGCCGATCGACCGCGCGATGCGGCGTTTTGTCGATTGGGTGGCGCAGTACACGCTGTCGCCGCCCGGCATGGTGGCGCGCATGCTGCTCAGGGCGCCAGAGGCGTTCGATCCGGAGCCGTGGATCGAAGGGCTGCAGCGCACCTTCGCCAGACCCGACCGGATGACGGAGGCGAGGACGCGCGTGCTGGAGACAGCCGAAGGCGGACTGGCCTGGACGCGGTCCGGCCTGGCGCATGCGGCAGGCGTGTCGTCGACGGTGGTGGACGGGCTGCGGGCGCAGGGCGTATTCCAGACGGTGATGATCCCGCCGCGGCCGGTGGTCGCAGCACCCGATCCCGGCTACGCCGTGCCTTCACTGATGCCCGACCAGAGCGATGCCGCCGAGACGCTGCGCGCCAATGTCGCGACCGGTACATTCGGGGTCACCCTGCTCGACGGTGTAACCGGATCCGGCAAGACGGAGGTCTATTTCGAGGCGGTCGCGGCCGCGCTCGATCGTGGCAAGCAGGTGCTGATCCTGCTGCCGGAAATTGCGCTGACCCACGCTTTTCTCGAACGCTTCCAGGAGCGGTTCGGCGCCAAGCCGGCGGAGTGGCACTCGGACCTGCCGCCAAGAATGCGCGAAAAGGTCTGGCGACAGGTGGCGGAAGGCGGCGTGCGGGTCGTCGCCGGCGCGCGCTCGGCGCTGTTCCTGCCGTTCAGGGAGCTTGGACTGATCGTCGTCGACGAAGAGCACGATCCCGCCTACAAGCAGGAGGATCGCGTCATCTACAACGCGCGCGACATGGCTGTGGTGCGCGGCCATATCGGCGGCTTTCCAGTCGTGCTCGCTTCGGCGACACCGTCGGTCGAAAGCCGGGTCAATGCCAGCCAGGGCCGCTATAGCAGGGCGGTGCTTTCGGCGCGCTTTGCCGAGGCGGCACTTCCCGATCTCAAGACGGTCGACATGCGCCGCGCGCCGCCGGCACGCGGCGGCTTCCTGTCGCCGGTGCTGCTCGGCCATATGCGGCAGACGCTGGAGAGAAAGGAACAGTCGCTGCTGTTCCTCAACAGGCGCGGCTATGCGCCGCTGACGCTCTGCCGAGTCTGCGGCCACCGCTTTGGCTGTCCGGTCTGCTCGGCCTGGCTGGTCGAGCATCGCTTTCGCGGCCTGCTCGTCTGCCACCACTGCGGGCACAATGAACGCCGGCCCGAAGCCTGCCCGGAATGCGGCACGCTCGACCATCTGGTCGCCTGCGGGCCGGGCGTCGAGCGCATCGCCGAGGAGGTCGTCGCGCATTTCCCCGATGCCCGCACCATCGTCTTGTCGTCCGACCTGATGGGCGGCGTGCGACGGCTGCGACTCGAGCTTGAAGCCATCGCCAATGGCGAGGCCGACATCGTCATCGGCACGCAACTCGTCGCCAAGGGCCATAATTTCCCCAACATGACGCTGGTCGGTGTGGTCGATGCCGATCTCGGCCTTGCCAATGGCGACCCGCGCGCCGCCGAGCGCACCTTCCAGCTGCTCAGCCAGGTGACCGGCCGCGCCGGCCGCACCGGCAAGAAAAGCCTCGGCCTGCTGCAGACCTTCCAACCCGACCACCCGGTGATGCGCGCGATCGTCTCCGGCGACGCCGAGGCCTTCTATGAGCGCGAGATCGCGGAGCGTGAGCGGGCGGGGTTGCCGCCCTTCGGCAGGCTCGCCGGCGTCATCGTCAGCGCGGCGACACGGGCCGAAGCCGAAGGGCACGCCCGTGGCCTGCGTCGCGCCGCGCCGCAAGCCACCGACCTGTTCGTGCTCGGCCCGGCCGAGGCGCCGCTGTCATTGATCGGCGGCCGCCATCGCTTTCGCCTGCTGATCCAGGGCGAGCGGCGCGCCGACATGCAAGGGTTCATTCGCACCATGCTGGCCGAGGGACCGAAGATAAGGGGCTCGGTGCGAGTCCAGGTCGACATCGACCCGCAGAGCTTCTTGTAAGCTGTCGAATTACCCTTTCGAGACGCCTTCGGTGAATGGGTTCAGGTAAGGCACGTCGAGAATCGCAAAATGCCGGGTGTTGGCCGTCAAAACTGACAGGCCGTGCAAACGGGCAGCAGCTGCGATCAGAACGTCCGCCAGACCCGGATTGGCGCCTCTGGCGATCGTGGCATCTTCGAGTTTTCCAGCTTCTCGCGCGATAGCTAAGTCGATGGGAAGGATGCGCTGGTTGAACTCCAGAAGCAACCTTTCGAACCACTCATTGATGCGCTCTGCCTTCATATGTCCGCCCGCCCGCTTCAGTTTCGCAAGATAACTATCGACGAGAGCTGCCAAGAGCCGCGTTCTCTTTGTTCGGCAAGCCAGTTCTGCACGTGTGACGGAAGCAGAGGCCGACCAGGTGCAAATGCCGAGAGAAAAGACTTATCAAGCAGATAGCCGGTCAAAACTCCACTTACCGCGACGGCGATTCGTTTCGCTCAAGCTCGATGCCGCCTGGATACCGAAGCAGGAAATCCACGAAGTCTTTTTGGCTGTTCTGCGGATAAAGTTTCCGTCCCTCACCGATTGACACCACCATGACTGCGGGCTTGCCGTGCTTGGTGATAACCGTGGGCTCACCGTTCTCAGCAGCCTCCACGAGCGCGGAAAGGCTGGCCTTTGCCTCTCGTAGTTGCATCGTCTTCATGCGCGGAACCCCTTGTGGTATCATGTAGCCACAAATAGGAATTGTGCAGAAAAAAACAGCCGGTCGTGTAACATCCTGTTAGCCCGGTCGAGACAACGGCGCGCGCGTTGGGCTGACGCGCCCTGCATATTGCCGACGGCCATCTGGCGCATGTCAGTTGCTTCGCTAGAATGTCCGAAATTTCGACTATGCATTTACGAGGGGACAAGATGGAATTTGCGTTTCCGTGGCCGATGAGCCAGGGCGAGTGGCTGGCATGGTCGAGCGCGGTCGCGACCTTGTTGCTCGGCCTATTGCTATTCCTGGCGCCACAGCTGGCATTCCGCATCCTGCGGCTGCAGGTCAAGCCGGAGAAGGCGGCGGCGATCGCCGAGGGGCGCGGCAGGATGTCGGGCTTCTATCTCGGCGTCAGCCTATGTTGCATTCTGCTGGCACAACCATGGCTCTACATGGCGCTCGGCTTCTCCTGGCTGTTCACCGCCTTCGGCCGGCTGCTGTCGATGATGTCGGATGGCGCCAACACACCTTTCAACTGGGGTTCCATCGTCGTCGAACTGGTGCTGGCCGCCTTGCCGCTCGCCTTCGTCTTCGGCTTTTTGCCCTGAATCAGGGATCAATCCGGGGTTGGTTGCTGAACTCGGCCAGCGGATGCGACAATAGTGCCTGAAAACCATGCCGGACGACGCATTGCGGTCTGAAAATCCCTGTGCTAGACGGCAATCGACTTTCGACCGGGGATAGCGGAAGCCGCGCCTCCGTGCTTGGAAAAATGCAGTAAGGTCAAAGATTTAGCCAGAGTTTTTGCTCGCGCCAACAATCTGCGGCCTGTCAGACAAGAGAAAAGACGGTCCGTGGCCCAATCGTCATCGCCAATCTCAGGTGTCGCAGAACGCTATGCGGGTTCGCTGTTCGAACTCGCGCTGCAGGCCAATTCGGTCGCGAGCGTCGAGGCCGACCTCAACAGGTTCGAAGCCATGCTCGAAGGCAGCGCTGACCTTTCGCGGCTGATCAGGAGCCCGGTCTTCTCCAGCGAGGACCAGGCCAAGGCGATCGCCGCGATCGCCGACAAAGCAGGGATTGCCGGCCTCACCGGCAATTTCCTGCGCGTCGTTGCCCAGAATCGCCGGCTGTTTGCCGTGCCCGGCATGATCAAGGCGTTCCGCCAGATCGCCGCCGAACACCGTGGCGAGACCGCTGCGGAGGTCACCTCGGCGCATGCGCTGACGCCTGCCCAGGAAACCGAGCTGAAAGCGGCGCTGAAAAGCGTCGCCGGCAAGGACGTGGCGATCACGGTCACCGTCGATCCGTCGCTGCTCGGCGGACTGGTGGTCAAGATCGGGTCGCGCCAGATCGATACGTCGCTCAAAACCAAACTCAATTCGCTCAAGCTTGCACTGAAAGAGGTCGGCTGATGGACATCCGCGCCGCGGAAATTTCCGCAATTCTGAAAGACCAGATCAAGAATTTCGGCAAGGAGGCCGAGGTCTCCGAAGTCGGCCAGGTGCTGTCTGTCGGTGACGGTATCGCCCGCGTCTACGGTCTCGACAATGTCCAGGCCGGCGAGATGGTCGAGTTCCCCGGCGGCATCCGCGGCATGGCGCTCAACCTCGAAGCCGACAATGTCGGCGTCGTCATCTTCGGCGCTGACCGCGACATCAAGGAAGGCGACACCGTCAAGCGCACCGGCGCCATCGTCGATACGCCCGTCGGCATGGGCTTGCTCGGCCGCGTCGTCGACGCGCTCGGCAACCCGATCGACGGCAAAGGCCCGATCCAGGCCACCGAGCGCAAGCGCGTCGACGTCAAGGCGCCCGGCATCATCCCGCGCAAATCGGTGAACGAGCCAATGTCGACCGGCCTCAAGGCCATCGACGCGCTGATCCCGGTCGGCCGCGGCCAGCGCGAACTGGTCATCGGCGACCGCCAGACCGGCAAGACCGCGATCATCCTTGACACCATGCTCAACCAGAAATCGGTGCACGACCACGGCCCTGAGAAGGAAAAGCTGTACTGCGTCTATGTCGCCGTCGGCCAGAAGCGCTCGACGGTGGCGCAGTTCGTCAAGGTCCTGGAAGAGCGCGGCGCACTCGACTATTCGATCATCATCGCCGCGACTGCCTCCGATCCGGCGCCGATGCAGTTCCTGGCGCCGTTCACCGCCTGCACCATGGGCGAATATTTCCGCGACAACGGCATGCACGCGCTGATCAGCTACGACGATCTGTCGAAGCAAGCCGTCGCCTATCGCCAGATGTCGCTGCTGCTGCGCCGTCCGCCGGGCCGCGAGGCCTATCCGGGTGACGTCTTCTACCTGCACTCGCGCCTGCTTGAGCGCGCCGCCAAGCTCAATGACGAAAATGGCGGCGGTTCGCTGACGGCGCTGCCGATCATCGAGACGCAGGCCAACGACGTTTCGGCCTACATCCCGACCAACGTGATCTCGATCACCGACGGCCAGATCTTCCTGGAAACCAATCTGTTCTTCCAGGGCGTCCGTCCGGCGGTCAATGTCGGCCTGTCGGTGTCGCGGGTCGGCTCCTCGGCGCAAATCAAGGCGATGAAGCAGGTTGCCGGATCGATCAAGGGCGAGCTTGCGCAGTACCGCGAAATGGCTGCTTTCGCGCAGTTCGGCTCCGACCTCGATGCCGCCACGCAACGCCTGCTCAACCGCGGCTCGCGCCTGACCGAGCTGCTGAAGCAGCCGCAATTCTCGCCGCTCAAAGTCGAGGAGCAGGTCGCGGTGATCTTCGCCGGCGTCAACGGCTATCTCGACAAGCTTGCGATCAACCAGGTCGGCAAGTTCGAGCATGGCCTGTTGTCGCATATGCGCTCGGCCGGCAAGGACGTGCTCGACGGCATCCGCAAGGAGAAGGCGCTGTCCGACGATCTGCGCGCCAGGCTGAAGGCAGAAATCGACGCCTTCGCCAAGACCTTTGCTTGAGCAGGACGGACGGGATCAGGTTTGAAGCATGCCTTCGTTAAAAGACCTTCGTAACCGAATCGCCTCGGTCAAGGCGACGCAGAAGATCACCAAGGCGATGCAGATGGTCGCCGCGGCGAAGCTGCGTCGCGCGCAGGAAGCGGCGGAAGCGGCGCGTCCCTATTCGGAGCGCATGGGCGCGGTGCTGGCCAACATCACCCAGGCGATCGGCGACGGCGGCGATGCCCCGGCGCTGATGACCGGCACCGGCAAGGACGACGTGCATCTGCTTGTCGTCTGCACGGCCGAACGCGGTCTGTGCGGCGGTTTCAATTCGCAGATCGCCCGCTTTGCCCGCGACCACATCCGCAAGCTTCTGGCCGACGGCAAGCAGGTCAAGATCATCTGCGTCGGCAAGAAGGGGTTCGACATATTGCGCCGCGACTACGGGGCATTGATCATCGAGCGTGTCGATCTGCGCGAGGTCAAGACGCTGGGCTTCGTCAATGCCGATGCCATCGCCAAGAAGGTGATCCACCTGTTCAACGAAGGCGGCTTCGACATCTGCACGCTGTTCTATTCGCAGTTCAAGTCGGTGATCAGCCAGATCCCGACGGCGCAGCAAATTATCCCGGCGGGCACGCCTTCGGCTGCCGCGGAAGTGAAGGATGGCGGCAGCGCCGTCTATGAATACGAGCCGGAGCCGGGCGAAATCCTCTCCGATCTCATCCCGCGCAACATTTCCGTGCAGGTTTTTCGCGCGCTGCTCGAGAATGCTGCCGGCGAGATGGGCGCCAAGATGAGCGCCATGGACAATGCGACGCGCAACGCCGGCGACATGATCAACAAATTGTCGATCACCTACAACCGCCAGCGGCAGGCGCAGATCACCAAGGAATTGATCGAAATCATTTCGGGCGCCGAGGCGCTCTAGGCACGCTCACAAGGAGGTCATCGACCTCAAGCGTGTGA
Source organism: Mesorhizobium sp. M0910 (assembly GCF_040319465.1). Lineage (NCBI taxonomy): Bacteria > Pseudomonadati > Pseudomonadota > Alphaproteobacteria > Hyphomicrobiales > Phyllobacteriaceae > Mesorhizobium > Mesorhizobium sp. M0910. The sequence continues at coordinate 44,881 of NZ_JAMYNZ010000007.1, forward strand.
GAAACAAAGAGACGAAAAGGGTAAAGACGATGGCGAAAGCAGCGACCCCGAAGACGGCAGCCCCTAAGGCCGCGGCACCAGCAAACGCTGCGGCAGCAACCAAGGCCGCTCCGGCCAAGAAGGCGGCAGCAACCAAGGCCGCCGCTGTGAATACGCCGGCCGCCACCATCAAGAAAACCGGCCTGGCCGGCAAGGTTCGGCAGGTCATCGGCGCCGTTGTCGACGTCCAGTTCGGCGAACATCTGCCGGCGATCCTGAACGCGCTTGAGACGATCAACGTCGGCAATCGCCTGGTGCTCGAGGTTGCCCAGCATCTGGGCGAGAACACCGTGCGCTGCATCGCCATGGACTCGACCGAAGGTCTGGTCCGCGGCCAGGACGTCTATGACACCGGTGCACCGATTACCGTGCCGGTCGGCCCGGGCATGCTCGGCCGCATCATCAATGTCATCGGCGAGCCGGTCGACGAGGCAGGCCCAGTCGACGGCATCGAGATGCGCTCGATCCACCAGCCGGCGCCGACCTATGTCGAGCAGTCGACGGAAGCGCAGATCCTGGTCACCGGCATCAAGGTGCTCGACCTGCTGGCCCCCTATGCCCGCGGCGGCAAGATCGGCCTGTTCGGCGGCGCCGGCGTCGGCAAGACGGTGCTGATCCAGGAACTGATCAACAACGTCGCCAAGGCGCATGGCGGCTTCTCGGTGTTCGCCGGCGTCGGCGAGCGCACCCGCGAAGGCAACGATCTCTATCACGAGTTCATCGAGTCCGGCGTCAACAAGAAGGGCGGCGGCGAAGGCTCCAAGGCGGCGCTCGTCTATGGCCAGATGAACGAGCCGCCGGGCGCGCGCGCTCGCGTCGGCCTGACCGGCCTGACGGTTGCCGAGTATTTCCGCGACCAGGGCCAGGATGTGCTGTTCTTCGTAGACAACATCTTCCGCTTCACGCAGGCGGGCTCGGAAGTGTCGGCGCTGCTCGGCCGCATTCCTTCGGCCGTGGGCTACCAGCCGACACTTGCCACCGACATGGGCGCGCTGCAGGAGCGTATCACCACAACGACCAAGGGTTCGATCACCTCGGTGCAGGCGATCTATGTGCCGGCCGACGACCTGACCGACCCGGCACCGGCGACCTCGTTCGCCCACCTCGACGCGACGACCGTGCTCAACCGCGCGATTTCGGAAAAGGGCATCTATCCGGCCGTCGATCCGCTCGATTCGACCTCGCGCATGCTTGACCCGATGGTTGTCGGCGAAGAGCATTACCAGGTCGCCCGCCAGGTGCAGTCGATCCTTCAGCGCTACAAGTCGCTGCAGGACATCATCGCCATCCTGGGCATGGACGAGCTGTCGGAAGAGGATAAGCAGACCGTGGCCCGCGCCCGCAAGATCGAGCGCTTCCTGTCGCAGCCCTTCTTCGTCGCCGAAGTGTTCACCGGCGCACCGGGCAAGCTGGTCGACCTCGCCGACACCATCAAGGGCTTCAAGGGCCTTTGCAACGGCGATTACGACCATCTGCCGGAGGCCGCCTTCTACATGGTCGGCGGCATCGAGGAAGCGGTCGAGAAGGCACAGCGCCTGGCCGCTGAAGCGGCCTGATGGTGAATGGTCAATAGTGAATTGTGAATGGGGAGTAGCGGATAGGAAATCGGGGCTGAGTGAAGGTCATTCTTTCTGACCGTTCACCATTCACCATTCACCAGTCGCTAAATTGATCATGCCTGAAGCTTTCAAATTCGAACTGGTCTCGCCGGAGCGCCTCTTGGTTTCCGAGCAGGTCGAATCCGTCGTCATCCCGGGCGCCGAAGGCGAGATGACTGTCATGGCGCATCACGCGCCGGTCATGACCACAATCAAGCCGGGCGTCGTTACGCTGAAGACCGCGCAAGGCAAGGAAGAGCGCTATGTGGTGTTCGGCGGCTTTGCCGACATCGTTCCGGCCGGCTGCACGCTTCTGGCGGAATCGGCTGTGGCCGTCGGCGACATCGACCGCGCCGACCTTGCCCGCCGCATCCAGGAGGCGAGGGAAGACGCCGCCGACGCCAAGGACGACCAGACCCGCAGCAAGGCCGAGCAGTTCCTCAACCAGCTCACCACGCTCGAAGGCGCCATCCTGCCGGCGTGAGTTCCGCTCAAATGACTAACTGAAAAAGCGGGCTTGCCCCGCTTTTTTGTTTGGTGGACAGTCTGGCTGGCTTGGCGTGGGGGGTGGCCGATGACAGAACAAGCAGTGCAACAAGAAACTATCTCGCGATCCAGATGGTCGACGGCCCTCGTTTCGGCCTTTGGCGGCCCGTTTGGCGGGTTCCTCTGGATCGGCAGCGGCAAACTGGCGGTCGCCAGCCTGGTGGTGATCAGCGTCGTCGTTTTCGCGCTTGTTTACATTGGCTTTCCGGTATTGCCTGGCGTCGATCTTGCTTGGTGGGCCAATTTTTCAGGGATCGGTTTGATGGCCCTGTGGGCATCGATCGTTGTTCCCTTCGCGCACCGGTTCAAGCCGGACAGATGGTACGCGCGTGGGCTTTCGGTGCTGGTGCTCGTCTTTCTGACCTCGTATCCGGCTGCATTCGCAATACGCGCGTTCCTGCTCCAGCCTTTTTCGATTCCCTCCAGCAGCATGGTGCCGACGTTGCAGGAAGGCGACTATCTCTTCGTCTCCAAAATGGCATACGGCTACAGCCGCTACAGCGAGCCGTTCAACTTGCTTCCCGTTGATGGACGTATATTCGGCGCGGAACCCAAAAGGGGAGATGTGGTTGTCTTCAAGTTCCCGCCCGATCCGAGCGTGGACTACATCCAGCGGATCGTCGGCCTTCCCGGCGAGAAGATCCAGATCATCGACGGGGTGCTTCATATCAACGATGTCGCAGTGGGACTCGACGATATTGGTACTTTTTCGTCCGACGAGTTCTCGAGAGCCAAACTCCAAAGCGAAACCTTGCCGGGGGGTGTCACCCATTCCGTTCTCAACCTCACCGACAACTCGATCGGCGACAATACGCGCGTGTTTGAGGTGCCCGAAGGCCACTACTTCGTGCTTGGTGACAATCGCGACAATGCCTCCGACAGCCGGTTCAGTGTCGGGTTTGTCCCCTATGAAAATCTGGTCGGCAAGGCCGTGCGGCTGTTCTGGAATTCCAAAGGCGTCGACTATTCGTCCCGACAAATATTGGATTCGTCAGGCAAATAGCTCAAACCGTCAGTGCCTCTACTGCGCGCATCACGCCGCGCAGTTCGGCGAGGCCCTTCAGCCGTCCGATGCAGGAATAGCCGGGGTTCACCTTCTTGCCGATGTCGTCGACGATGGCGTGGCCATGGTCGGGACGCATCGGAATCTGCCAGTCCGCCCTGCCTGCCGCCTTGCGCCGCCGCTCTTCGCCAATCAGCGCCGACACGACCGCCACCATGTCGGTGTCGCCGTCGAGGTGCTCGGCTTCGTGGAAGGAGCCGTCTGGCTCCTTGGTGACGTTGCGCAGATGGGCGAAATGGATGTTTTCGGCGAAGGCCTTGGCCATTGCGGGCAGATCGTTCTGCGCGCCCGCGCCGTAGGAGCCGGTGCACAGTGTCAGCCCGTTTGCCGGCGAAGCGACGGCGTCGAGCAGCGCGCGGGCATCGGCTGCCTTGGAAACGATTCGCGGCAGGCCGAACAGCGAAAAAGGCGGATCGTCGGGGTGGATCGCCATCCTGAGGCCGGCCTCTTCGGCCACCGGCACGATCTCGCGCAGGAAGGCAAACAGGTTTTCGCGCAGGCCTTCGGTGGAGACGTCCTTGTAGAGGTCGAGGGCGCGGCGGAAGCTTGCCCGATCGAAGATGAATTCGCGCGCCGGGACCCAGCCGATCAGGTTGCGCTCCAGCCTTGCCTTGTCGCTGTCGCTCATCCCTTGCAGTCGCACACGCGCGGCCTCGACGCGGGCCGGTGGGTGATCGGCCTCCGCCCCTTCTCGCTCAAGGATGAAGACGTCATAGGCGCAGAGCTCGACGACATCGAAGCGGAGCGCCGTGCCGCCATGCGGCATCGGGTAATCGAGGTCCGTCCGCGTCCAGTCGGTGATCGCCATGAAATTATAGCAGACGGTGTTCATACCGGCGGCGGCGACGGCGCGGATCGAAGCCTTGTAATTGTCGATCAGGCTGCGCCAGTCGCCGCTGCGGGTCTTGATGTCCTCGTGCACGACGATGCTCTCGACCACGTCCCAGGTCAGCCCTGCTGCATCGATCTCGGCCTTGCGCCTGGCGATCTCGTCTGCCGGCCAGGCGCGGCCGTCGTTGAGGTGGTGCAGCGCGCTGACGATGCCGACGGCGCCGGCTTGACGGACATGGGCAAGCGTCACCGGATCGTCCGGCCCGAACCAGCGCCAGGTCTGTCTCATGGCTTCTCACTCCCTATGCCAAGCGCCGCCAAAGCTGCGGCAGTGCCGCCCCGCCGCAGGCGCTCGAGATGGGCTGCCGTCAGATCGATCAGTGTCATGCGGTGGGCATGATCCTTGGCGAAGCCGGCGAGATCGAACATCGCTGTCACCGTTTCACCAGCCGGCCGGCTGCCGAGCGCCGTAAGCCGAGTGTCGATCGGGTCGGTGAAATGGGCTTCCGGCAAGGTTTTGCCGCGCGCCTCGCAAGCGGTGATCCAGGCCGCCACCACCAGCATGAGATGCGCGGGCGGGTCACCGGCACCCAGCCGATCGAGGGCCGAGGCGACGATGCGCTGCGGCAGCTTCTGGCTGCCGTCATTGGCGATCTGCGCAGTGCGATGGGCGAGCGCGGTGTTCGAATAGCGTTCGGCGAGCTGGGCCGTGTAGCCGGCCGTATCGAGCCCGGCGTCCTGCGGCAGCGTCGGGATGGCCTCGGCCCATAGTCCGTCGACGAATTGCCGGATCGCCGGATTGGCAAAGGCGCGGTCGACCGTGTCGTAGCCGCTGAGCAGGCCGAGATAGGCGATTGCCGAATGCGAGCCGTTGAGCAGCCGCAGCTTCATGTCCTCGAAGGGCCCGACGTCGCCGACCATGGTGACGCCGAACTTTTCCCAGGCCGGCCTGCCAGCCGGGAAATCGTCTTCGACCACCCATTGGCAGAACGGCTCGGTCATCACCGGCCAGGCATCCTCGACGCCGAGCTCGACGGCGATACGCGCCCGGTCGGCGTCGGTAGTCGCCGGCACGATACGGTCGACCATGCTCGACGGAAACGCGACGCCGTCGGCGATGTGTGCGGCGAGCCTGGCATCGCCTGAAGTGGCGAGCCTGGCATCGCCTGAAGTGGCGAGCCTGGCATCGCCTGAAGTGGCGAGCCTGGCATCGCGCAGTGCGGCGAATTCGACCAGCAGGCGGTGCAGCGTGGCGCCATTGGCCGGAAGGTTGTCGCAGCAGAGCACGGTGAAAGGCTGGATGCCGGCGGCACGGCGGCGCGACAGCGCCTCGGTCAGGAAACCATGCGCCGTCCGTGGCATTTGCGGGTTGGCCAGATCATGGACGATGTCGGGGTGGGTATTGTCGAGGCCGCCGCCGGCTGCCCTCAAATAGGCCTTTTCGGTGATCGTCAGCGTGACGATGCGGGTGCGCGGATCGGTCAGGGCGGCGAGCACCGCAGCCGGATCTTCCGGCGCCACCAGCAGCGACAGGATCGAGCCGACGACGCGCAGCTCTTCGCCGATGCTGCTCCTGATCGCCAGCGTGTAGAGGCCATCCTGCGGCTCCAGTGCGTCGCGCGTGTCAGGACTGCGCAAGGACACGCCGACAATGCCCCAGTCCGCCTCTCCCGCCGCCAGGCAGTCGTCGACATAGGCCGCCTGGTGGGCGCGATGGAAGGCACCGACACCGAGATGGACGATGCCCGGTGCGCCGCCGCCGCGGGCGTAGCGCGGAACCGTGACCGAAGCCGGCAGTGCCTTCAGCGTGCTGTAGGAAAGGCGTCTATTGGTCATTGCGCCACGTGTCTGATCGAGATTGTTGGGTCACTGCTGTCAGGCGGCGTAACACCCGATGCCGTCACGCACAATGGGCAATGGCCGACGAAAAGTCATCATACAACAACCCAGTTTTTGTATGTTGACATTATTTCTTTCCAACCCTACCGATGTCCGGATTGGGAGGATTTGCGTGGCCGCATTGACGGATCCGGATTTGCTGTTTGCCGCCGAGGCGCGCCCGCGTTCGCTGGCCCGTGATCTCTACGCCGCGGCCAAGGACCTGCCGATCGTCAGCCCGCACGGCCACACCGATCCGCGCTGGTATGCGCTCAACGAGGCGTTTCCCGATCCGGCGCAGTTGCTGATCGTGCCGGACCACTACATTTTCCGCATGCTGTTCAGCCAGGGCGTTCGGCTTGAGGAGCTTGGGGTGCCGACGCTTGACGGCTCGCCGGTGGAAACCGACGGCAGAACGATCTGGCGGCGCTTCGCCGAGCATTATTACCTGTTCCGGGGTACGCCGACCCGGCTGTGGTTCGACCATGTGCTTGCCCATCTGTTCGGCATCGACGAGCCGCTGACGGCCGCAACCGCCGACCGCCATTACGATATGATCTCGACCTTGCTGCAGTGGGAGAATTTTCGCCCGCGAGCGCTGTTCGAGCGCTTCAACATTGAAGTCATCGCAACGACCGAAGGCGCGCTCGACGATCTCAGATGGCACCAGATGATCCGCGACAGCGGCTGGGAGGGCCGCGTCATCACCGCCTATCGGCCGGATGCGATCGTCGATCCCGACTTCGAAGGGTTCTCGGCCAATCTCGACCGGCTTGGCGAGATCACCGGGTGCGATACCGGCAATTGGACAGGCTATCTCGAGGCGCACCGCCAGCGGCGCGCCTTCTTCAAGAGTTTCGGTGCGACTTCCTCCGATCACGGCCATCCGACGGCCGAAACCGCCAATCTCTCGGATGCCGCCGCGCAGGAGCTGTTCAACCGCATCCGCCGGGGCTCGGACGACGAGCGCGAGCGAAAGCTGTTCCGCGCCCAGATGCTGACCGAGATGGCCAAGATGAGCCGCGACGACGGGCTGGTCCTGCAGATCCATCCCGGCTCCTGGCGCAATCATTCGCCGGCTATCTTTCACAAGTTCGGCAGGGACAAAGGCTTCGATATTCCGACCCGAACCGACTATGTGACGGCGCTGAAGCCGTTGCTCGACTGCGTCGGGCTGGAGCGCGACCTCACCATCATCCTCTTCACGCTCGACGAGACCAGCTATGCGCGCGAGCTGGCGCCGCTCGCCGGCGTCTACCCGGCATTGAAGCTCGGCCCGGCCTGGTGGTTCCACGACAGCCCCGAAGGCATGCGCCGGTTCCGTGAGATGACCACCGAAACGGCCGGTTTCTACAACACCGTCGGTTTCAACGACGACACCCGCGCCTTTCCATCCATACCGGCCCGCCATGATGTGGCGCGCCGGGTCGATTGCGCATATCTGGCGCGTCTCGTCGCCGAGCATCGGCTCGGCGAGGACGAGGCGCACGAGCTGGCGCAGGAACTTGCCTATACGCTCGCGAAAAAGGCGTACCGGCTCTAACGGCGCTTGCCGCCATCGTTCAAACGGGAGGAAACCAATGCTGCATTTTTCAAGACTGGCGGGAGCTACGCTACTTGCCGCCGCACTGCTGGCCGGATCGGCAAGCGCCCAGACGGTCCTGCGCTCGTCCGACACGCACCCGGACGGCTATCCGACGGTCGAGGCGGTCAAATATTTCGGCGAGCTGGTGAAGGAGCGCACGGCCGGCCGCTATGTGGTCGAGATCTATCCTTCCGCGCAACTCGGCGAGGAAAAGGACACGATCGAGCAGGTGCGTACCGGCGTGATCGATCTCAACCGCGTCTCGATGGCGCCGTTCAACGGGCTCATCCCGGAGACCACCGTGCCCTCGCTGCCCTACATCTTCCGTTCGGAAGAGCATATGCACAAGGTCATGGACGGGGCGATCGGCGACCAGATCGCGGCGGCGTTCGACCAGGTCGGGCTGGTGCTGCTCGCCTTTTACGACGGCGGCTCGCGCTCCTTCTACAATTCGAAGAAGCCGATCAACACCGTGGCCGACATGGCCGGGATGAAGTTCCGCGTCATCCAGTCCGACATCTTCGTCGACATGGTGGCGGCACTCGGCGCCAACGCGACGCCGATGCCGTATGGCGAGGTGTATTCGGCGATCGAGACCGGAGTCATCGACGGCGCGGAGAACAATTTTCCGAGCTACGACACCGCCAAGCATGCGGAAGTCGCCAAGTACTATTCGCTCGACGAGCACACGATGGTGCCGGAAGCCTTCGTCATGGCGAAGTCGAGCTGGGACAAGCTGACGCCGGAAGACCAGGCGATCTTCAAGGCGGCCGCCAAGGAAAGCGTCGCCAAGCAGCGCGAGCTGTGGACCGCCAAGGTCAAGGAATCGCGCGCCAAGGTCGAGGCGGCCGGTTCGCAGATCACGACGCCGGACAAGCAGCCCTTCATCGACGCGATGGGGCCGGTCTACGAGAAGCACGTCAAGGACGACAAGCTGAAGGCCATGGTCGAAGCCATCAAGGCCGTGCAGTGATCAAGCGGCGGCGCGGACATTCCGTGCCGCCATCCTCCTGGGGAGAAAACCGGTGACTTCCAGCCCAAGACCAACACCGCTCCTGTCCGGCGTCGCGCAAGTGATGTCGCGCGTCAGCACGGCGGCGCTGTCGATCGCCGGCATCGGGCTGGTGCTGATGACCGCCTTCGTCGCCTGGCAGGTGTTCGGCCGCTATGTTCTGAACCGCTCGCCGAGCTGGACCGAGCCGGGCTCGGTGATGCTGATGAGCTGGTTCATTTTCCTCGGCGCTGCCGTCGGTGTGCGCGAGAACTACCATCTTGGCTTCGACGTACTGCTCTACGTGCTGCCGAAAGGCGGCAAGCGCTGGCTGCGGATGATTTCGGATCTTGTCGCGCTCGCCTTCGGCATCGGCATGATCTGGTATGGCAGCCAGCTGGTCGCATTGACCTGGGGCTCCGTCTTGCCGTCACTCGGCATATCGGGGGGCTGGGACTATGTCCCGCTTGTCGCGGGAGGCGCGCTCATCGTGCTCTTCACGCTGGAGCGCATCGTGCTTCGCCTCTCCGGCGCGCCGATCGACGATGCCCTCGATGAACTGCCGCCGGCCGAAGTCGCGGCCGAACTCGACACCGCCAACGTGAAGGTCTGACGCCATGGAACTGTGGATTCTCTTCGGCGTCTTCACCCTGCTGATGCTTATCGGCACGCCGATCGCTTTCTGCCTGGGCGTCGCAAGCCTCGCCACCGTCCTCTATATGGGCCTGCCGCCGCTCATCGTGTTCCAGCGCCTGAATTCCGGCATGAGCGTCTTTTCGCTGCTGGCCATTCCGTTTTTCATCTACGCCGGCGACTTGATGGTGCGCGGCGGCATCGCCAGCAAGATCGTTGCCTTCGCTGGCTCGCTCGTCGGCCATTTGCGCGGCGGCCTCGGCCAGGTCAACATTGCAACCGCTACACTGTTCGGCGGCATTTCCGGCTCAGCGGTGGCGGAGGCAGCGGCGGTAGGCGGCCTGATGATCCCGCAGATGAAGGCGCGTGGATATGGAGCGGACTACGCCGTCAACGTCACGTCGATGGCGGCACTGATCGCGCTGCTGCTGCCGCCGTCGCACAACATGATCATCTACTCGATCTCGGCAGGCGGAAAGATCTCGATCGCCGATCTGTTCACGGCCGGTATCATCCCTGGCCTGCTGCTGGCCCTGTCGCTGATGGTCACCGCCTATATCGTGGCGCGCTCCCGCGGCTATCCGACCGAGGCGTTTCCGGGCTTCACCGCGGTCGCGCATCTTTTCGCCGTCGCCGTGCCCGGCCTGCTACTGATCGCGATCATCTTCGGCGGCGTGCGATCGGGCGTCTTCACCGCCACCGAGAGTTCCTGTATCGCCGTCATCTATGCGCTGCTCGTGACCGTCTTCGTTTACCGGCAGATGACCTGGGAAGGGTTCGTTCATGCCACCCATGGCGCCGTGCGCACCACTGCCATGGTGCTGCTTATCATCGGCATGGCGGCGGCGTTCTCGTGGCTGATGGCCTTCCTGAAAGTGCCGGCAGCGCTCATCGCCTCCATGAATGCGATCTCGGACGATCCGCTGGTCGTGCTTCTGCTGCTCAACCTCTTGATGCTGTTCCTCGGCACGTTCATGGACATGGGGCCGACGATCATCATTTGCACGCCGATCTTCCTGCCCGTGGCGCAGGCCTACGGTGTCGATCCGGTGCATTTCGGCGTCATCATGATCCTCAATTTCGGCATCGGGCTGAACACGCCGCCGGTGGGCGCAGTGCAGTTCGTGGCGTGTGCCGTGGGCAAGATATCCGTCTGGGAATCGATGCGCTCGATCTGGCCATTCTATGGCGCAGGCCTCGTGGTGCTGGCGCTCGTCACTTACATTCCGGCCATTTCGCTATGGCTGCCGAGCGTCTTCAAATAGGGGGTGCGACATGGCATCGGACACTGCCGTCGGGCTCCGCGTCGAACGAAGACCGAAGCTTTCGGAAACCGTCGTCGCGGCGATCCGCAAGCAGCTGCAGGCGGGCGAGATCCAGCCTGGGCAAAAGCTGCCGACCGAGGGCCAGCTGACGGAAACCTTCGGGGTCAGCCGCACCGTGATACGAGAGGCGCTGGCCAAGCTTGCCGCGGACGGCTTGGTCGAGCCGCGCCAAGGCGCCGGCGTTTTCGTCACCGAACATATCTCGACAGCGTTCGGTGCTCTGGCAGCGGAGATGGGCAGCAAGGATTCGATTGCCCTCAACGTGCTCGAAGTCAGATTGGCGATCGAGATCGAATCCGCCGGGCTCGCCGCCATCCGGCGCAACGCCGCGCAGGAAGCGGCAATCCAGGAAGCCTTCTTCGAGTTCGAACGGCTGCTCCTCAACAGCGAGCCGACGGGACCGGCAGACCTTGCCTTCCACCGCGCAATCGCCAGCGCCACCAACAATCCGTTCTATGTCGAGATGCTCGACGTGCTCGGCCGGCGCGCTATTCCTTGCGATGTGACCTCGCCCTGGTCGACCGAGTTCGCCCAATCGGACGCCTACCAGCGCGGCCTGCAGCGCGAACACCTGATGATCCTCAACGCCATCTCGGCAGGCGATGCCGAAGCGGCGCGGGAGGCGATGCGCGCGCATCTCGGTGCCAGCCAGCAGCGCTATCGCGAGCGCCTGCACGCGCGCCAGATTTTTTATGCCGACTCGGTCAAGGCCGCGGCAACTGAATAAGCAATTGAGGCAGCCCCATGGGACAGCAATGAATCACACTGACAATCATACGGATTTCACCTCCCGCTTCGCCATCGATCCTGTTTGTGCCGCAGCCATGGGAACGGACGAGCTGCGACACTATTTCCTGATCGAGGACTTGTTCCAGCCCGGCCGCATCAGCCTGACCTACACCCATTACGACCGCATGATAGTCGGCGGCGCCATGCCCGCCGGTACACCGCTGCCGCTGCAGGCGATCAAGCCGACCGGGACCAAGAATTTTCTCGACCGCCGTGAGATGATCATCGTCAACATCGCCGGTGCCGGCGTCGTGAAAGCCGGCGGTCAATCCTACGAGTTGCAGGCGCGCGACATGCTCTATCTCGGCATGGGCACGGATGAGGTATCGTTTGCTGCGACCAATCCGGCAGCGCCGGCTAAATTCTACCTGCTCAGCGCGCCGGCGCATCAGGGCCATCCCAACCGGCTGATCCGCATCGGCGATGCCAAGCGGCTCGATCTCGGCAGCCAGGCGACCTCCAACGAGCGCTCGATCTTCCAGTTCATCCATGCCGATGGGGTAAAGACCTGTCAGCTTGTCGTCGGCATGACGCAGCTTGCCCCCGGTTCCGTCTGGAACACCATGCCATGCCATGTGCATGACCGGCGCATGGAGGCCTATCTCTATTTCGACCTGCCGGAGGCGGCGCGGATGTTTCACTTCATGGGCGAACCGGACGAAACGCGCCATCTCGTCATGCGCAACGAGGAGGCGGTGCTGTCGCCGGGATGGTCGATCCATTCGGGCGCCGGCACCTCGAACTACGCCTTCATCTGGGCGATGGCTGGCGACAATGTCGACTATACCGATGTCGACCTGGTGGCGATGGAGGAGCTCAAGTGAGCGATCTCTCGGCCTTCAGCCTTGCCGGCAAGCGCATCCTCGTCACCGGCGCCAATACCGGCATCGGCCAGGGCATTGCCGTGTCGATCGCGCGCGCCGGCGGCGCGGTGGTCGGCGTCGGCCGCTCGGCGATGGACGAGACGGCGGAGAAGATTGCAGCGGCCGGCGGACGCTTCGAAGCCGTCCGCTGCGATCTTGGCGACGATGCCGCTGCCCAGGCCATGCTTGACCGCGTCTGGGACGATACGGGGGCGCTCGACGGCCTGGTCAACAATGCCGGCATTATCCGGCGTGCCGATGCGGTCGAACTGACCGAAGCCGACTGGGACGACGTCATCGGCGTCAATCTCAAGACGGTGTTCTTCCTCAGCCAGCGCTTTGCCAGGCGCGTGCTTGCCGAGCCGGGGCGGCGCGGCAAGATCGTCAACATCGCCTCGGTGCTGAGTTTCCAGGGCGGCATCCGCGTCGCCTCCTACACCGCCTCCAAACATGGCGTGCTCGGCATCACCCGGCTGCTTGCCTGCGAATGGGCGGCAAAGGGCATCAATGTCAACGGCATTGCGCCGGGCTATATCGAGACCAACAACACCGAGGCGCTGCGCGCCGATCCCGACCGCAGCGCGTCGATCCTGGCGCGCATTCCGGCCGGGCGCTGGGGTGCGCCGGAAGACATCGGCGACGCAGCCGTCTTCCTGCTGGCGCCGGCGTCGAACTATATGCATGGCGCGGTGATGCCGGTGGACGGCGGCTGGCTGGCGCGATGAGCAACCAAAGACGAGAGTTTGGCGATGACCGGAACCAAAATCTTCTCGCATGCCGGTGAGGGCGCATGGACGCCGACGCCGGATGGCAATCGCAGGCGCGTGCTCCTGCACACGGACGAGCTGATGATGGTCGAGTTCGGTTTCGACAAGGGTGGCGTCGGCGCGCTGCACTCGCACCCGCACGTCCAGGCGAGCTACGTCGCCGAAGGGCGCTTCGAGGTCACCATCGACGGCAGGACCGAGATACTGGAAGCCGGAAGCACCTTCATCGTTCCTTCCAACCTTATCCATGGCGTCAAGGCGCTGCAGGCGGGACGACTGGTCGACAGCTTTACGCCGCACCGCGCCGATTTCCTCGACTGAGCTGCGGGCCCGAAGATCAGGCAGCCGGTTCTCAGAACGAAAAAACCCGCGCCTCCGGAGAGACGCGGGCGTGTTGCCTGGGCGCTTGTGGCGCCGCGGTACTCAAAACATCACCGCAGAACCTGAACCTGCCGAATGATGGTGAAGATAGGATTAACCGCTCCGAGGCGGTGCGATATTCACAGCCAAAGCGAATAGGGGCTGGAAGGACGGTCTGATATCGGCCAATGAGAGAGAAGTTCGCCTCGGGCGGTGCCGCGGACAGGACCAGAGAGGTCGATAAATGTTCGAATCTGCTGTCCAGGCAATCACCTGGCGATTCGCCGGCGAATTTCGGCAGGTCGTATCCCCGAAAGTTCCCTAATGCAGATAGCGGCGAGCGTCCCGGTGGAGGATTCCAAGCGGCGCGTCCTGAAGGATGTATTCGGCTTCGATGATTTTCGTCTCGGCCAAGCGGCCGTGATGGAGGCGTTGCTGGCCGGGCATCATGTGCTGGCTGTCATGCCGACCGGCGCCGGCAAATCGCTCTGCTACCAGGTCCCAGCGCTGGTGCTGGGCGGGCTCACCATTGTCGTTTCGCCGCTGGTGGCCCTGATGCAGGATCAGGTCGCCGCATTGCGGCTTGCCGGCGTGGCGGCCGATACGATCAATTCCTCGCTCGACCGCGATGCCAATGTCGCTGCATGGCGCCGTGTCGCCGCAGGCCAGACGCGCCTGCTCTATCTTGCACCGGAGCGGTTGATGACCGTGCGAATGCTCGAGGCGTTGACCAAGCTCGATGTCCGGCTGATCGCCATCGACGAGGCACATTGCATCTCGCAATGGGGACCGGCGTTCCGGCGCGAATACGAAGAATTGTCGAGACTACGTGATATCTTCCCGAAAGTGCCGATCATTGCGCTGACGGCGACGGCGGACGAGACGACGCGCACCGACATTGCCGCGCAACTGTTCGACCGACGCGTCGATACGGTGGTGCTCGGCTTCGACCGGCCGAACATCAAGCTAGGCATTGAGCCCAAGCAGGACAGCAAGCGCCAATTGCTAAACTTCGTGCAGCGCCATGCAGGCCGCAGCGGGATCGTCTATTGCCTGTCGCGCAAAAAGACCGAAGAGATGGCGGCGTTCCTCGAGCGGAACGGCGTACGCGCGCTCGCCTATCATGCCGGCATGAGCAAGGACGCGCGTGAAGCGAATCAAAACGCTTTCATGACCTTGTCCGGCGTGGTGATGGTGGCGACCATCGCCTTCGGCATGGGGATCGACAAGCCGGACGTCGCCTATATCTTCCACACCGACCTGCCGGGCAGCTTGGAGGCCTATTATCAGGAAATCGGGCGGGCGGGCCGCGACGGGCGGGCGGCCGAGGCACATATGCTCTTCGGTCTCGGCGATATCCGCATGCGCCGGCTTTTCATCGAAGACGAGGACGCGCCGGCTGAGCACAAAAGGCGCGCGCATGGCCGACTCGATACGCTGATCGGCTACTGCGAGACGACGCAGTGCCGCCGTCAGATCCTGCTTGGCTATTTCGGCGAGAGTGCTTCGCCTTGCGGCAATTGCGACAACTGCCTCGACCAGGCGCCGCATGCGGATGGTGAGGCGGAGGCACGGCTCATCCTGGCGGCGATCGCACAGACCGGCGAGCGCTTTGGCGCCGGCCATGTCGTCGATGTTCTGCTCGGCCATGAGACCGAGAAGGTCCTGGACAGGAACCACCACAGGCTTGCTAGCTTCGGCACCGGTGTCGCGCACAAGAAAAATGTGTGGCTGTCGCTGGTCCGCCAGCTCGTCGCGGGAGGGTTTCTGACATTGGACTCAACGGGCCATGGCGGCCTCGCCGTTGCCGAGAAGGGCTGTGCGCTGGCTCGGGGCGAGGCCTCGTTCCGGTATCGCGTGGACGCGCGCCAGTCATCGCGAGGCAAGATACGGACCGCACAGGATACCGCAGCAGGCACGGAAGGTCTGGATTCGGTGCTGCTGGCCGCGCTCAAGGCTGTACGGCTGCGTCTTGCCCGGGAACGCCAGGTGCCGGCCTTCGTGATCTTTTCGGATCGTACACTGATCGATATGGCCGAACGCTGCCCGCGCGATCTGGACGCCTTCGCCGCGGTCAACGGCGTCGGCGCCGCCAAGCTCAAGGATTTCGGCGAGATATTCCTCGGCGCGATCGCTGCGCATCAATCTGGTGTGGCGGGCTGAAGACCCACTTCAGTGACGTAATCAGCACCTGCTTCGCCTCGCCGCCGCAATCGCAGCCTCCTGCTGCCGCAAGCGCTCGAGCTTCGCACTCTGACGGGCAGCCACGGTCGAGGCGACACGCTGCCCTCCCAACAGCCAGCCCGGAATGTTGGTGTGGACGACTTTGCCACGAGCGATGGCTGTCGCCGACATTTCGTCGGCGACAGCGCCCATCGCCACGTTGAGCTCGACGCAACTCATCTTGTCGTATTTCGCAGCATCGAAGGATGCAGGCAAAGGCGATGCGCAACTTCCGACAAACATCAGGCTGCATATCAGAGGCGCGGCCGTGGAGATCGCCTTCATTTTCTTTTCAAGCACGTTGACGCCGGCCGAGCGAATTTCGGAGGGTTCTCGATCTCAGGCCGCGAAGCACTCCCGAGGTTCGGCGTAACTGAAGCATGTGACCTCTACAATACTCTGTGCTGACCGTCCTGTTTATCCTCGAAGAATTCCGAGAGTGCCGCTGCCGTTTTGTCGGGGTGCTCTTCCGGGAAAAAGTGCCCGCCTTGAACAGCGCGTCCTTCCACTCTGTCGGCCCATTTCCTCCAAATGGCCAGCGGCCCGCCCTCTTGCGCATACCAGTTCTCCAGGGCGCCTTCGCCACTCCATAGCGCCACTAGCGGACACTCGATGCGACTACCGTTTACCTAGTCCAGCGCGTCATGTTCACGATCGATCGTCGCAGCGGCGCGATACTCTTCGCAGATGGCGTGAATATGCGCGGGATCGCGAAGCGCATCAACATAGGCGTCCCTGACCTCTTTGGAGACCATTTTCGCCGACGATCCCCACTGCGTTATTGCATCGTCGACGACGGCATCGGGAGCCGCGCCTATCAGACGCTCCGGCAGGGGCTCCGGCTGGGCAAGAAGGCTCCAGGGCCAGAAGCCGAGTGCCAGTCTGGCATCCGCCCGATCCCATGTTGCGGCGGTGGGGATGATGTCGAGGACGGCGATTTTGAGCACTTTGTCGGGATGGTCGAGCGCCAGGCGATAGGCAACCCGCCCGCCACGGTCATGCCCGGCAACCATGAACCGCTCAAACCCCAGTTGCTTCATGGCCTGAACCATGTCGCCGGCCATGGCGCGCTTGGCGTATGGGCTATGATCGGCAGATGAAACCGGGCATCCGCTTTGCCCATAGCCTCGAAGGTCGGCGGCGACCACCGTGAAGCGGGGCGCCAAGGCTGCGGCGATATCCCTCCACATCAGATGCGTTTCTGGAAAACCGTGAAGAAGCAGCAGCGGCGGACCGGTGCCGCCGACCCTTGCGAAAATGGTCGTATCGTCCAGTCGCAAGCTGGTGGCTCTGAAACCTGCAAACACCGTCAGCCTCCTCGGGCGCCCTTAGACAAGCTCTCCAAGGGCGCTAACGGCCGCCTGAGGCGAACCCCGGCCGCGATGGCCTGGGTTCAAGCCGGCCAGTTGCTAGAATCGAAACCAGACCCACACGCGCCTGCGGAAGCACCGCCTGCGCCGATAGCCATTTCGCCAGTAAACGCGACAGACCCTTCTCCAAGCACGCCGGCGGCGCCGACGCGGCCGGTGCCACCGGCGATGATAGACTGGTTGCAACTCGGCTTGAGTTTCGTCGTCGTCGAAGGTTTCGACATCCGGCGCCTCGAGTTCATCGAGAATGCCGCTTCTGGCAGTTGGAACGCCGGCCACTGCGTTGATTGGCCGAACTGTGCTTGCAAGGGCCGCGGCCCCGGCAATGCCAAACATTCCTGTCAAAAATAGTCGCCGATCCATGGAAACCTCCCAGTCTTCAACCAGCGATAGAACAAGGCTAACGATGGGGAGATAGCGCAGTCGGTGCAAACGCCTAGTGCCGCCCGGCGATCGCAATGATCCGGTCGACCGGAGGGCGTTGCCCTCCTCCCCGAAGTGGGATGGCTACCTCGATCGACAAACACCCGGCGCTTTCGCAGACAGACCATCAATGTCGTGGTCAGTAGCGCGACAACGGCCGCGGTCGTTCTCGCGCTGGAGGTGAGCATGAATTGGGTGCTCGGGGTGTTCGGCCTATGGGCGATCCTGTCCGGCCTGCTTCAACTCGGCACCGCAGTCCGCCGTTGGGAGAGCTATGGTGTGCACAGTGGGCGATGATCCTGAGCGGAGGGCAATCAGCGCTGGCAGGCACCTTTTTCATCGTGCAGGCGGATGCCGATGCCGCCATCCATCAGCAACGTGGCCGGCTATGCCGCAGTAGGCGCCCTCTACTTTCTGGTTTCGGCGGTGTGGCTGAGTGTGAGCCAATTGCGGCGGAAGGCTGCATAGGCCGCGATCTTAAGCCATTACCGGCGCGATGAGAGATGCAGTTATCTATGGCTCGGGTCGTACCATTCCGAAGTGGCGGAGAGGGAGGGATTCGAACCCCCGATGGGCTTGCACCCATGCCGCATTTCGAGTGCGGTGCATTCGACCACTCTGCCACCTCTCCGCGGTCATGGTCCGCCGTTGCCGGCGCGGCGCACTAGATAACGGCTGGACAGGCAGGTTACAAGGGCCAATCTGCCCCGTCGCCGCAGCTTCTGTCCCTGCTTCCTTCGAGCCTCCGGCAGCCGCTGCTCGATATTTGCAAGGACTGGGCTCAACCCGTTTGCAGCTTGCCCGCGGCGCTTGCCTTGACTCAAACCGAACCTTCGGTTAGGGACAGCGCGCAATCGGCGTGGAGGGATCTTCCGCGCCGCTTGTTTTTTGAACCCGCAGACTGACAAAAAGACGGCCGAACCGCCTTAGGCGGTTCATCAAGGCCGACCGAACAGCGAAAGGCAAAAAATGTTCGCAGTCATCAAAACGGGCGGCAAGCAGTATCGCGTTGCCGCCAACGATCTCCTGAAGATCGAAAAACTCGAAGCCAATGTCGGCGATATCGTCGAGATCGGCCAGGTGCTCGCGCATGGCGAGGGCGAGAACGTCACGTTCGGTGCGCCATTCGTCGACGGCGCCTTGGTCACCGCCGAAGTCGTCGAACAGGGCAAGAACCGCACTGTCATCGCCTTCAAGAAGCGCCGCCGGCAGAATTCGCGCCGCAAGATCGGCCATCGCCAGCTTTTGACCACCGTCAGGATCGCCGAGATCCTGCTGGATGGCGCCAAGCCGGCGAAGAAGGCCGCCGCCAAGACCGAAGCGAAGGCCGAGGTTGCAGCCAAGACCGAGGCGAAGGCTGAAGCCGCGCCGAAGGCCGAAGACAAGGCAGAGGCTGCGCCGAAGAAGGAAGCCAAGGCTGAGACGACCGAGGCCAAGGCAACCGAAACCGCCGCTCCGCTGTTCAAGGCACCGAAGGGCGAACCCGACGATCTGACCGTGATCAAGGGCATCGGTCCGGTTGCAGCCGGCCAGCTCAACGAACAGGGCATCACGACCTTCGCACAGATCGCGAAACTGTCCGACAAGGATGTCGCCAAGATCGACGAGCACATGCCGTTCAGCGCCGACCAGATCAAGGACTGGCGCGAGCAGGCCAAGGAATTGGCGAAAAAGTAAAACGAACCGGCGCAATCGTCGCCGGATCGGACTTGAAACGGAACGCGAACGCGTTCATAAGATCGTTTAGGCGCCTCACGGCGCATCGGAGTAGTTAGATGGCACACAAGAAAGCTGGCGGATCGTCGCGCAATGGTCGCGACTCCCATTCCAAGCGGCTCGGCGTGAAGAAGTTCGGCGGCGAAGCCGTGATTCCGGGCAACATCATCATTCGTCAGCGTGGCACGACGTGGCATCCCGGCACCAATGTCGGCATTGGCACGGACCACACGCTGTTTGCGCTCGAAGCTGGCGCAGTCACCTTCAACAAAAAAGCCAATGGCCGAACCTACGTATCGGTGAACCCGATGACGAAGGCAGCGGAGTAGCCGGTTCCGCACGAGAACACCGGCACCCATCTCGGGACCGGTGTCTGGCCAAGCCAGGAAAAGGATCAGGGGAGATGGGTTTCCATCTCCCTTTTTTCTTGCCTGGAGGACTGACATGGTTGCCGAAGCGGAAGACTCAGACGACGAAAGTTACACGATAGATTGCCCGGTGCTCGCGACCGAGCGGCTGGTCATGCGTGCCCCGCGTGAAAGCGACATCGAGCAATTGGTGGCGCTCGCCGACAACCGCCGTGTCGCGGAAATGCTGGCTCGCATGCCGCATCCCTATGGCGAGGCGGAGGCACGCGCTTTCCTGGCTATGACGGCATCGCGCCGGGCTGGAATCGCCTATGCGTTGACGCTGGCCGGCACCGAGACCTTCGTCGGCTGTGCCGGACTCAACACAACGGATCGCGGGCTGGAGCTCGGCTACTGGATAGGCGAGCCGTACTGGAAACGCGGCTACGCGACGGAGGCAGCGCACGCACTGGTCGACCTTGCCTTCCAGAGAACCACGATCCAGGTGCTGCACGCCTCGACGCGGGTTATCAATCCGGCCTCGCGCCGCGTCATCCACAAATGCGGCTTCCAGTATGCCGGCCAGGGCATGCTGAATTCGATCGTTGCCGGTCAGGTGCCGGTCGAACGCTACCGCCTCGATCGCAAGACCTGGACCAGTCTCAGGAACTGGGTGCATTTTTGATGGATGCGGCTCACGCCATCTCTAGCCAGACCGGCAAGTGGTCCGAACCGGCCGCTTGCCGGCTGCGCGGCAAAAGGAGATTGCGCGACAGATGGATCGGCGTCCTCGACAGCACCATGTTGCCGAGCTGGAAGGTGGTCGTGATGGCGCGGCCGTTCTCCAGGCGCGAGCCGGCGTCGGCTTCGAAATTGCTGCCGTAGACGGCAAAATAGTCGGGCAGCGCCTCGCCGAGGTCGGCCACCATGTCGCGGCCGCCATTCTTCGGGTTAGCGCGGGTGACCTCCTGCAGCGCGATCACGTCGGCGCCGCGCACGGCATCGGCGATACGGCCGACATCATAGCGGGCGTCGAGGCCGACGCCGTAGTGGATATTGTAAGTTACCAGCTTCATTCCGACATCTCGCGCTTGGAAAGCCGAGGATCGATTTTCGGCAAGGGTCAACCAAATGCTACGCGTCCAGAGCTACGCGCGACGTTACAGTAGCAAAAACGGCCCTCGCCCTTCGACCCGCCTTGGTTTAGAGCAATCCCGCAAAGCCAATAACAGAAACCATACAATCCGATGAAATTTCTCGATCAAGCCAAGGTCTACATCCGCTCCGGCGACGGCGGCGCCGGTTCGGTGTCGTTCCGGCGCGAAAAGTTCATCGAGTTCGGCGGTCCGGACGGCGGCGATGGTGGCCGCGGCGGCGATGTCTGGGTGGAGGCGGTCGACGGACTAAACACGCTGATCGACTATCGCTATCAGCAGCATTTCAAGGCCAAGACCGGGACGCACGGTATGGGCCGCAACATGACCGGCGCCAAGGGGGCCGACGTAACGCTGAAAGTGCCGGCCGGAACACAGGTCTTTGCCGA
The DNA here is from genome assembly GCF_040319465.1 of Mesorhizobium sp. M0910. Classification (NCBI taxonomy): domain Bacteria; kingdom Pseudomonadati; phylum Pseudomonadota; class Alphaproteobacteria; order Hyphomicrobiales; family Phyllobacteriaceae; genus Mesorhizobium; species Mesorhizobium sp. M0910. Next base: position 65,771 of record NZ_JAMYNZ010000007.1, read on the forward strand.
GGACAATGAGACGCTGATCTGCGATCTGACGGTCGTCGGCCAGCGCTTCCTGTTGGCCAAGGGCGGCAATGGCGGTTTCGGCAACCAGCACTTCAAGACCTCGACCAACCAGGCGCCGCGCCGCGCCAATCCCGGACTGCCAGGCGAAGAGCTCAACATCTGGCTCAGGCTGAAGCTGATCGCCGATGCCGGCCTTGTCGGGCTGCCCAACGCCGGCAAGTCGACCTTCCTGGCGGCGGTCACCGCGGCCAAGCCGAAGATCGCCGACTATCCCTTCACCACCCTGCATCCGGGCCTTGGCGTGGCCCGCATCGACGGGCGCGAGTTCGTCATCGCCGACATTCCGGGCCTGATCGAAGGCGCGCATGAAGGGGTCGGCATCGGCGACCGCTTCCTTGGCCATGTCGAGCGCACGCGCGTCCTTCTGCATCTCGTCTCGGCGCAGGAAGAAAATCCGGCCAAGGCCTACAAGACCGTGCGTGCCGAGCTCGACGCTTACGGCAACGGGCTGACCGACAAGGTCGAAATCGTCGCGCTTTCCCAGGTCGACATACTCGATGCCGACGCACGCAAGAAAAAGGCCGCCTCGCTGAAACGTGCCGCCGGCCGCGCGCCGATGCTGCTTTCTGCTGTCACCGGCGAAGGCGTCGAGGCGGTGTTGCGCGCGCTGATGGCTGTAGTGGCGGAGGCCCGCGAAGCTGTCGCTGCGCCGGTCGAGACGCGCTGGAACACATAGCCATGGCCGCGCAATCGCTGAAAAATTATCGGCGCATTGCCGTCAAGATCGGCTCGGCGCTGCTTGTCGACCGCACGACGGGCCTGAAGCGCGACTGGCTGGCCTCGCTTGCCGACGACATCGCCGTGCTGGCCAATGGCGGCGCAGAAATTCTCGTCGTGTCTTCCGGGGCGATTGCGCTCGGCCGCACCATCCTCGGCCTCGGCAAGCGAGCGCTGAAGCTCGAGGAGAGCCAGGCCGCTGCTGCCGTCGGCCAGATCGCCTTGGCCGGCGCCTGGTCGGATGCGCTCGGCAAGAATGGCTTGAAATCGGGCCAGATCCTGCTGACGCTCGGCGACACCGAAGAGCGCCGCCGCTACCTCAACGCGCGGGCGACGATCTCGACGCTGCTCAAGATGACGGCAGTGCCGGTCATCAACGAGAACGACACGGTGGCGACATCGGAAATCCGCTATGGCGATAACGACCGGCTGGCGGCGCGCGTCGCCACTATGATGGGCGCCGACCTTTTGGTGCTGCTTTCCGACATTGACGGGCTCTACACGGCACCGCCTGCGCGCGACCCGCAAGCTCGGTTCATTCCCGTCGTCGACCGCATCACTCCCGACATCGAGGCAATGGCGGGTGCTGCCGCTTCGGAATTGTCGCGCGGCGGCATGCGCACCAAGCTCGACGCCGGCAAGATCGCCACCGCCGCCGGCGCCGCCATGATCATCACATCGGGCACGCGGCTGTCGCCGCTGCTGGCAATCGAGCGCGGCGAGCGCGCCACCTTCTTCCGGCCGAGTGCCAATCCGGTCAAGGGCTACAAGACCTGGATCGCCGGGCAGCTCGAACCTGCAGGACGGCTGACCGTCGATGCCGGCGCCATCGGCGCGCTGCTCTCCGGCAAGTCGCTGCTGCCGGCCGGCGTCAAATTGGTCAGCGGCAATTTTGCGCGCGGCGATACGGTGGCGATCCTGTCGCCCGAGGGCCGCGAGATAGCGCGCGGGCTGGTTGCCTATGATGCCGCCGATGCCGTAAGGATCGCTGGCCTGAAGACGACCGAGATCGAAACCGTGCTCGGCTACGAGGCGCGTTCGGCCATGATCCACCGCGACGACCTTGTGGTGAGCCATGCCGGCGGCGAGCAAGTAGTCGGTGATCAGGTTGAATAGCGGAGGATGAGCCATGCTGACGCTGCATGAAAAATCCCGGGACGATACCGTGGCGCTGATGGCCGATATCGGCCGCCGCGCGCGTGCCGCGGCCCGACCGCTGGCTATCGCAGCGGCCGAGCGCAAGCACGCGGCGCTGGTCGGCATGGCTCAGGCGATCCTTCGATATGAGCAGGATATCCTCGACGCCAATGCCATCGACATCAGAAACGGCAAGGAGGCTGGCCTGTCGGCAGCGTCGATGGATCGGCTGAAGCTCGATCCCGCCCGCATCCGCGCCATGGCAGACGGTATAAATGAAATCGCCGGGTTGCGCGATCCGGTCGGCAATGTCATTGCCGCCTGGGAGCGGCCGAACGGGTTGCATATCGAACGGGTGCGCACGCCGCTCGGCGTCGTCGGCGTCATCTATGAGAGCCGGCCGAACGTGACCGCCGATGCCGGCGCGCTCTGCCTCAAGGCGGGCAATCCGGTGATCCTGCGCGGCGGCTCGGATTCGGCGAATTCTTCCGCCGCGATCCATGCCTGCCTGGTCGAGGGGCTGAAGACAGCCGGGCTGCCGGAGGATGCCATACAATTGGTGCCGACCACCGATCGCGCCGCCGTCGGCGAAATGCTGAAAGGGCTTTCCGGCAATCTCGAGGTCATCATTCCGCGCGGCGGCCGCAGCCTGGTCGAGCGTGTGCAGAACGAGGCACGGGTGCCGGTCTTCGCGCATCTCGAGGGCATCTGCCATCTCTATATCGACCGATCGGCCGATCTCGACATGGCGGTCAAGATCGCGGTCAATGCCAAGATGCGACGCACCGGGGTGTGCGGTGCTGCCGAGACGCTGCTGGTCGACCGTGCCGTCGCCGGCACGCACCTGGTGCCGATCCTCGGGGCCCTACAGGCGGCAGGCTGCGAGATCCATGCCGATGCCGAGGTGCTGAAGCTTTATTCCGACGCCCAGCCCGCGACCGATGCAGATTGGGTGACCGAATATCTCGACGCCATCATTGCGGTGAAGCTGGTCGACGGCATTGGCGGCGCGATCGAGCATATCGAGACGTTCTCCTCGCATCACACCGAGGCGATCATCGCCGAGGATGCAAAGGCCGTCGAACGGTTCTTCAACGAGATCGATTCGGCGATCCTTCTGCACAATGCCTCGACCCAGTTTGCCGATGGCGGCGAGTTCGGTATGGGCGCCGAAATCGGCATTGCCACCGGCAAGATGCATGCGCGCGGGCCGGTCGGCGTCGAGCAGCTGACGTCGTTCAAATACCGCGTACGCGGGTCGGGACAGGTGAGGCCTTGACCTTTTTCGCCGCTAGGGCTTGAAGTTTGCGCCCAGCCATCCCCCTCTGTCCTGCCGGACATCTCCTCCGCAAGGGGGGTGCTTAGCACGATGCTATCCCCTTCCGAGCATCCCGTCCCTCCGCGCTACCTCAAGATGCCGCATGCCGGGAAAGGCGTGGCGGTCGGGCTGTTCGGCGGTTCGTTCAACCCGCCGCACGCCGGCCATGCGCTGGTCGCCGAGATCGCGCTCAGACGCCTTGCGCTCGATCAGCTGTGGTGGATGGTGACGCCCGGCAACCCGCTCAAGAATGCCGGTGACCTGGCGCCGCTGGCCGAGCGGCTGCAGCTATCCGAAAAGATCGCCAAGAACCCGAAGATCAAGGTCACCGCCTTCGAGGCGGCCCACCGCGTCCGCTTCACCGCCGATACGCTGGCGCTGGTCAAGGCGCGTAACCCCGGTGTCGATTTCGTCTGGATCATGGGGGCCGACTCGCTTCGCGACTTCCACCGCTGGCAGCGCTGGCGCCGCATCGTCATGACGTTCCCGATCGCGGTGGTCGACCGGCCGGGCGCGACACTGTCGTTCCTGTCGTCGGTGGTCGCCAAGACGTTCGACTATGCCCGCGTCGACGAGGGCGACGCGCCGCGGCTCGCCCGCATGGACGCGCCGGCCTGGACCTTCATCCACGGCCCTCGTTCGTCGCTGTCGTCGAGCGCGATCCGCAAGGTGGCAAGGGGCTGAGCCAACACGGAAGGCAAGACCGCTGATGTCGCTTTTGCCGCTGCCTTGACGTGCTTGATGGGCGATCCTCGGTCATGACGATTCTCGAGCGCGACCAGGACAAGAACGGTCTAGGGCAGCCGGCCCCGTCGATCGCCATTGTCAGTATCCTCTTGTCGATGGCGCTGATCGCCGTCGGCAATGGGCTCATGTTCGCCTATATCCCAGTCCGGCTTGGCGCCGCAGGCTTCGATCCGACTTGGGCGGGGCTGATCGTCACCGGCCTTTCGGCTGGCGGCCTCGCCGGCTGCATCCTGACCGGGCCGCTGGTGCGGCGTGTCGGCCATGCCCGCGTGTTCATGGTGCTGTCGGCACTCATCGTGCTGTCCAACGCCGCGGTCGGCGCCGGGCCGCATCCCTTGCCGTGGATCGCTGCACGGGCGCTCTACGGCTTTGCCATTTGCGGCCTGTTCATCGTCGCGCAGAGCTGGCTGAACGATGTCGTTGCCAACGCCATCCGCGGCCGGGTCATGGCTATCTTCTACGTTGCCTATGTCGCCGGACTCGGCGTCGGCTATTCGACGCTGGCGTTGATCGATATCCGCGCGGCCGACGCGCCGCTGATCGGCATTGCCTTCACCGCGCTGTCGATCCTTCCCGTCGGGTTGACGCGGCTTGCGCAGCCGCCGGCGCCGCAAGCGGCGTCCGTGGCGCTCGGCCGCGCCTGGCGGATCTCGCCGGTCGGCGTTGCCGGCATGCTTGCCGTCGGCGGCCTGTCGATGACGATCTCGGGCTTTGCGCCGATCCATGCCACGGCCAAGGGCTACAGCCAGGCCGACGTCGCCTTGCTGCTTTCGGCAATGCCGGTCGGCACGCTGATCCTGCAGATCCCGCTCGGCTGGATTTCCGACCGCACCGACCGGCGCTTCGTGCTGATCGCGGCGTCGGCGCTTGCCGCCGCGGCGGGCCTGTTTGCCCTCGGTTTCGATGGCGGCGCGCTGGTGGCGCTGCTCGTCATCTACGTGGTCTGGGACGGCGCCTCGGAATCGATCTACTCTCTGGCCAGCGCCCATGCCGGCGATCGCGCCGGCAAGGACGACATGGTGGCGCTGTCGAGCTCGCTTTTGTTCGCCTGGTCGCTGTCCGGCTTCGTCGTGCCCGGCGTCGTGACCGGGCTTTCCGCCGTCTACGGCACGCAGGCCTTCATCTATGTGGCAATCGTCATTGCCGCCGCCTACTGCCTGTTCGTTCTTCGGCGAGTCGTTATGGTGCGGCCTGTGCCCGCCACCGAGACCGGCAGTTTCGCGCCGATGACGGCGCAGGCGCCGTTGCCCGTCGATCTCGCCTTCGCGCCCGAAGGTCAACGCGGGCGCGAAGAAATTTGAACACCCTCCAGCTGGCTTCAAATGCTCTATTGCCGTGTGGCTGAGGCATCCGCCTGCGGCGCTTTCGGTGCCGGCGCCGGGACCGAAAGGCCCTCGGCATCGAACGCCTGCTTGACACTCTTGGTGAGGTCGATCTGGGTGGCGAAGAAGTCGGCAGCCGCCGTCCAGTAGCGCAAGGTGATGGCGACGGTGCTGTCGCCGACGGTCGCGACAAAGGCGATCGGCGCAGGCTGCCGCCTGACACGCCGGTCGGCGGCGGCAACGCCAAGCATGGTCTTTTGCGCGAAGTCGATGTCGTTCCACGAGCCGATGCCGAGCGTGATGTCGCCGCGACGCACACCGTTGCGGGTGAAGTTGCGGACCGGCTGGTTCCATAGGGTCGAGTTGGGTGCAAGCACGTAGACGCCTTCGACCGTCCTCAGCGTTGTAGCGAACAGCCCGATCTCCTCGACGGTGCCGGATATGGCGCCGACCTCGACATATTCGCCGATGCGGAACGGCCGCAGCGCCAGCAGCATGATGCCGGCGGCGATGTTCTGCAGCGTGCCTTGCAGCGCCAAGCCGATGGCCAGGCCGGCGGCACCGATGGCGGCAATGATCGAAGCGGTCTGCACGCCGAACTGGCCGAGAACCATGATCACGAACAGCCCGAGGATGGCGTATCGGACGACCTGCGAGAAGAAATGGCGGAGCGTTTCGTCGAAGCCATGGATATGGCCGAGGCCGGCATAGATCGAACGCTCGGCGAGGCCGGCGACGATGTAGCCGATGACCAGCAGGATGACGGCGCCGACCGCCGAAAGCGAGTAGGAGACGATCAGCGTGCTGAGTTGCGCCAGGCCGGATTGCACGGTGAGGAGGGCGTTCTGGGGATCGATCGGCATGTCGGGATTCCGGTTCGTGGATGAGCCGATAACCGCTGCGGGGCGAGGCGGTTCCGATTTTCTCGCTCGAAAGCCTCATATTCGGCCGCTGCCGGGCGCCTGCTTGCGAACCATGTCTTGAAACTGCAACCTAACTCTGCCTATCTAAGCAATGTCACCTGATTTTAGAGGTGATTTGGTTGTTCTTGCTGCGAAAGGAAATACACTGAGAACAGCACTTCGGAAGAAGGCCGACATCGTGCCTTCGCCGGCCGGGATCAGCGTACACGACGCCGTGTCCCGCGCCATCAAGACAGTCCTTGCCAGTCTGGAAGACTCCAAGGCCGAAAACATCGTCTCAATCGACATTCAGGGGAAATCGAGCCTCGGCGACTACATGGTCGTCGCATCGGGCCGATCCCACCGTCATGTCTCGGCTGTCGCCGATCATCTCCTCAAGGCGCTCAAGGATGCCGGGCTTGGCACGGCGCGCGTCGAGGGGCTGGCTGGCGCCGACTGGGTTCTGATCGATTCGGGCGACATCATCGTCCATGTCTTCCGTCCCGAGGTCCGCGACTTCTACAATCTCGAAAAGATGTGGCAGGCGCCCGATCTCGAGGAGGAGACCCTCCACTGAGCCGTACTCGTCTTGATGCATGTCGTTGTCAGACATGCATCAGCGGCTCTTCGAGGCAGGGATGAAGATTACCGTTCATGCCGTGGGCCGAATGAAAGCCGGCCCCGAGAAGCAGTTGGCCGATCGCTATTTCGAGCGTTTTGCCAAGAGCGGTCCTGCCGTAGGCCTCGAATTCGCCGGGATCGTCGAGATTGCTGAAGGCCGCGCGCAGACGGCCAATGAGCGCCGGCGCGAGGAAGGCCAGAAGCTGCAGACGCACTTGCAACCGGGCACGGCGCTGGTGCTGCTGGATGAGCGCGGCAAGAACCTTTCCTCCGAGGATTTCGCCGGCCGCATAGGCTCGCTGCGCGATGGCGGGCGCAAGGCGCTGGTGATCGCCATTGGCGGCGCCGACGGCCATGACCAGTCGCTGCGCGACCTGGCTGATCTGACGGTGTCGCTCGGTGCGTTGACCTGGCCGCATCAGCTGGTCCGCGTAATGCTGGGCGAGCAGCTTTACCGGGCGGCCACGATCCTTTCCGGCCACCCCTACCATCGTTCATGAAGTCGGCTCGGTCGGCGAATTGATGCCAGCCGCCCGGATTTTTGCCCCAATGCTCATCGACAGTTTGGGCTCATGGGGTTTGCGGATCGCGGCCGGGCTCGAACATGGTTGATGGTTCGTTAACGAAGCCGCGCATAGAGTTAGGCTTCAATGTCTGAAGACTGGAAATCACGAACGGGCTCCTGGCGCGTGCGCTACGGCATCGCCGTGGCGGCGATCGCGCTTTCGCTCGGCGTCGCGCGGGCTGAGAACACGCTCGACCTGGCGCCCGACCCGGACCAGAGCCGCGCCGAATACGAGAAAGTATCGAAAGAGATCACGCTGTCGTCCGAGCGGCTGGCCAAGCTCGCCGCCGACATCGCGGCGGTCAAGAAGGACCACGCCTCGATCACCGCGGCGCTGATCCAGTCGGCGATGACCGAGCAGAAGCTCGGCCAGGACATCGAGGACATTGGCGGCAAGCTGGAAGGGCTTAAGGCGCAGGAGCAGAAGATCCGCGCCTCACTGGCCGCCAGACGCGACGTTCTGGCCGAAGTGCTCGGCGCGCTGCAGCGCATGGGGCTCAACCCGCCCCCGGCGATCCTGGTCAAGCCGGAGGACGCATTGTCGTCGGTGCGCAGCGCCATCCTGCTCGGTGCCGTGGTGCCGGAACTGCGCCAGCAGACCGACATGTTGCTGACCGACCTCAAGGAGCAGTCGCGGGTGACGGCCTCGATCGAGGCCGAGCGGGCGCGGCTGACGGCAGCGATCGGCGAGCAGGCGGCGGAAAAAAAGCGGCTCGGCATGCTGCTCGAAGCCAAGCAGAAGCTCGCCGCCGATACGCAAACCGCGCTGGCCGCCGAAAAGCAGCGGTCCGCGACGTTGGCGGCCAAGGCCGGCAGCCTGAAAGAACTGATCGCCTCGCTCGAGGCCGATAGGGCCCGCAAGGCGGCGGATGCGGCCAAGGCAGCCGAGCAAAAGACGGCCGACGCCGACAAGGGCCCGGCATCGGCTGCGGCGTCGACGGAATTGGCCTCGCTGCCGGTGCCGGAGAGCAACAGGCTCACCGCTGCCGCGCCGTTTTCCGCGCTGCAAGGGCAGATCGCGCTGCCGGTCACCGGCAGGATCAAGCGGCGCTTCGGCGCCGAGGACGGTAACGGCGCGGTGATGCTCGGTGACATGGTTGCGACACAATCCGGAGCCATCGTCACAGCACCGGCGGATGGAAATGTGCTTTATGCGGGGCCTTTCCGCTCTTACGGTCAACTCTTGATCCTGAATGCGGGTGACGGCTATCATGTCGTCCTGGCGGGGATGAGCAGAATCAGCGTCGCGTCTGGCCAGTCGGTGCTCGCAGGTGAGCCGGTCGGCGCGATGGGAGAGGCCCGGGTGGCGACCACCTCGGCATCGAAGAATGGAAATGCCACGCCGGAGCTCTATGTCGAGTTCCGCAAGGATGGAAAACCCGTCGATCCGGCCCCATGGTGGGCGGACCGTTTTTCTGGAAGGACGTGAATGATGCGGAAACTGTCGCTTCTGTTTGCCGGTGCGCTGATGGGTGCATCGGCGATGAGCCTGGTCTATGGCGCGCCCGGCTCGACGGCGAAGGCTGCGGGCTCCGAGACCTATAAGCAACTGGCGATCTTCGGCGATATCTTCGAACGGGTGCGGGCGAATTATGTGACGCCGCCCGACGACAAGTCGCTGGTTGAAAATGCCATCAACGGCATGCTGTCCTCGCTCGACCCGCACTCCTCATACATGAACGCCGAAGAAGCGCAGGACATGCGCGTTCAAACCAAGGGCGAGTTCGGCGGCCTCGGGATCGAGGTCACGATGGAGAACGACCTGGTCAAGGTGATCACGCCGATCGACGATACTCCGGCCGCCAAGGCTGGTGTGCTCGCCGGCGACTATATCGCCAAGATCGACGGCGAGGAGGTTCGCGGCCTGACGCTCAACGACGCCGTCGAGAAGATGCGCGGGCTGGTCAACACGCCGATCAAGCTCACCATCCTGCGCCAGGGCGCCGACAAGCCGATCGAACTGACCGTCGTGCGCGACATCATCAAGGTCAAGGCGGTCAAGTTCCGGGTCGAAAACGACATCGGCTACATGAAGATCACCTCCTTTACCGAAAAGACCTATGACGACCTCGAGAATGCCATCGACACCATCAAGAAGCAGGTGCCGAACGACAAGCTCAAGGGCTACGTGCTCGACCTGCGCCTCAATCCGGGCGGTTTGCTCGACCAGGCGGTGAGCGTGTCGGATGCCTTCCTTGACCGTGGCGAGATCGTCTCGACGCGCGGTCGCGATCCGAAGGACGTCACCCGCTTCGACGCGCGGGCCGGCGACGACATCGGCGGCAAGCCGCTGATCGTGCTCGTCAATGGCGGCTCGGCCAGCGCATCGGAAATCGTTGCCGGCGCGCTGCAGGATCTGCGCCGCGCCACGGTGGTCGGCACGCAGTCCTTCGGCAAGGGTTCGGTGCAGACCATCATCCCGCTTGGTGAGAACGGGGCGCTGCGGTTGACGACGGCGCTCTATTACACGCCGTCCGGCAAGTCGATCCAGGGCAAGGGCATCACGCCCGATATCAAGGTCGACCAGCCGCTGCCGGCGGAACTGCAGGGCAGGGATCTGACGCGCGGCGAATCCGACCTCAAGGGCCATATCAAGGGCGCCGACGAAGGCACGACCGGTTCGGGTTCGGCAGCCTATGTGCCGCCGGAGCCGAAGGACGATTTGCAGCTCATCTATGCCGAGCAGCTGCTGCGCGGCCAGAAGACCGATCCGGCGTTCCCGCCGAATCCGCAAAAGGCCGTATTGAACCAGTAAGGGCGGGCAAGCCGGGCCAAACAGGTCTGGCTGCCTGAGCGAAGCGATGCGATGCTGCCGGGGCCGCGAGGTTCCGGCAGTTTGATTCGGGGCTGCTGCCGGGCATGCTGCGCGTCCAGTGAAGCAAGGGGACGCGCCGACATTTTGAATTTTGCGCCTCCGGAGAAGGTTTACTTCGGGGATGCACGCCGGGGGTGCGGGCTTGGCTGATATCGGCAAGGACATAGAACGACCTCTCGGACAGGCGATCCGGCCGTCGCGCTCGGGCGGCGGGATCAGCGCCGGTGCGGTCGCGGCCGCGCTTGTCGTGCTGTCCGTGGTCGGCGTCTCCAGCGCGATCGCCTTGCGCGACAAGCCGTTCCGGAAGCTGCAGGAAGTAGCCGTTTCGACGCCGAAGACGCCGGCGGCGGCGGATACCGCCGCGGCGCCCGCCAAGGCGACGCCCGAAACGGCAGCGCCAAGCAACGCAAGCGGCGCCAACATAACCGGGCCGAAGACGGGCGGTCCGCAGATCATCCATGTCCAGACCGAGGAGGGCGATGGTCCACCCGAGGCGGCCATCGTCATCCGCGACCCTTCGACGATCGGCCAGAACCTCAGGATCGCGCACATTCCCGACAAGGCACTGATCGAGGCCAGCGAGACCGGTCCGCTGCCGATCCGCGCCGCCGACGGCCGGCGCCCGTTCGATGTCTATGCGCGGCCGTGGTCCGGCGCGCGCGGTGCACGCGTGGCGCTCGTCATCGGCGGTCTTGCCGTGTCGCAGACCGGCACGCAGGCAGCCATCGCCAAGCTGCCGGCGGAGGTGACGCTGGCCTTCGCGCCGCAAGGCAACAGCATCGGCCGCTGGATGCAGGTGGCGCGGCAGGGCGGCCATGAGGTCATCATGCAGGTGCCGCTCGAGCCGTTCGACTATCCGAACGTCAATCCCGGCCGCAACACGCTGACCGTGGCTGCGACGCCGGACGAGAATTTGAAGAATTTACGCTGGGCGCTGTCGCGAACGACCAACTACACCGGCGTCATGAACTATATGGGCGCCCGCTTTTCGGCCGACGCGACGGCAATGGGGCCATTAATGGCCGAGCTTGGCAAGCGTGGCCTCGCCTATGTCGATGACGGTTCCTCAGCGCGCAGCCTGGCACCCGAATTGGCGCTGAAGGACGGCGTGCCGTTCGTCGGCGGCGATACGGCGATCGACGCGGTGCAGGACCGCGGCGCCATATTGAAGAAACTGGATGGGCTGGAAGCGACGGCGCGGGCGAAAGGGTTTGCCGTCGGCATCGGCTCGGCTTTCGACCTGACGGTGGATACCGTGTCTTCCTGGGTGACCGAGGCCAAGAAGCGCGGCATCGAGATCGTGCCGATTTCGGCGGTGGCCATAGATCCGGAAAAAGGCTGAGATGGCAAAGAACAAGCTCGTTGACGCCGAGACACTGCCCTACCGGCCCTGCGTAGGGGTGATGGTCCTCAATGGCGACGGCCTGGTCTGGGTCGGCCGTCGCATTGCCGAGCCGGACAGCGAATTCGCTGGAACGACGCAGCTCTGGCAGATGCCGCAGGGCGGCATCGACGATGGCGAGGAGCCGCTGCCCGCGGCGGCGCGCGAACTCTACGAAGAGACCGGCATGCGCTCGGTGTCGCTGCTGGCCGAGGCGCCGCACTGGATCAACTACGACCTGCCGGCGCATCTGGTCGGCGTCGCCTTCAAGGGACGATATCGCGGCCAGACGCAGAAATGGTTTGCCTTCCGCTTCGACGGCGACGAAAGCGAGATCGCGATCAATCCGCCGCCGGGTGGCCACAAGGCCGAGTTCGACCGGTGGGCGTGGCGGCCGATGCTGGAATTGCCGGGCCTGATCGTGCCGTTCAAGCGCAAGGTCTACGAAGACGTGGTGGCGGCGTTCCGGCATCTGGTGGCGTAGCCGCCAGCCTTCCGCTAAAACAGGTCGGCATGAACGACATCTCCAGCAAATCTCTTCCGCCGACCGCCACCCTGGGCGAACCGGTCAGCGAAGCCGCGGCGGGGGCGATCCTGACCATCGATCTCGGCGCCGTGCGTGAGAATTACCGGCGGCTGAAGGCGCGGCTGGGCGGAGTCAGTTGTGCTGGAGTGGTCAAGGCCGACGGTTACGGGATTGGCGCGGTGCCGGTAGCCGCGGCACTGATGGCTGAGGGTTGTAATACCTTCTTTGTTGCGCATTTGGCCGGCGGCATCTTGCTGCGCAAGGCGCTCGGCTCAGGCCCGGCCATTTATGTGCTGAACGGCATTCCGCCGGGTGCGGAAAGGGAAGCGGTTGCAGCAGGGCTTTGCAGCGTACTCAACAGCGCCAGCCAACTCGCGGCATGGCGCGAAATGGCCGGACGGGTGGGCCGTAAGCTGCCGGCCGCCCTCCAAGTCGACAGCGGCATGTCGCGGCTCGGCATGACGCTGTCCGAGGTGAAGGCAGTCGCGCGGGATCCACAGGCCTTCGACGGTGTCGAACTGACCTTCGTGATGAGCCATCTCGCCTGCGCCGACGAACCCGAGCAACCGGCCAACGAACAGCAACGGCTGGAATTCGAACGGCTGCGCCGGATGCTGCCGGAAGCGTCGGTTTCGCTTGCCAATTCATCGGGCATTTTTCTCGGGCAGCGCTATCACTACGACCTCGTTCGTCCGGGTGCCGCTCTCTATGGCATCAATCCGACGCCGGCGAAGGACAATCCGATGCTGCCGGTGGTGCGATTGCAGGCCAAGGTCATCCAGGTGCGGATGCTGGAGGCTGGCGCCGGTGTCGGCTACGGCCACACTTTCCATGCCAAGGCCCCGCTTGCCGCGGCGACGATTTCGCTCGGCTACGGCGATGGCTGGCATCGTCGCGCCGCTTCCGCTGCCTGGTTCGAAAATGTGCGGCTGCCCTTCGTCGGCCGGATTTCAATGGATACGATCATCCTCGACATTTCCGCACTGCCGCCCGGCAAGCTGAAGGCCGGCGACCTCGTCGAACTGATCGGGCCGTCGTCGCAGACGGTGGACCAGGTAGCCGGCCAGGCCGGCACTATCGGCTACGAGGTCTTGACCAGCCTCGGCCACCGTTTCCACCGGCGCTATGTGAATCGCTAGGACGCAAGCTTGTTGTCCTCACGCATGTCTTTTCCCTGAGCATCGGCACTTGGCTGACGCCACAGAATCCGGCAGACAGAAGGCGGCGATGATCCCGGTCTCGAATCCCGACGAGATGCCGCCGCGGAGAACCAAACGATGAAGATCTTCGTGCTGGGCGGCGGCGTGATCGGGGTCACCACCGCCTATTTTCTTGCCGAGGCCGGCCATCAGGTGACGGTGATCGATCGCCAGAAAGGCCCGGCGCTGGAAACCAGCTTTGCCAATGCCGGCGAGATATCGCCCGGCTATGCTTCGCCCTGGGCCGGGCCCGGCGTTCCGCTGAAGGCCATCAAATGGCTTTTGATGAAGCACGGCCCACTGGTGGTGCGACCGGCCCTCGATCCGCATATGTGGATATGGCTGGTCAAGATGCTGCGCAATTGCACGGCTGAACGCTACGCGCTGAACAAGGCGCGCATGGTGCCGCTGGCCGAGTACAGCCGCGACACGCTGAAGGCGCTGCGCGAGGCGACCGGCATCGCCTATGACGAGCGTGCCAAGGGCACGCTGCAGCTTTTCCGAACGCAAAAGCAGCTCGACGGCGTCGGCGGCGATGTCGAGGTGCTGAAGACCTATGGCGTCCCCTACGAGGTCCTCGACCCCGACGGCTGCATTGCGGCCGAACCCGCGCTGGCTGGCGTGCGCGAAAAATTCGTCGGTGGCCTGCGGTTGCCCGGCGACGAAACCGGCGACTGCAAGATGTTTACCGACAGGCTTGCCGAGCTTTGCGCGGCACGCGGCGTCACCTTCGAATACGACACGGAGATACGGCGCGTCGTCAAGAAGCGCGATCGCATCACCAACATCAGCACCAGCAAGGGCTGGATGATCGCTGATGCCTATGTGATGACGATGGGCAGCTATTCGGCGCGGTTCATGCGCATGCTGAAGCGGCCCATCCCGGTCTACCCGGTCAAGGGCTATTCGATCACCCTGCCGATCAAGGACGCCGCCGCCGCACCGGTCTCGACCGTGATGGACGAGAGCTACAAAGTAGCGATCACCCGGCTCGGCGATCGTATCCGGGTCGGCGGCACGGCGGAGATTTCCGGCTTCGACCTGCGGCTGCACGAATCGCGGCGCCGCACGCTCGAACATTCGGTCGGCGACCTGTTTCCGGGCAGCGGCGACATGCGATCGGCGACCTTCTGGTGCGGGCTGCGGCCGATGACACCGGACGGGCCGCCGCTGATCGGCCGCACCGATTTCTCCAATCTCTATCTCAACACCGGCCATGGCACACTCGGCTGGACCATGGCCTGCGGCTCGGCTAAGGTTCTGGCCGACATCATCTCCAGCCGGGTGCCCGACATCGACGTCGGCGATCTCGGGCCCGGACGATACGCCAAGTAAGACGCCCACCAGCTAAGACAGCCAGCGGCCGGCAGGCTCATGCGAACAAACCCCTGTCCCGTTCGACGGCCTTGGTAATGAAGCTCGCGACGACCTGGACGCGGCGCAGCGGCCTGACCGATTCATGATAGACCAGCCAGTAGGCGCGGCGTATGGGTGCGACGATATCGAGAGGCACCAGCTCCGGCATCGAGCGGGCAACGAAGGTGTGCAGTATGCCGATCCCGGCGCCGGAACGCACCGCTTCGGCCTGGCCGAGCGCGGAGGAAATGGCGAAGCTGGTGCGCCAGTCGGCGCTGAATTCGGCCGCGTAGTCGAGCGAGGGACTGACGATCAGATCCGGCACGTAGCCGATCAGCGTATGCTGCGCTAGCTCGGCGGCGGTTCCGGGCAGGCCATGCGTGTCGGCGTAGGCACGCGACGCGAACAGGCCGAGCGTGTAGTCGACCAGCTTTCCCGCCACCAGGCGGCCTTCCGTCGGCCGCTCGACGGTGATGGCAATGTCGGCCTCGCGCCGTGACAAAGAGAAGGAGCGTGGCACCGGCACCAGCTGGATGGTGAGTTCACGGTGCAGAGCGGTCAGCGCGCCGAGGCGCCTGGCCAGGAAGGCGACGCCAAAACCGTCTGGCGCGCCGATCCGCACGGTGCCCGACACGTCGTCGCCTTCGCCTGAAACAGTCGAGCGCGCGGCGATCATGTCGCCCTCCATGCGTTCGGCGATCTCGAGGAAACGCTCGCCCGCCGGCGTCAGCTCACTGCCGGTGGTAAGCCGGCGAAACAGTTTTGTCCTGAGCGCATCCTCGAGGGCGGCGATGCGGCGCGAGACGGTCGCGTGATTAAGCTCCAGCCGCCTGGCGGCGCCGAGGATCTGACCGGCCCGCGCCACGGCAAGGAAGATGCGGGCATCATCCCAGTTCATCGGGATGGTCCGGATGATGACGATTACGGCAGCGCTCGACGGCGAAGAAACTCAATTTCTCTATCCCATGGCGTACACCACACATCTCTATCATTTGCGCGATTTGATGCACAGACACCCACTGCTATCTATTTTCTGCACAACGGTTGCGTTTTCGCTCGCGTTGCCATCGCTCTCGCAAAGGCGGACAATGCCTAATCACGAACCAGGGAGAGAGACCATGATCGAATACGGTCATTTCATCGGCGGCAAGCGCGTCGCCGGAACCAGCGGCCGCAAGCAGGACGTCATGCAGCCGATGGACGGCACGGTGCGCGGCACGGTGGCGCTGGCTTCGCAGGCGGAATTGCGCGCGGCGGTCGAAAACGCCAAGGCGGCACAGCCCGGCTGGGCGGCGACCAACCCGCAGCGGCGCGTGCGCGTCCTGATGCGGTTCCTCGAGCTGATCGCCAAGGAGTATGACGCGCTGGCCGAGATATTGGCGCGCGAACACGGCAAGACCATCGCCGACGCCAAGGGCGACATCCAGCGCGGCCTCGAAGTGGTCGAGGTCTGCATCGGTGCGCCGCACATGATGAAGGGCGAGTTCACCGATGGCGCAGGCCCCGGCATCGACGTCTATTCGATGCGCCAGCCGCTCGGCGTCGTCGCCGGCATCACGCCGTTCAATTTTCCGGCGATGATCCCGCTGTGGAAGATCGCGCCGGCCATCGCCTGCGGCAATGCCTTCATCCTCAAGCCGTCCGAGCGCGACCCGGGCGTGCCGATGCGCATTGCCGAACTGTTCATCGAGGCCGGCCTGCCGGCGGGCATCCTCAATGTCGTCAACGGCGACAAGGAAGTGGTCGACGCCATCCTCGACGATCCCGACATCAAGGCCATCGGTTTCGTCGGCTCGACACCGATCGCCCAGTACATCTACTCGCGCGGCTGCGCGGCCGGCAAGCGCGTGCAGTGCTTCGGCGGTGCCAAGAATCACATGATCATCATGCCGGATGCCGACATGGACCAGACCGTCGACGCGCTGATCGGCGCCGGCTACGGCTCGGCCGGCGAGCGCTGCATGGCGATCTCGGTGGCCGTTCCGGTCGGCAACGACACCGCCAACCGGCTGATGGAAAAACTGGTGCCGCGCGTCGAGAGCCTGAAGGTCGGTCCGTCGACAGATTCTTCCGCCGATTTCGGCCCGCTGGTCACGGCGCAGGCGCTGGAGCGGGTCAAGTCCTATGTCGACACCGGCGTCAAGGAAGGCGCCAAGCTGGTCGTCGACGGACGCGGCTTTTCCATGCAGGGTTACGAGAACGGCTACTATATGGGCGGCTGCCTGTTCGACAATGTGACCGCCGACATGCGCATCTACAAGGAAGAAATCTTCGGGCCGGTGCTGTCGGTGGTGCGCGCACCGACCTACGAGAACGCGATCAGGCTCGCCAACGAGCACGAGATGGGCAATGGCGTCGCTATCTTCACCCGCGACGGCGACGCGGCGCGCGACTTCGCCTCGCGAGTCCAGGTCGGCATGGTCGGCATCAACGTGCCGATCCCGGTGCCGATCGCCTACTATACGTTTGGCGGCTGGAAGGCGTCCTCCTTTGGCGACCTCAACCAGCACGGGCCGGACGCGTTCCGCTTCTACACCAAGACCAAGACGGTGACGTCGCGCTGGCCGTCCGGCGTGAAGGATGGCGCCGAATTCGTCATTC
Source organism: Mesorhizobium sp. M0910 (assembly GCF_040319465.1). Lineage (NCBI taxonomy): Bacteria > Pseudomonadati > Pseudomonadota > Alphaproteobacteria > Hyphomicrobiales > Phyllobacteriaceae > Mesorhizobium > Mesorhizobium sp. M0910. Next base: position 83,038 of record NZ_JAMYNZ010000007.1, read on the forward strand.
CGACGATGAATTAGCCGGACGGTTTTCTGTCTGCGCGTCCTCGCCTTCGGCTTCGGGCGCGCGGGCCGGCGTGAAGAACGGCGCCGAATTCGTCATTCCGACGATGAATTAGCCGGACGGTTTTCTGTCTGCGCGTCCTCGCCTTCGGCTTCGGGGGCGCGGGCCGGCGTGAAGGATGGCGCCGAGTTCGTCATTCCGACGATGAATTAGCCGGACGGTTTTCTGTCTGCGCGTCCTCGCCTTCGGTTTCGGGCGCGCCGGCCGGCGTGAAGGATGGCGCCGAGTTCATCATTCCGACGATGAACTGATCCAGATCGCGGAAAAAGAAGGCCTGGGCTCGACCCGGGCCTTTTTTTCGTCGCGGTCTTCATCGGCATGAACACTAATGTGATGGAACCAAGAAGGCAGCAATCTTCTTAGGTTGCAGTCCTGCCGCGAAGCAGACGCTGGCAGATCAACCAACGGCGCTGGTGACGGCTCCGGGGATATCGTCCGGCGCAAAGGAGGTGTCAGATGACACGTCTCATGGCGACTGCAGCTTGCGCTGCGATGGCCCTTTCCGCCGTCCCGGCAATGGCTGCCGAGCAATGTGCGGCACGCGCCGATATGGTGAAGGCGCTCGGCGAGAAGTTTCATGAAAACCCGAGCGCGGTCGGCGTCGTCAATCCGAATGTGGTGCTTGAAGTCTTCGTTTCCGACAAGGGCACATGGACCATCCTCGCCAGCGACACAAAAGGCCAAAGCTGCGTGATTTCAGTCGGCGAAGGCTGGGAGAGCGCGATGACGACAGCGGCGCTGCCAGGCACCTGATGAGGTTCCACGCTCGCGCGTAGCAGCGGCCTCGCATGGCCGCGCAGCCTGGTGGCCCATTCTTTCGGCGACAACCGTAAAACGGATCTGTAGGCGCCCGCTTGGGCGCCTGCTTGCGCTTTTCCGTTGCCGATACCATATATCGGGAACATAATGGGAACATCTAGAATCGTTCCCACCGATGGCAGACCGGAACACAGAAAGGAACGACGCGATGATGATGACGTCGGAACCGGCCTGGATCGCTCCGGCAAAGTGAGGCTGTCAAACCCCTCCTTTGCCGGAACGTGATGGCAAAGGAGGTGCCCTATGGCACACAAAGCACTGTTGGGATGGGTGAAAACCCTGGTTCTTGCTGGCGCATTGGCGGTGGGTACGAACACTGCAAGCGCGCAATATCAATACTGCGTTGAACATGGCGAGCTCGTCGCCCATTTGAGCGAGAAGTTCCAGGAAAGGCAGTTTGCTTTAGGGCTGATCGGTCATGAGGCGGTCATGGAAGTCTTTGTCGCCGAGACCGGAACCTGGAGTATCGTCGTCACCGATATCGCCGGCAGAAGCTGCATCGTCGCGGCCGGCGACAATTGGGAAAACGTGATGGCCCTGCCCGGCCAGGGCGCATGACGAAATGACAGGCTCAGCGTGTGGCAGCTGCCTCGGCATGGCCGCGCAAAAGTGCCATCAGGCGCTTGGCGTCCTTGGCCGCGGCCTCCTCGTCGCCTGCTAGGATCGAGCGGATCAGCGCGACATGATGCTCGGCGGATTCGGCCAAGCCGGTATCGGCCTTGTAGCGGAACCAGAAACGGCGGCTGTGGGTTTGCAAGGGCGCCGCCAGGCGCGCGGCGAACGGGTTGTCGGCAGCCAGCGCCAGCGCCTCGTCGAGCGCCTTGTCGGCCTGGATGAAGTAAAACACATTTTCCGAAATCACCGCCTTTTGCATGGCAAGGGCAGCGTCATGGAACAGGTCGGCGGCCTCGCGGGTGACGAAGCGAGCGGCCGAGCGGGCAAGCACCACCTCGACGCCACGGCGGGCGTCGAGGACACGCAGCCAGTCGCCGGGGTGCAGCGGGGCAATGGCAATGCCGGCGCGCGGCCGGACCTCGAGCAGCCCCTCCCAAGCCAGCCGCTGGATCGCTTCGCGAACCGGGGTGCGGCCGAGGCCGAGCCTGTCGATCAGCGCCCCCTCGGTGATGAAGCTCGCCGGCGCCAGCTCGAGAGTTACGATCATGTGCTCGAGCCTGCGGTAGGCCTTCGCAGTTGCCGGCTCGGAGCCCGGCCTGTCATATACCAATGCGGCTTCTCCATATTGTTGATATATCATATCAGATTCAACGTTGACAGTCGGCTTCTTAAGAAATATACGACTGATATATCAGATGGAGCGATCGATATGTGGGCCGGAGTCTTCCCCGCCGTTACGACCAAATTCACCGAGGACGACGGCCTCGACCATGCCGAGATGGAGCGCTGCTTTGCGCTGCAGATGGAGGCCGGCTGTGACGGCATCATCGTCTGCGGGTCGCTCGGCGAAGGCCCGATGCTGTCGCATGACGAGAAGATCGCGGTGCTGAAGACCGCCCAGAAGATCGCCGGCAAAAAACCGGTGCTGTTGACGGTCAACGAGGCCGGTACACGCGAGGCGGCGGCGATCGCACGCCGCGCCGCCAAGGAAGGCGCCAACGGTTTGATGGTGGTGCCGAGCCCGATCTACCATACCAATGCCGAGGAGACGGTCGCGGCACTCAGCGCCGTCGCCGCGGCCGGCGACCTGCCGGTGATGATCTACTCCAACCGGCTTGCCTATCGCGTCGACGTCACCGTCGACCAGATGGAGGAGTTGGCCAAGGACCAGCGCTTCGTCGCCATAAAAGAGTCCTCGGACGACATCCGCCGCTCGACCGAGATTATCAACCGCCTCGGCGACCGCTACGACCTGTTCACTGGCGTCGACAATCTCGCCTTTGAGGCGCTGTCGGTCGGCGCCATCGGCTGGGTGGCGGGCTTGGTCACCGCGTTCCCGCGCGAGACCGTCGCCATCTACCAGCTGATGAGACAGGGCCGCCGCGAGGAGGCGTTGAAGATCTACCGCTGGTTCCGGCCGCTGCTCGACCTCGACGTCTCGACCTATCTGGTGCAGAACATCAAGCTCGCCGAAGTTTTGGCGATCAACACCAACGACCGCGTGCGCATGCCGCGCCAGCCATTGTCGGGCGAGCGGCGCAAGGCAGTCGAAAAGGTCGTCAGGGATGCGCTGGCCGTGCGGCCGCAACTGCCGGCATTCTGATCCAGTGCCTTCGAGGGTGTTTGCAGATGTGCAGCGCGGCGCATGCCAATGAATGACAATGCTACGCTCGATGTCGCCATCATTGGTGGCGGCATTATCGGCATCTGCGCTGCCGCATTTCTGGCCGAGGCGGGGCGAAACGTCACGATCTTCGATCGGACGGGGATCTGCGAGGAGACCAGTTCCGGCAATGCCGCCGCCTTTGCCTTCTCCGACGTGCTGCCGCTCGCCCACAAGGGCATGATCAGGCAGCTGCCGAAATGGCTCGCCGACCCGCTCGGCCCGCTCAGCATCCCACCAGCCTATCTGCTGAAGCTGCTGCCCTGGCTGGTCCGCTTCTGGCGCGCCGGCCGAAGCGACCGCTATGAAGCCGGCCTTGCCGCACAGGCCGGGATGATGAAGCTCGCCGAGGCGGAATGGATGGGTTTGCTCGACCGTTCCGGCACACGGCCGATGCTGCACGAGGACGGCTCGCTCGAACTCTACGAAAGCGAAGCCGAGTTCAAGGCCTCACTGCCCGGCTGGGCGGCAAGGCAGCGCTTCGGCATCGGCTTCAGCCATGTCGAGGGGAGCGCTCTCGCCGCCTTGCAGCCCGGTCTGTCGCCGCGCTTCGTCAAGGGAACTTTCGTTCCGGGGTGGAAAACCGTCGCCGACCCCAAGCGGCTTGGAAAGGCGTTATGGGCCTATGCCGAGAGGTTGGGCGCCGGGTTCGAAAGGGCCCGGATCGAGCGTGTCGAGGCAGGACAGGACGGCGCGATCCTGACCATGGCCGACGGCACGAGGCGACGGGCGAAGCATCTCGTCATCGCTGCCGGGGCCTGGTCGCACCTGTTGGCGAGACATCTCGGCGACAGAATCCCGCTGGAGACCGAGCGTGGCTACAACACGACGCTGCCGAAGACTGCCTTCGACGTAAGGCGGCAATTGATCTTTTCCGGGCATGGCTTCGTCATCACGCCGCTCGAGACGGGCCTGCGCGTCGGTGGTGCGGTCGAACTCGGCGGCCTTGAGAGGCCGCCCAATTATGCGCGCTCGAAAGCGCTGCTCGAAAAGGCCCAGAAATTCCTGCCGGGACTGGATCCGGCCAATGGGCGCGAATGGATAGGGTTCCGGCCGTCGCTGCCGGATTCGCTGCCGGTGATCGGGCAATCGCAAAAAACGCCGTCGGTGGTGTACGGTTTCGGCCATGGTCACCTCGGCCTGACCCAGGCCGCGGCGACCGGACGCTTGATCCGCGAGCTCGTTCTCGGGCAGAGTCCATCGCTTGATCTCGGTCCGTTCAGCCCGCAACGATTTTGAGATCGAAGACATTCAGTTGGGAGCCGGCATGGCCAAGCATTCCTTCTTCTGCATAGACGGCCACACCTGCGGCAATCCGGTGCGGCTGGTTGCCGGCGGCGGACCGCTGCTCAACGGCTCGACGATGATGGAGCGGCGAGCGCATTTCCTGGCCGAATACGACTGGATCCGCACCGGCCTGATGTTCGAGCCGCGCGGCCATGACGTGATGTCCGGCTCGATCCTCTATCCACCGACGCGCGAGGATTGCGACATCGCCATCCTGTTCATCGAAACCTCGGGCTGCCTGCCGATGTGCGGCCACGGCACCATCGGCACGGTGACCTTTGCCGTCGAAAATGGATTGATCAAGCCGAAGACGCCGGGCGTGCTCAGGCTGGATACGCCGGCGGGCGTGGTCGTCGCCGAGTACAGCCAAGTCGGCGATTATGTCGAGGAGGTGCGCATCACCAATGTGCCTTCCTTCCTCTATGCCGAGGGACTGACGGTCGAATGCCCCGGGCTCGGCGAGGTCAGCGTCGATGTCGCCTACGGCGGCAATTTCTACGCCATCGTCGAACCGCAAAAGAACTATCGCGACATGGCCGACCATTCGGCCGGCGAGCTGATCGCCTGGAGCCCGGTGGTGCGGCAGCGGCTCAACGAGAAATATTCCTTCGTCCACCCGGAGAATCCCGGCATCGACAAGCTGTCGCACATATTGTGGACCGGCGCGCCGGCCAACCCGCAAGCCGATGCCCGCAACGCCGTCTTCTACGGCGACAAGGCAATCGACCGCTCGCCCTGCGGCACCGGCACCTCGGCGCGGATGGCGCAGCTTCACGCCAAGGGCAAGCTTGGGGTCGGCGACGACTTCGTCCATGAATCGATCATCGGGTCGCTGTTCAAGGGCAGGGTGGAGAAAGAGGTCACCGTCGCCGGCAAGCCGGCAATCATTCCGTCGATCGGCGGGTGGGCGCGGATGACTGGATTGAACACGATCTTCATCGACGACCGCGACCCGTTTGCAGACGGCTTCGTCGTCAAATAGAGAAAACGCTGACGTTAGGGAAAGACAGAGAGCGCAAACGGATTGCCTTTGACGGCGCAACGATCCCGCCCATCAACTTATTTTGACGGCGATTTCTTCGACATGGGGCGCATAGAGCGATTGAATCGTCAAAGACATTGCGTTAGGCCAATGGTAGGGTCCGCGATGGTCCAGGGGGCGGACGGGAACAAAACGGGCAATCGGACGGCGTGCGGCGAAAACACGCGTAATGATCGAAAAATCACGTTGCAATCCGGGCTCGAAACTTTACGACTAGGGAAAATACGAAAAGGAATGCGTCTGCATGGGCGACATTCCAGGGGAGCCACGACAGCATGCAGTATTTTGTCCAGCAGCTTATCAACGGGCTGACGCTGGGATCGATCTATGGGCTGATAGCGATCGGCTATACGATGGTCTACGGCATCATCGGCATGATCAATTTCGCCCATGGCGACATTTTCATGATCGGCGCTTTCACCGCACTCATCGTTTTCCTTATCCTCGGTGCGTTGTTCTATTCGCTGCCGATCGTCGTTGCGCTGCTGATCATGATGATCGTCGCGATGCTGCTGACCAGCCTGTATAATTGGACGATCGAGAAGGTGGCCTACCGGCCTTTGCGTGGTTCATTCCGGCTGGCGCCGCTGATCACTGCGATCGGCATGTCGATTGCGCTGTCCAATTTCGTCCAGGTGACGCAAGGGCCGCGCAACAAGCCGGTCCCGCCAATGGTGTCCACGGTCTACAACATCGAAGGCATCAGCGTCTCGCTGAAGCAGATCATCATCGTCCTGGTCACCATAGTCCTGCTCGCGGTGTTCTGGTACCTGGTCAACAAGACCTCGCTCGGCCGGGCGCAGCGCGCCTGCGAGCAGGATCGCAAGATGGCCGCACTGCTCGGCGTCGACGTCGATCGCACCATCTCGATCACCTTCATCATGGGCGCCGCCCTCGCCGCCGTCGCCGGCACGTTGTTCCTGATGTATTACGGCGTGGTGGTGTTTTCCGACGGTTTTACGCCGGGTGTGAAGGCGTTTACTGCCGCGGTGCTCGGCGGTATCGGCTCACTGCCCGGCGCCGTGCTCGGCGGCCTGATGATTGGCTTCATCGAAAGCATGTGGTCGGCTTATTTCTCGATCGACTACAAGGACGTCGCCGCCTTCTCCATCCTGGCGATCGTGCTGATCTTCCTGCCTTCCGGCATTCTCGGCCGGCCAGAAGTCGAAAAGGTCTGAGATCATGGCGGTTACCGTGTCTCCGGAAAGCACCGTCGTCGCCACCCCGGTCCAGCGCGCTTTTCGCGAAGCGCTCTATGCCGGCGCCATCTCGCTTGGCCTGTTCGTGCTGTTCATCGGCCTGAAGACCGACCAGAACATCTCCAACGAACTGATCCTGGTGCAGCGCTGGGGCTTGCTCGCCGGCGTCGTGATCGCCACCATGGCCGGACGCTTCCTTTATGTCGCCTATGGCCAGCCCTTCCTGGCGAACCAGAAGATCGTCGACGTCGCTACCGGCCTGCTGCCGGTCAGCCTGGCTTCGCGATTCTTCCGCCTTCCCGCGTTCATCGTGGCGCTCGCCGTCGCCGTTATTCTGCTCGCGCTCAGGGGCTTCCTGACCGAGGCTTTAGGGCCGGAACTTTCCGATTTTGTGCGGTTCCTGCGGGCACTTGCAATCATCTATGCGCTAGCCTGGCTGATATATCGGTTCCGGACCTTCATTCATTCTCATTTCTCGGCATTGGGCATAACCGCACTGGCGCTCTACCCGATTATCGTGGTGTTGGTGCTGGCGCTATATGCCGGGTCCATGGCGGCCGGTTTCCAGGGTTCGCTGAAGTATGTCGACAATTTCGGCATCCAGATCCTGATCTACGTGATGCTGGCCTGGGGGTTGAATATCGTTATTGGCTTGGCCGGCCTGCTGGACCTAGGCTATGTCGCCTTCTACGCCGTCGGTGCCTATGCCTATGCGTTGCTCGGCACGCATTACGGCCTTTCCTTCTGGATCCTACTGCCCGCCGCCGGCCTGATGGCTGCGTTCTGGGGCGTGATGCTGGGCTTCCCTGTGTTGCGCCTGCGCGGTGACTATCTGGCGATCGTGACGCTCGCTTTCGGCGAGATCATAAGGCTGGTGATTATCAACTGGCGCGAAGTGACCAACGGCTCGGCCGGGATTTCCGGCATCCCGAAGGTCTCGTTCTTCGGCCTGATGTCGTTCAACGTCTCCGACCCGAACTACATCTCCAAGGTGCTCGGCATCGCGCAGTCCGGTGCCTACTACAAGATCTTCCTCTACTACCTGATCCTTGGACTCTGCCTGCTGACCGCCTTCGTCACGGTGAGGCTCAGGCGCCTGCCGGTCGGCCGCGCCTGGGAAGCGCTGCGCGAGGACGAGATCGCCTGCCGCTCGCTCGGCATCAACACCACCACCACCAAGCTCACGGCCTTTGCCACGGGCGCGATGTTCGGCGGCTTTGCCGGCTCGTTCTTCGCCGCGCGGCAAGGCTTCGTCAGCCCGGAATCCTTCGTCTTCCTGGAATCGGCGATCATCCTTGCCATCGTCGTGCTTGGCGGCATGGGCTCGCTGGTCGGCATTGCCGTCGCCGCCATGGTGATGATCGGCGGCACCGAAATCCTGCGCGAACTGGATTTCCTCAAGACCGGCCTGAGTTGGGGCAACATTAAGGTCATACCCGGGTTCGGCCCCGACTTCACGCCGGAGCTTTATCGCATGCTGTTGTTCGGCATGGCCATGGTCATCGTCATGCTGTGGAAGCCGCGTGGCTTCGTCGGCAGCCGCGAGCCGACAGCCTTCCTCAAGGTGCGCAGGGCGGTGTCCGGGTCCTTCACCAAGGAGGGACACGGCTGATGAACGCGAGCCCCTCCGTGAACGATGCCATCCTGCAGGTCGAGCATCTGTCGATGAAGTTCGGCGGTCTCATCGCCATCGGCGATTTGTCATTCCAGGCCAAACGTGGCGAGATCACCGCGCTGATCGGCCCCAACGGCGCCGGAAAGACCACCGTGTTCAATTGCATCACCGGTTTCTACAAGCCGTCGGAAGGCATGATCACGCTCAACCGGCGCGACGGCTCGACCTTCCTGCTCGAACGCCTGCCGAACCATGAGATCCCGGCGCGGGCCAAAGTGGCGCGCACCTTCCAGAACATCCGCCTGTTCTCGGGCATGACGCTGCTGGAGAACCTGCTGGTGGCCCAGCACAACAAGCTGATGAAGGCGTCCGGCTATACCGTTCTCGGCCTGTTCGGTTATAGCGGATACAGACAGGCTTCGGCGGAATCGGTTGAACTCGCCGAGCACTGGCTGGAGAAGGCCGATCTCGTCGACCGCGCCGACGATCCTGCCGGCGATCTGCCATATGGCGCGCAGCGACGGCTCGAAATTGCTCGCGCCATGTGCACCGGCCCTGAGCTTTTGTGCCTCGACGAGCCGGCCGCCGGCCTTAATCCGAAGGAATCGGCGGCGCTCAATGCGCTGCTGATGGACATCAAGGACAACACCGGCACCTCGATCCTTTTGATCGAGCACGACATGGCGGTGGTCATGCAGATTTCAGACCATGTCGTCGTCCTCGAATACGGGCGCAAGATCTCCGACGGCAACCCGCAATCGGTGCGAACCGACCCGCGCGTCATCGCCGCCTATCTCGGCGTCGAAGACGAGGACGTCGAGACGGTACTGACCGAAGTCGGCGACGAGGACGTCATCGAGCAACTGGATACCGGTCCGGATGCCGCGCATGGACCGGGCACATCGTCTTCCTATCTCGCCGGACCGGTGGCCGATACCGTCGGCCATAGCGAGGGCGAACGCGTCACAGTGTCAAAGGGCGCTTCGAAGGCCGGGCAAATCGATGCAAGGTCGAGCGCTGCTGCTGCAAAGTCCGGATCGCCGGCCAAAGCCAAATCGGCCGCGAAATCTTCCACGGCAAAGCCGGGCAAGGCTCCGGCGAAGTCGAAAACTCCCGGCACCTCTAATCGGCGTGGGGGGCGGAAATAATGGCCGGCACAACGCTGCTCGATATCAAGGGCGTCCAGACCTACTACGGCAACATCAGGGCGCTGAACGGCGTCGACGTCACCGTCAAACAGGGCGAGATCGTGGCGCTGATCGGCGCCAACGGCGCCGGCAAATCGACACTGATGATGACTATCTTCGGTGCTCCGCGCGCTCGTGCCGGCACCATCACCTTCGCCGGCACCGATATCACCCAGATGCCAACCCACGAGATCGCACGCATGCGTATCGCGCAGTCGCCGGAGGGCCGGCGCATCTTTCCGCGCATGACGGTGATGGAAAACCTGCAGATGGGCGCCAGCCTCGACGGTCTCAAGCATTACGACGAGGATGTCGAAAGGGTCTTTACGCTGTTCCCGCGGCTCAAGGAACGCGTCAGCCAACGTGGCGGCACGCTTTCGGGCGGCGAGCAGCAGATGCTATCGATCGGCCGCGCGCTGATGGCAAGGCCGAAGCTGCTCTTGCTGGATGAGCCGTCGCTAGGCCTGGCGCCGCTGATCGTCAAGCAGATATTCGACGCCATTCGCGAGCTGAACCGCACGCAGGGACTGACCGTGTTCCTGGTCGAGCAGAACGCCTTCGGCGCACTGAAGCTCGCCACGCGTGGCTATGTTATGGTCAACGGCAATGTGACGATGAGCGGCACCGGCAAGGAACTGCTCGCCAATCCGGAAGTGCGCGCCGCCTATCTCGAGGGCGGCCATCACTGAGTTTCAGGAGTCTTCATCATGCAGGGCATTCTTTATGAGGAACCCTCGATTTGGCAGTTCTTTTTCGTCACCTGCCTGCTCGGCGGCTGGGCGGCCTGGATGACGGGCAAGGCGTGTGCCCAGACATGGCGCAGCTTCGCCCAGCTATTCGCCTATATGCTGGGGCTCGCCATCGGCGTAAGATTCATCCATCATGCGCTGTTCGGCGGAACGATGTTTTCGCTGCATTACTACGTGGTCGATACCATCGTGCTGATGATATTGGGCTTCATTGGCTACCAATACACGCGCACGAACCAGATGGTAACGCAGTATAATTGGCTTTACGAAAGAGCCTCTCTTTTGAGCTGGAAACCGAAAGGTTGACATTTATCATTAACGGCGTTTCAGGGATGAATCGGCGTGACAAGTGCCTGAAAATCGGCAAAGTACTCTTTCTGCGAGCAAGGGTGGGCATCGCATGAAAGCAACATCCACGCCCACTCGGTAAATGGGAGCGTTTCAATGAAAAAGTCACTTTTGTCCGCCGTCGCCCTGACCACGCTTGTCGCGTTCAGCGGCAACGCGTGGGCTGACATCCTGATCGGCGTTGCCGGTCCGATCACCGGTCCGAACGCAGCGTTCGGTGCCCAGCTTCAGAAGGGCGCCGAACAGGCAGTCGCCGATATCAATGCGGCGGGCGGCGTTCTTGGCCAGCAGCTCAAGCTTGAAGTCGGCGACGACGTCTCCGATCCCAAGCAAGGCATCTCGGTCGCCAACAAGTTCGTCGCCGACGGCGTCAAGTACGTCGATGGCCACTTCAACTCCGGCGTCTCGATCCCGGCGTCGGAAGTCTACGCCGAGAACGGCATCCTCGAGATCACGCCGGCCGCGACCAATCCGAAGTTCACCGAACGTGGCATGTGGAACACCTTCCGCACCTGCGGACGCGACGATCAGCAGGGCAAGGTCGCTGGCGACTATCTCGCGGCGAACTTCAAGGATGCCAAGATCGCTGTCATCCATGACAAGACGCCTTATGGCCAGGGCCTCGCCGACGAAACCAAGAAGGCGCTCGCAGCCAACGGCGTGACTGAGGCCATGTATGAAGGCATCAATGTCGGCGACAAGGATTTCTCGGCCCTCATCGCCAAGATGAAGGATGCGGGCGTCTCGGTCGTCTACTATGGCGGCCTGCACACCGAAGCCGGCCTGATCATACGCCAGCTCGCCGACCAGGGCCTCAAGGCAACCTTCATGTCCGGCGACGGCATCGTCTCGAACGAATTGGCCTCGATCGCCGGCGACGCCGTCGAGGGCACGCTGATGACATTCGCTCCGGATCCGCGCAAGAATCCGAACGCCAAGGAACTCGTCGAGAAGTTCCGTGCGGCCGGCTTCGAGCCTGAGGCCTATACCCTCTACTCCTACGCAGCGATGGAAATCATCGCGGCCGCCATCACCAAGACCGGCTCAGCCGATGACGCTCAGAAGGTAGCCGAGACCATCAAGTCGGCCGGCCCCTGGAAGACTGCGATCGGCGAGATCGGCTACGACGCAAAGGGCGATATCACCCGTCCGGACTACGTCATGTACACCTGGAAGAAGGGTGACGACGGCAAGTACACCTATGTCGAGAACGAACCCGGCAAATAACCGGACGTTGCTACATGAGAATGCCCGGCGCCTCGCGCCGGGCATTTTTTATGAGAGTTCCCGAAAGCCTGATCGGAACTGCCCAGGCGTTGTCCGGATCGACACGCAATGCGTCAACGCGATTAGATCAAACTAAATCGGTTTAATGCTCTTTTCGATTTTGTTTGCACTGCAGCATTTTCGCGCTAATCATGTCCGGCAGTTCCCTTCCCCGCATCCGGAGCCCTGTCCTTGGCAATCTCGAAGATCCTTGTCGCCAACCGCTCCGAAATAGCCATCCGCGTCTTCCGCGCGGCCAATGAGCTCGGCCTTAAAACCGTGGCGATCTGGGCAGAGGAGGACAAATACTCCCTGCATCGCTTCAAGGCCGACGAAAGTTACCAGGTCGGGCGCGGGCCGCATCTGGCCAGGGATATGGGGCCGATCGAAAGCTATCTGTCGATCGAGGAGGTTATCCGCGTCGCCAGGCTTTCGGGTGCCGACGCCATCCATCCGGGGTACGGGCTGCTGTCGGAGAGCCCGGAATTCGCCGAGGCCTGCGCCAGGGCCGGCATCATCTTCATCGGGCCAAAGCCCGATACGATGCGCAGGCTGGGCAACAAGGTCGCCGCGCGCAATCTCGCGATCGAAGTCGGCGTGCCGGTAATTCCCGCTACCGATCCCTTGCCGGACGACATGGCGGCGGTAAGGGAACTCGCCACGACGATCGGCTACCCGGTGATGCTCAAGGCATCCTGGGGCGGCGGCGGCCGCGGCATGCGCGCCATCCGCTCCGAGGCCGATCTCGCCCGCGAGGTCATGGAAGGCAAGCGTGAGGCGAAGGCGGCTTTCGGCAAGGACGAGGTCTATCTCGAAAAGCTGATCGAGCGCGCCCGCCATGTCGAGGTGCAGGTGCTGGGCGACTGCCAAGGCAACGCCGTGCACCTCTTCGAACGCGATTGTTCGATCCAGCGCCGCAACCAGAAAGTGGTTGAGCGGGCGCCGGCGCCGTATCTCGAAATGTCACAACGCGAAGAGCTTTGCGGCTACGCGCTGAGAATTGCGCGCCAAACCAGCTATATCGGCGCCGGCACGGTCGAGTTCCTGCAGGATGCCGACACCGGAAAATTCTATTTCATCGAGGTCAATCCGCGCATCCAGGTCGAGCACACCGTCACCGAACAGGTGACCGGCATCGACATCGTCAAGGCGCAGATCCATATCCTCGACGGCTTTGCCATCGGCACGGCGGAATCGGGCGTGCCGGCGCAAAAGGACATCAGGCTCAACGGTCACGCCCTGCAGTGCCGCATCACCACGGAAGATCCCGAACATAATTTCATCCCCGATTATGGCCGCATCACCGCCTATCGCGGTGCCACCGGCTTCGGCATCCGCCTTGATGGGGGCACCGCCTATTCGGGCGCGGTGATCACCCGCTTCTACGATCCGCTGCTGGAAAAGGTGACGGCGTGGGCGCCGACGCCGGCCGAGACCATTGCCCGCATGAACCGGGCGCTGCGCGAATTCCGTATCCGCGGCGTGGCGACCAATCTCACCTTCCTCGAGGCGATCATCAATCACCCGAGCTTCGCCGACAATTCCTACACCACCAAGTTCATCGACACGACGCCGGAACTGTTCGCCAGTGTGAAGCGGCAGGACCGCGCGACCAAGCTGCTCAACTATCTTGCCGATGTTTCGGTCAATGGCCATCCCGAGACGCGCGGCCGGCCGCAGCCAAAGGCCGATGCGGCGCCACCAGTGGTGCCATATCTCGACGGCAATGTGCCTCAAGGCAGCAAGCAGAAGCTCGACGTGCTCGGGCCGGAGAAATTCGCCGCGTGGATGCGCGAGCAAAAAGAGGTGCTGGTCACCGACACGACAATGCGCGACGGGCATCAATCCTTGCTCGCGACGCGTGTGCGCACCTATGACATTGCCGGAATTGCCGGCACCTATGCGCGTGCTCTGCCGCAGCTTTTGTCGCTCGAATGCTGGGGCGGCGCCACATTCGACGTCGCCATGCGCTTTCTCACCGAAGACCCATGGGAGCGGCTGAGCAAAGTGCGCGAGGCGGCACCCAACCTTCTTCTGCAGATGCTTCTGCGCGGCGCCAATGGCGTTGGCTATACCAACTATCCCGACAACGTCGTCCAGCATTTCGTCCGCCAGGCCGCTGTCGGCGGCATTGACCTGTTCCGCGTCTTCGACTGCCTGAACTGGGTCGAGAACATGCGGGTCGCCATGGATGCGGTCGGCGCCGAGGGCAAGCTGATCGAAGCGGCGATCTGTTATACCGGCGACATACTCGATCCGGCGCGGGCCAAATACGATCTGAAATATTATGTCGGCCTGGCCAGGGAATTGCAGTCGGCAGGCGCCCATATCATCGCCGTCAAGGATATGGCCGGGCTTTTGAAACCGGCGGCGGCCCGCGTGCTGTTCAAGGCGCTGCGCGAGACGACGGACCTGCCGATCCACTTCCACACCCACGATACATCCGGCCTGTCGGCGGCAACCGTGCTGGCGGCGGTGGAGAGCGGCGTCGACGCCATCGACGCGGCGATGGATTCGCTATCGGGCAACACCTCGCAGCCGTGCCTGGGTTCGATCGTCGAGGCGCTGAAAGGCACCGAGCGCGATCCGGGCCTCGACCCGCAATGGATCAGGAACATCTCGTTCTACTGGGAGGCGGTGCGCAACCAGTACGCCGCCTTCGAAAGCGACCTGAAGGGGCCGGCATCGGAGGTCTATCTGCATGAAATGCCGGGCGGGCAGTTCACCAACCTCAAGGAACAGGCGCGCTCGCTCGGGCTGGAGACACGTTGGCACGAAGTGGCGCAGACCTATCACGACGTCAATCTGATGTTCGGCGACATCGTCAAGGTGACGCCGTCGTCCAAGGTCGTCGGCGACATGGCGCTGATGATGGTCAGCCAGGACCTGACCGTCGCCGACGTCGAGAATCCGGCGCGGGACATCGCCTTCCCGGATTCGGTGGTGTCGATGTTGCGCGGCGATCTCGGCCAGTCGCCGGGCGGCTGGCCAAAGCCATTGCAGAAGAAGGTGCTGAAGGGCGAAAAGCCGATCACGGTGCGGCCGGGTTCGCTGCTCAAACCGGCGGACCTCAAGGCCAGTCGCACGGAGGTCGAGCAAAAACTCGAGCGCAAGCTTAGTGAGTTCGAGTTCGCGTCGTGGCTGATGTATCCGAAGGTGTTTTCCGATTTTGCAACCGCGCAGGAGACCTACGGGCCGGTCAGCGTGCTGCCGACCCCGACCTATTTCTACGGCATGAAGCCGGAAGACGAGATTTTCGTCGATATTGAAAAAGGCAAGACGCTGGTGGTGCGCTGCCTTGCCATGGGCGATGTCGACGAAAAGGGCATGGTCACCGTGTTCTTCGAGCTCAACGGGCAGCCGCGCCGGGTGAAGGTGCCGGACCGGGCGCATGGCGCCTCCGCTGCCAAGGTACGGCGCAAGGCGGAGCCGGGCAATGAGGCGCATGTCGGCGCGCCGATGCCTGGCGTCGTCTCGGCGCTTGCGGTCGTTGCCGGCCAGGCGGTAAAGGCCGGCGACGTGCTGCTGTCGATCGAAGCGATGAAAATGGAAACGGCGTTGCATGCCGAACGCGACGGCACCATAGCCGAGGTGCTGGTCAAGGCCGGCGACCAGATCGATGCAAAGGATCTGCTGATCGCATTCGGGTAAGGTGTGCTGATATTCAGGTGATGCCGGCCTGTAAACGCCGGCTTCCTGCGCTTCCGGTGCTCACGTACTCAGGTACGCTCCGCTCCGGTTCTCGGCAGCCATCGTTTTCGGCTCGGCCTGACCTGAATCTCAACACACCTTAAGGCGTGCCCAACCCCTTCATGCCGCATCGATAGCACCTTGACCCGCCGCGCCCGGTCGGGCATCGAACCGCTGCAATTCGCCGCTCGGGTCTCCCCGAGTCGCGGCGAGAAACGACGCGGAGAGAAGAATATGGCCGACGACATCACCGAGACCAGCCAGACTGTTGCCGCCGGCCAGTTGCGCGCCTTCATCGAACGCATCGAGCGGCTCGAGGAAGAGAAGAAGACGATTGCCGACGACATCAAGGAAGTGTTCGCAGAGGCCAAGGGCACCGGCTTCGATACCAAGGCGATGCGGTCGATCATCCGGCTGCGCAAGAAGGACCAGGCCGAGCGGCAGGAAGAGGAATCCATTCTCGACCTCTACAAGGCCGCGCTTGGAATGGTGTAGAGACTGTCTGGAAATTCTACTCCGGCGGCGATCCGATGGTGTTTCGGCGCTTCCGATGCTCACGGACCTAAAAGTCCGCTGCGCTCCGGTTCTCGAAACCACCACCATATGACTCGCCAGAGCGAATTTCGAAACAGTCTTGGCCTGATGCTGGAGCGGGCATCGAACCATGAGCGAATTCGATTTTGGCGCCCGCCGCGCCTCTGAATTCCGCCAACGCAGCTTCTGGACGCTGTTCGCGGAACGGCATCCGGATGAAAGGGCTCTGCTGGCGAGGCGCGGACCGTGGTTCTGGCAGCGTGGGCTGCCCGACTTCGCATTGGTCATTTCCATGTATGTCGCGCCTGCGCACAATCATGTCGGCGTCTTCTTCGGCCGCAACGAGAAACTCGGTGCCACGCAAGCCTGGTCACGGTTGAAGCCGTTCCAGCCGGCCATCGAAGACAGGCTGAAGCTCAGGCCAGAACAAAGTTGCGACGGCCTCGGCATCAATTCGATGTGGCGGGTGAATTGTTTTGCCGAAGACAATTGGCCGGCGATGACCGACTGGCTGGTTACGGAAGCCTCACGTTTCGAGCGCGCGATTGCCGAAGTTCTGGGTCAGGAATAAAGCAGGATTTCCAGACGCAATCCTTAGAACCGCTCTGGTGAGCAGAGCGAGGGAGCCGGTCGATCGATGACGATCATGTCGCGCGTTGCCGCCTTCTTCCGCTCACGCTGGCTGGGCGGCGTGCCGCTCGATCGGCTGTTCTGGCGCGACATGGTCGTTGTCGGCACAGCGATCAACGTCGCGTTGTCGGTGGCGGCACTCATTCTGCTTGGGCTGAAGCTGCCGCTTGCGCTAGTCCTGGCGGTGCATTTCGCGCCGGTGCCCTATAATATCTTCCTGACCTTTGCCGTTTGGCGAACTGCCGGAAAATCGAGTGGCGCCAAGGCCTCGCTGATGACGCTTGGCGCGACGTTGTGGCTGATCCTGGTGGTCGTGGCCTGACGATCAGGCGGCCGGCTCGAATTTGAGCGCCACGCCGTTGATGCAATAGCGCAGGCCGGTCGGCGGCGGGCCGTCCTCGAAGACATGGCCGAGATGGCTGCCGCAGCGGGCGCAATGGCACTCGGTACGGACCATGCCGTAGCTGCGGTCGACGGTGGTCTCGACCGAGCCCGGCACGGGATCGTTGAAGCTCGGCCAGCCGGTGCCGCTCTCGAATTTCAGGTTGGATTCAAACAAGGGCTGGTCGCAGCCGACACAGGAGAAGGTGCCGGCGCGCTTCTCGTGCAGCAGGGCGCAGCTTCCCGGCCGCTCGGTGCCATGGTTGCGCATCACCGCATATTGCTCGGGCGTCAGCCGGGCGCGCCATTCGGCATCGGTGCGGGTAACGGGGTAGGTGTGGCTGTCCATTTTTTCCTCTTAGCTTATGTCGCTATTTGGGTTGCCTTCCCAACTTCGCTTGAAATAGGCATTTGTTACGGCGTTTGCTCGTATTTCCTATCCTGCTGCGACGAATTCCTCAGGCGAGGGCCGCGAGATAGCGCGCAACCGATGCTGAAAATGCCGCCTTTGCGTCTCCGATGACATTCTGGTTCCACCATGCGCCGTAGATATGGTCGAACGTGAAAGGCTCCAGCGCGGCCTTGATGCCGAGCACTTTCGTCGCGTTGAG
Organism: Mesorhizobium sp. M0910; assembly: GCF_040319465.1. Classification (NCBI taxonomy): domain Bacteria; kingdom Pseudomonadati; phylum Pseudomonadota; class Alphaproteobacteria; order Hyphomicrobiales; family Phyllobacteriaceae; genus Mesorhizobium; species Mesorhizobium sp. M0910. Next base: position 100,731 of record NZ_JAMYNZ010000007.1, read on the forward strand.
CGGGATATAGTTCGGGTAGCTGTACATGAAGCTGACATGACGGCGCGTAGGCGTCACCTGCAGGATGTCGCCGGCCAGCATGGCATTGCCGCTGTCGCGCTTCCAGTGCAGCACCTGGCCACCGGCAAAGTGGCCGCCGCAGCGGATGAGCGTCAGCGACGGGTTAATGGCGCGCGTTTCGCCTTCCCAGCTGATGATCGCCGGATGCGGCCGCATGATCCACTGACGATCATCGGCGTGCAGATAAATCGGCACGCCGCCAAACGCCTCGCTCCACTCGACCATTGCCGAATAATAATGGCAGTGCGAAATGGCGATGGCGGCCAGGCCGCCCCGGCGGTTGATCTCGGCCACCGCGTCGTCGCTGACCATCGAGATGCAGTCCCACAGCACATTGCCGTGCGGCGTTTGCGCCAGCAACGCCCGCTGGCCGATGCCGAAGCGCGGCTCTATGCCGAAGGCGAGCACGCCGGCATCATCCTTGATCACGACCCGGTGCCCGCCTGCGAGCTCTTCCGGCGTGGTCCAGGCCTGGCCCTCCCAGCGCACATATTGCCGCTCGTCTTCGCAGATCGGGCAATGTTGCCGCGGCGTCGCTGTCGCCGCGAACTGGACACCGCATTGCAGGCAAAGGAAACAGGTCGACCGTCCTGTTTTGCGTGGGTCCATTCAGTGCTTCCTTGAAAGTTGCTTCGTCGCGGCTTCGAGGCCGGCGAGCGTCAGCGGAAACATGCGGCCGCCAAAGATATCGCGGATCATGGCAATAGAATGGGTATAGCCCCAGTTCTTCGCGTCTTCCGGATTGAGCCAAATGGCGTTCGGCCATTGCTGCAGCAGCCTGCCGAGCCACACGGCACCGGCCTCCTGGTTCCAGTGCTCGACCGAGCCGCCGGGTTGGCCGATCTCATAGGGGCTCATCGAGGCGTCGCCGACGACGATCACCTTGTAGTCGGGGCCATATTTATGGATGAGGTCGAAGGTCGGAATCACCTCGGCATGGCGGCGGCGATTGTCCCTCCATACCCCTTCGTAGAGGCAGTTGTGGAAGTAGAAATATTCGAGCTGGCGGAATTCGGCGCGGGCGGCCGAGAATAGCTCCTCGACACTGCTGACATGGTCGTCCATCGAGCCGCCGACATCGAAGAACATCAGCAGCTTCACGGCATTGCGACGTTCGGGTTGTGTCTTGATGTCAAGATAGCCGCGCTCGGCGGTGGCGTGGATGGTGCCGGGTAGGTCGAACTCCTCTTCGGCGCCTTCGCGCACCCAGCGGCGCAAGCGCTTCAGCGCGACCTTGATGTTGCGGGTGCCGAGTTCGACGGCGTCATCGAAATTCCTGAACTCGCGTTTGTCCCAGACTTTTGCCGCACGGCGGTTGCGACTTTCATGCTGGCCGATGCGCACGCCTTCGGGATTGTAGCTATAGGCGCCGAAGGGCGAGGTGCCGCCGGTGCCGATCCATTTCGAACCGCCCTGATGCCGGCCCTTTTGTTCCTCCAGTCGTTTCTTCAGTGTCTCCATCAGCTTTTCGAAGCCGCCCAGCGCCTCGACCAGCTTCTTCTCCTCATCGGTCAGGTGCTTTTCGGCGAGCCTTCCGGGATGTTTGCGACATCGACCGGCTTTTCGCCAGCCAGCGTCTCGACACCTTTGAAGATGTGCGAAAAGACCTGGTCGAAGCGGTCGATGTGGCGCTCGTCCTTCACCAGCGCGGCGCGGGCGAGGTAGTAAAAGCCCTCGACGTCATAGTCGACCAGCCCGGCTTCCAACCCCTCCAGCAGCGACAGATATTCGCGGAGCGAGACCGGAACCCGCGCTGCCTTCAGTTCGAGGAAGAAGGGGATGAACATGGTCCGATTTTATCTGTGTCCCTCGATCTTCTCCCGTGCGGCGCTGGCGATAAAGGCGGAACGCGTCAGACCACGCCGACCCGCTTCTTCGTCGATTGCCGCCAAAAGACCTGCGTCGAGCGACAGATTGGCCCGGACAGGCCGTCCGGAATCGATCAGCACAGGGATCATCACGGCGGATTCACCGGCAGCGCTATCGACTTCGCCCAGTCGGAGCAGATCTGCCACAGTGCGCGCGGCGGGCAAGGGCAAGTTCTTCGCCATTCGTGTCTCTGCCCATTCGCGAACGGCAGAAGTCGCATCGGCTATCGCCTCTTCGGGACTTGCGCCACCGCCGTGACATCCGGGAAGATCAGGCACCCGCACTCCCCAGACTTCATCTGCGCCGTCAAGAATTCCGACATAGTGCGTCATGATTCGTCCTTAAATCCATCCAGCAAGCCGGGCGATCGACCGCGCAACACCCAGAGATTGTTCGCGATGCCGCGGCACAATGATCATGATCTCCGGCCTTTCCGGATGCTCGTATTTCTCGTGTTTGCCGCCGCCTACGTTCACCCAGCCGTCACGTAAAAGCCTCGTGACAATCTTGCGCGTGTTGGTCTCGATCAGCGGCACGGGCAGTCCTGATCATGCGCAATATATTGCGCAACAGTGGCCATTTCAATCGTCAGCAGCCATCACATCAAATCATATTCGATGAAGCCGGTCCTGCGCGCCACGTGGTCGTAGAGCTTGCGTGCGGTGGTGTTGGTCTCGTGGGTCATCCAGTAGACGTTCTTGACACCGATCTTGCCGGCTTCCTGCTTGACCGCTTCGATCAGGGCGGCGCCGACGCCCTTGCCGCGCACATCGGGGTCGGCGAACAGGTCCTGCAGATAACAGTTGTTTATCTCCGACCAGCAGGAGCGATGGTAGAGATAGTGCGTCAGGCCGACGGCCTTGCCGTCGAGGGTGGCGATGAAACCTTTCGGCTCGAACTCGCCCGCCGTGAACAGCCGCTTCCAGGTGACGGCGTAAACCTCTTCCGGCAGCTTGGTTTCGTAGAAGGTGAGATAGGCGGTCCACAGACGTCGCCAGTCGGTATGGTCGGATTGCGCCAATGGGCGGACGGTGATCTCGGTCATTTCGTTTCCCTCTGAGGTCGGCAACCCGAAGCTGCCTCCGTGCCTGGCCAAGGGCAACGGTCCAGCGACGGGAAAGCACTGTCCGGGGGCTTTCGTCGGCTTCCGACTGACCGGCCCTTCACCCTTGCCGTCTCGCCATGAAGGCCAGGCGCTCGAACAGATGCACGTCCTGTTCGTTCTTCAAAAGCGCACCGTGCAGCTTGGGCAGCGCGTTCCTCGCGTCGGCGCGCAGATCCTCGGGCGCGATGTCGTCGGCAACCAGCAGGCGGATCCAGTCGAGTGCCTCGGAGGTCGACGGCTTCTTCTTGAGGCCCGGCACATCGCGGATTTCATAGAATTGCGTGAGTGCGGCGCGCACCAGGTTCTGCTTGATGCCGGGATAGTGCACGTCGACAATTTTGTGCAGCGTCTCGACGTCGGGAAAGCGGATGTAGTGGAAGAAGCAGCGGCGCAGGAAGGCGTCCGGCAGCTCTTTTTCGTTGTTGGATGTGATGATGACGATCGGCCGGACGGTGGCGCGGATGGTCTCGCCGGTCTCGTAGACAAAGAACTCCATCCTATCCAGTTCCTGCAACAGATCGTTGGGGAATTCGATATCGGCCTTGTCGATCTCGTCGATCAGAAGCACCACCTTCTTGCCGGCGGCGAAGGCGTCCCACAGCTTGCCGCGCTTGATGTAATTGCGGATGTCGTTGAAGCGCTCGTCGCCGAGCTGACTGTCGCGCAGCCGCGAGACGGCATCATATTCATAGAGGCCCTGCTGCGCCCGCGTGGTCGATTTGACGTGCCATTCGATCAGATCCAGGCCGAGCGCTGCCGCCACCTGACGGGCAAGTTCGGTCTTGCCGGTGCCGGGCTCGCCCTTGACCAGCAATGGCCGCTCAAGCGCGATCGCCGCGTTGACCGCCACCATCAGATCCTTGTCGGCAACATAGGCCGCCGTGCCTTCGAAACGCATTTTTGCTCCCGAGTTCATCGCGCGACCCTAAGGACGCGGCCTTCGCTGTGCAAGGCGTCGCTGGCGAAGCGGGGATCTTGCCGGCGCGGCCCTCGCCGAGGGGTTCTGCGTCGAATTACGCGTCGAAACATGTCGCCTCTCTGGCGCTTGGTCTGGCGTCAGCCTATATTGGGCATGACGGTCTGCGCTTCCCGGCAGGAGAACATTTTCCCCGGGGCCTTAATGATCCCTAGGGAGCTGTCCCTGGGAAGACCCGTGGGTTTTCTCATACGGCGCCCACCTACTTTGTAGGTTCCCGGGATCGCTCTCTCCACCGGTTGTGTGGATCGTCACCTATCGAAAAGGCCATCTGGCGGATATTGTCGTCGCGCCGCTTTGTGCGGTGCTCTCGAACGAAAAGTTCGCCCCGCTCCTCCAAAACGTCGCTCGTAACACTCCATCCAAATCTGACCCTTTCTACCGTCGGCGCATGGCATCCCCAAAAGACCTGAAAAAAAATCTCCGCAACCAAGCCCTCGGGCGCCGCGATGCGCTCGATCCTTTCTGGCGTGTGGAGGCAGCACTCGAAATGGCCGAGACGGCGCGCGATCGGATCACGGTCGAGCCGGGCCAGATCGTCTCCGGTTTCTGGCCGATGCGCTCGGAAGTCGACGTCCGGCCGCTGATGTTTGCCCTGCGCGAGAAGGGGGCAAGGCTCTGCCTACCGGCCATCCTCGACAAGACCACCATCGTTTTTCGCGAACTGGTGCGCGGCGCGCCGATGATCGACATGGGTTTCGGCACAGTCGGGCCGCATGAGGAAGCCGAGGTGCTCGATCCGCAGCTTATGCTGGTGCCGCTTGCCGCCTTCGATGCGCGCGGGCACCGAATCGGGTACGGCGCAGGCTATTACGATCGGGCGATCGGGCGGCTGGCCGACAAGGGCCAGCAGCCGCGGCTGATCGGCATTGCCTTCGACTGCCAGGAGGTGGCCCTGGTGCCGGACGAGCCGCATGACGTGATCATTCCCGAAATACTCACCGAGAGCGGGTTGCGCCGGTTCGCGCCGAAATTGTAGATAAGTTCCTGGACGCATGGTCTTTTCCGAAAGTCATGCAGCTTTTGCTTCGCTGACCTTCGGTTCGGGATCGCGCTTATATGAGACTTCTCTTCCTCGGCGACATGGTCGGCAAGACAGGACGTACGGCGGTGTGGGAACAACTGCCCGGCCTGATCTCGGATTTCAAACTCGACTTCGTCATCGTCAATGGCGAGAACGCCGCCGGAGGCTTCGGCATCACCGAGGAGATTTTTCGCGAGACGATCTCGGCCGGCGCCGATGTCGTCACCACCGGCAACCATGTCTGGGACCAGCGCGATGCGCTGATTTTCGCGCCGCGCGAAGAACGCTTCCTGCGTCCGTCCAATTTCCCCAAGGGTACGCCGGGGCGCGGCTCAGGCGTCTATATCGCCAGGAACGGCGCGCGCGTGCTGGTCGCCAACATCATGGGTCGGGTGTTCATGCATCCCGAGCTAGACGATCCGTTCCAGGCCGGCGAGCGCGAACTTGCCGCTTGTCCGCTTGGCGAGCAGGCCGATGCAATCGTCATCGATTTCCATGCCGAGGCGACCTCGGAAAAAATGTGCTTCGCTCATTTCGTCGACGGCCGTGCCAGTCTTGTTGTCGGCACCCACACCCATCAGCCGACCGGCGATCACCAGATTCTCAATGGCGGCACCGGTTATATTTCCGATGCCGGCATGTGCGGCGATTACGATTCCTCGCTCGGCATGGACAAGGAGGAGCCGCTCAACCGGTTCTTGTCCAAGGTGCCGAAAGGCCGCTTCGAGGCGTCGACCGGACCGGCGACATTGTGCGGCGTCGGCGTCGACATTTCCGACCGTAGCGGCCTGACAGAACGGATCGCGCCGTTTCGCCGCGGCCCGCGGCTCGAGGAAACGGCTCCATCCTTCTGGTCGTGACATTGATATAGACGCTTGCAATACCCAATTGCCGGCGAAACTGCTCTAGATCGTAGAGGGGACGACCTCCATGCAGCTAGTCGAATTCCTGGCGCCGCATTTCGCTTTTGTCTCCGACCCGACTGCGTGGGTCGCGCTGCTGACACTGATCGTGCTGGAGGTCGTGCTCGGCATCGACAATCTGATCTTCATCTCGATCCTGACCAACAAATTGCCGGTAGCGCAGCGGGCCCGCGCCCGGCGGCTCGGCATCTCCGCCGCGCTGGTGATGCGGCTGATCCTGCTGGCCACCATCTCGATCATCGTCCAACTGACGACGCCTATATTCACCGCCTTCGGCCACGGGTTTTCATGGCGCGACCTGATCCTGATCGCCGGCGGCCTGTTTCTCGTCTGGAAGGCGACCAAGGAGATCCACCACACGGTCGATCTCGATGATCACCAGGACACCATGATGGGCGAGACGCTGCAGCTTTCGCTGGCCGGCGCGATTTTCCAGATATTGCTGCTCGACCTCGTCTTCTCGATCGACTCGATCATCACCGCCGTCGGCATGACCGACGAAATCGCGATCATGTACATCGCGGTGATCGTGGCGGTGAGCGTGATGATGCTGGCGGCCGGGCCGCTGGCCGATTTCATCGCCAAGAACCCCAGCATCGTCATGCTGGCGCTGGGTTTCCTGCTGATGATCGGCATGACCCTGATCGCCGACGGCATGGGTTACCATGTGCCGAAAGGCTATATCTACGCCGCCATGGGTTTTTCGGCCCTGGTCGAAGGGCTCAACATGCTGGCGCGGCGGCGGAAGAAGGCAAAGGGCGGCGGGCACTGAAGATGACCCACCGCGGCTGACCTAATGCCCCGGCACGCCTTTCGGATGGCGGTCGCCGATCAGGTTGAGCGTCACGCCTTGCTCCAGCCACGCCTTGGCGCCGGCGAGCACCAGCGCAAAACCGCCGGTCGAGTCGATCGCCTGCGTGACCTGCTCATCGCGGCTGCCGACAAAGCCAAAATTGCGGACCTCGACAAAGGTCGTGGCGCCCGGCATCGCGGTAAAGGTCCACACCACCGTGGTCGGCGGATCGCTCCATTGCATGACGATCTTCTTGTTTTCGACGATCTCACGGATATTGACCGTCGTCGAGACGCCATACATGCGCCATTCCCAATGGATTTCCTTGCCGCTGTCCAACCTGTCGCTGCCATGGGTGAACCAGAACTTCGTCGTGATCGCCGGATCGACGAAGGCCTCGAATACGTCGGCGACCGGCCGCCTTATCAGCATGCCGGCTTCGGCGGTCGGTGTTTCGCGGATTTCCATATCGTCCTCCTTTCCACGGTGCCGCCTGTTCACCAGGCATCGGGTTCGCGCACCAGGTGAATGATGTCGGCCGGGTTGGTGATCCAGCCGCCGCGAAAGCCTTCACCCAGTGCCTCGATGGCGTCGCAGCGCACGACACCGGCCTTGGCGAGATGCTCCGCTGCGGCCGGAAAATCATCGGTGAACAGTTCCAGCCATATCTCGGCCTGGTTCATCATCGGCGCCTCGTCGATCCACAGTCGATTGGGACCGAGTTCGAAGCCGACGGCCGGCGGTTTGGCCGTGAATGGCTTCAGGCCGATGACGTCGCGATAGAAGGCGATCGTTGCCTGGTATTGATGCGGCGGGACTTTCATCGCGATGTTGATGCCGCCGGTGATCTTCGCGGTCATTCTTACTCCATTTGCTCTCAGATGTTGTTCTCGTTGGCCGGCTCGCCCTTCATCTCGCTGCGGTAATAGCCGTCGCGCAGATTGATGCCGTATTCGACATAGGCCTTCATGCAGGCCAGCATCTGCGACCAGCCCTCGCAATTGAGGTAAGATTTCTTCAGGCCGACCGCGTCCTCTTGCCAGCCGGTTTCGGCGATGGTGACGAAGGTGCCGCCGTCGTCGAGCGGCTCGAAATTCATCTCGATGCGGGTCTTGTAGGCGGGCTCGCCGTCGGCGTCGGTCGCATCCCAGCGCAGCACGATGCGGCTGTCTTTCTCCACCTGGTCGACCTCCACGGGAACCTTGCCCCACCAGATGACGGTGGCGCCCGCCAGCAGCGGTGCGCTGGCGCCGCCGATCGTGGTGAAGTAGCCGCTGAGCTTCTTCGGATTGACGACCGCATCGAAGACTTCGGCGACGGGTTTGCCGATGCGGCCAGAAACCCTGAATCCAAGAGACATATCCACAGCTCCTTCCTTGAAATGCAACGGCATTATGTTATAAAAACATAACATGTCAAGCACGGCGCAGGACGACGATGTTTTCAAGGCGCTGGCGCATCCGCGCCGGCGTGCGTTGCTGGACCGGCTGAAGGATGCGCCGCAGACCACCGGCATGCTGTGCGATGCCTTCCCAGACATGGACCGCTGCACGGTCATGCTGCATCTGAAGGTGCTGGAGGAGGCCGACCTGGTCGTGGTGCGCCGCGAGGGGCGCGAACGCTGGAACCATCTCAACGCGCTGCCGATCAAGCACATCCACGACCGCTGGATCAGTCAATATGCCACGCACGCGATCAGCATCCTCGACCGGCTGAAATCCGATCTTGAGGGATGAAAGGTTGCCGAAGCCTGCCACTTTCGGGCCTTGAGACCCTTGCGTGTCCGACGCAATGGCGCGGCTGGACGAATTGAGCCGATTTATCTATAAGCCGGCCATTCCGACAGAGAGCGCCGTACGTCCGTCCGGACGCAGCAGGACGTTCTGAAGTTTTGAATTCGAGCATTTTGCAAGGCGCCGGGTGGTTCACCAGGCCGCAGATGCTCTAGCCGAGAAAACGACAGGGGTGCCATGGCTGGCCATTCACAGTTCAAGAACATCATGCATCGAAAGGGCCGCCAGGATGCGGTGCGATCGAAAATGTTTTCCAAGCTGGCGCGCGAAATCACCGTCGCCGCCAAGAGCGGCACGCCTGATCCATCGATGAACCCGCGCCTGCGCCTTGCGGTGCAGAACGCCAAGGCGGTGTCGATGCCGAAGGACAACATCCAGCGCGCCATCAACAAGGCGTCGATGGGCGATGCCGAGACCTACGAAGCCGTTCGCTACGAGGGTTACGGGCCAGGCGGCGTCGCGCTGATCGTCGAGGTGCTGACCGACAACCGCAACCGCTCGGCGTCGAATGTGCGCGCTGCCTTCACCAAAGCCGGCGGGGCGATGGGCGAGACCGGCTCGGTTTCGTTCATGTGGGACCGCGTCGGCGAGATCTACTATCCGGCATCGGCCGGCAGCGCCGAGAAGGTGATGGACGCAGCGATCGAGGCCGGCGCCGACGATGTCCAGTCGGACGAGGAAGGCCACACGATCTATTGCGCCTTCGAGAATCTCGGCGAAGTGTCGAAGGCGCTGGAAGGCGCACTCGGCGAGGCTGAATCAGTGAAGCCGATCTGGAGGCCGCAGACCAATATCGCGGTCGACGAGGAGCGGGCACAATCGCTGATGAAGCTGGTCGCGACGCTCGAAGACGACGACGACGTGCAGAGCGTCTACGCCAATTTCGAGGTCGACGAGGAGACCTTGGCGAAGCTCAGCGCGGCGTAAGTTGAGAACGCCGCGCATCGACCACGTATCTTTCTTCTAGAGCTGTCAGTTACTGATGGGGGACGGATGACTGACACTGACGAGGCTCGTTTTTCTGACGCGATGTCCTGGCCTCGCCGGGGTGGCATATGGCGCCGGCTGTTCGCTTCGATCATCGACTATCTTATCGTCCTGATACCTCTTTACGGACTTGTAGCGGGTTTGTTTCTGCTAACTGACGGCGGAGTCAAAGGCAGCTTTTGGTTGAACTGGAGACTATGTCAGGCGGCTACGTTAAACGGAGCAAGTGATCCATCATTTGCCCGTTACGATTGGCAGATATGCAGAACGTCGCTGTTCGGTTTGACGGTCGCCGAATGGGCCCTGGGAACGGCTTCGGGCTCACAGTCTGAAGGAAATCCCTCCATCTCATTTGATTTGGATTCGCAGGGCAATATCCGACCGGCAGCATTGGATCTGGGTTTCCTCGAACTGGTCGTTCTCGCGTCTTATCTCCTTGTCATGGAGTTGACCTCTGGCCAGCCAATCGGCAAGCGGTTCGCGGCGCTCATAGTGCATGACCAGGATGACAAAAATAGAATCGGACTACCCGTACGAAAGGCTGTTCGGCGGCAGGGAATGAAATTTCTCGGCGCTTTGCCCATAATGTTCATGGGAGGGTGGTACACTGTTCAGGCTTGGGGCAGCGCTCCTGGGGTCGCGCAGGACTTCTCCCGGCTGGAGATTGTCGGTGCATACGCCGCGTTGGTCTTGGTTATGGTCTGGCCGATCTGGATCGCAATATCCATAGCTCTTGGCAACGACCCGATACACGATCGATTTGCCGTAACCACAGTTCGCGCAGATGAGACCGAGACATGAACGTGTCAGACAAAGCCCGCGTCCGCATCACCTATTGCACCCAGTGCCTGTGGCTGCTCAGGGCCAGCTGGATGGCGCAGGAGCTGCTGTCGACCTTCGGCACCGATCTGGGCGAAGTGACGCTGGTGCCCGGCACCGGCGGCATCTTCACCATTTCCTGCAATGACACGCTGGTCTGGGACCGCAAGCGGGACGGCGGTTTCCCCGACGCCGCAAAGCTCAAGCAACTGGTTCGCGACGTCATCGATCCGGATCGCGATCTGGGCCATGCCGACCGCAAGGGCGATAAGTCAAAAGACCCTGCCTGAGGCCTTTTACACTTCCGTCCTGCATTCACCGCCAGGCGAAGATGAAGCAGCCCAGCGCCACGATGGCGGTGATGGTGCGGACATGGTTCCACATCACCCAGTCCCTGAGATAAGTGGCCCATACTGCAGCGCCGTTGGCGCTTGTCGGATCGACGGCGGCCAGGGCGTTGTTGAGCGGCACGTTGAACATCATCGTCACGATCGGGTTGCCGACGAGGTAGATCAGGGCGCCGGCGAGGAGCCAGAATGCACCCGGTTGGCTCCAGCCGATAAGAGCGCCGGCGGCAAGGACAAGACAGACCAGCCCGGTGCCGAAAAGCGCGGTCATGAATGCCGGCGTAATCACGGTGATGTTGATCGAATTCATGGCGGCGATGCCGCCTCCGGCAGGCAAGCGGCCGAGCGCCGGCATGATAAAGTTGGAGAAGGCGAAGAAAACGCCGCCGACAACGCCTGAGCCAATGGCAGCGACGAAAGTGAGGGTGGGAAGCAGTTTCATGATCATGTCAGTTGCTCCAGATGCCGGTTGAGGCGGTTTCGGTTGCGTAGGCGGAAAAGTCCTTTGGGGCGCGGCCGAGCACGCGCTCGACGCCGTCTGTCAGCGACTCGTTGCGGCCGTCGAGGACTTCGGTGAACAGCTCGTTGAGCAGCCACGCGAACTCGGCCGGCAACTCATGCTCGGCGATGGCGGCGGTGAACTCGGCGTGTGAAATCCGCTTGAAACGAATGTCGCGGCCGACGGCCCTGCCGATTTCGGCGACCGCGTCGGCGAAGCTCAGCAGCCGCGGCCCGGCCAACTCGTAGAGCTGGCCGATATGGCCCTGCCGGGTTAGTACGGCAAAGGCGGCGTCCGCGATATCGTCGGCATCGACGAATGGCTCACCGACATTGCCGACCGGCAACGCCACCTCGCCCTCGCGCAGGGCATCCACGAGAAACCCCTCACTGAAGTTCTGGGAAAACCAGGCGCAGCGCAGGATCGTCCAATCGGCGCCTGAGGCTTTCAGCATCTCTTCGGCACGTTGCGCTTCCGTTTCGCCGCGCCCCGACAGCAGCACCAGCCGGCGCACACCACACTGCACGGCAAGGCGAGAGAAGACGCCGACCGTGTCGGCCGCGCCGGGCACCGCAAGATCAGGATAGTAGCTGATGTAGACGGCGCCGACACCATCAAGGGCGGGTTCCCAAGTGGCTTTGTTTTCCCAGTCGAAGGGTGGCGTGCCCGAGCGCGAGCCTATCCGTACCGGTAGGCCCCGCGCCGTCAGCCGCTCGGCGAGGCGACGGCCGGTCTTGCCGGTGCCGCCGAGGATCAAAGTTGGTCTCGTTACAGTAGGGTTCATGTCGATTTTCCTCAGTTTGAAATGTGAGTAATCCTCACATTTGCAAAACGTGATAAACCCTCGTATTTTGCGAGTCAAGCCAATTTGTTGATTGTTCGTCGGGAGACAGTGATGGAAGGCTCTGCCGTATCGGATTCACAGGACGGCCAGATCGCATCGCCGCGCCGGGCACCGAGCCAGCAGCGCAGCCGCGAGCGGGTCGAGCGCATGCTGGCCGCCGCCTCGGCGCTGATCGCCGAGCAAGGCAGCGACGCCATGCGCATGGGAGTGGTGGCCGAGAGGGCTGGCGTGTCGATCGGCTCGCTCTACCAGTTCTTCCCGGACAAGCGGGCAATCATCTGGGCGCTGGCCGAGCGCTACACCGCGGAAAGCCAGGCCTGCATTGCCACGGCATTGGCGGAGGTCAGTGACGCCGAAGGCCTGTGGAAGGCGTTTTCGGAACTGGTGGATACCTACTACGGAATGTTCCTGGCGGAGCCGGTGATGCGCGATATCTGGTCGGGCACGCAGGCCGACAAGGCGCTGCGCGAGCTTGAGCTTGCCGACAGCCGGGCCAACGCCGAATTCCTCACTGCGGTGCTGAAAAGGCTGCGGCCGTCTGCCGATCCGGCGGCGCTGGAAGCGACGGCATTTCTCATCTGGCAGCTGGGCGAAGCCGCCATGCGGCTGGCGATCTCGGTCGGGCGAGAAGAAGGCGACAGGCTGGTTGCCGCTTACAAGCGAATGGCGCTGCGCGAGCTGGTGGACGGGTAGGCCGCCGTGCTCGTAGGGACAGGCCGTTAGGTGGTGGCGATCAACTGCGGAAGCGGGGCGCTGGCCCTCATCTGCCTGCCGGCACCTTCTCCTCGTTAGAGACGGGAAGAAGGGGGAACTCCAGCGCCGGCGACCCCTCGCCCCGTTCTTCACGAGGAGAGGGTAAGGGTGAGGGGCAGCGCCAAACCTGAGATGATTGCCGCTGAGGCCCAATCAATAAAAAACCCGCCACGAGGGCGGGTTTCTCGATCAGCGAAACGCCAGTGCTTAGAGGCCGAAACCTTCGAAACGCTTCTTGAACTTCGACAGGCGGCCACCGCGGTCGAGCAGGGTCTGCTGGCCGCCGGTCCAGGCCGGATGAGTGGTCGGGTCGATATCGAGGTTCATCGTATCGCCTTCCTTGCCCCAGGTCGAACGGGTCATGTATTCGGTACCGTCGGTCATGACGACCTTGATGGTGTGATAGTCGGGATGGATGTCGGTCTTCATGGTTCTGTTCCTGGCTGCCGGGTGCTGCCGACGGGCTGAAGCCTGCGTCGATGCGCCCCTTTTTAAAACTCGAAGCCGCAGCTATTGAGGAGCCACGGCTTCTAAAACGGTCGGCGAGCCTATACATCAGCCGGAATTGAATCACAAGGCCGCGGCAAGCGCATATTGATGGCGCAAACCTCAAAGGGCCAAAGGAAACGGGTCATGGCGAACATCAGTGGCGATGCAGACGAGCGCAGGCGCTCGCTGAGGCCGCTGCAGCGCCTGTTTCCCTATATCATGCATTACCGCAAAATGGTCATCGGCGCGATCGCCTCGCTGGCCGTCGCGGCGGCGACGACACTGGCGCTGCCGCTGGCCGTGCGGCGGATGATAGATCACGGCTTTTCCGCTTCCGATTCCAGCTTCATTGCCGAATATTTCGCCATGCTGGTGGTGATGGCCGCCGTGCTGGCGGCGGCGTCTGCCAGCCGCTACTATTTCGTCATCACGCTCGGCGAGCGCGTCGTTGCCGATATCCGCCGCGATGTCTTTGCCCATGTCACCACGTTGTCGCCCTCCTTCTTCGATACGGCCCAGTCGGGCGAGATCGTCTCGCGGCTCGCCGCCGACACGACGCAGGTCAAATCGGCCGTCGGTGCCACCGCCTCGGTGGCTTTGCGCAACGTCATCCTTGGCCTCGGCGCCGTGGCGATGATGGTCTTCACCAGCCCAAAACTGTCCGGCCTGGTTATCGCGGCCATTCCGCTAATCGTGCTGCCGCTGGTCGCCTTCGGCCGCTCGGTGCGGCGCAAGTCACGGCTGGCGCAGGATACTCTGGCCAATGCCACCGCCTACGCCAGCGAGCAGATCGGCGCGGTGCGCACCCTGCAGGCCTTCACCAACGAGAAGCTTGTAACCGGGTATTTTTCATCCGCCGTGGAAGCAGCGTTCGAAGCGGCGCGGGCCTCGATCTTTGCCCGCTCCTTTCTCACCTTCTTCGCCATCTTCATGATCTTTTCGTCGGTCGTGGCGGTGCTGTGGTTCGGTTCGCGCGACGTGCTCGACGGCACGCTGTCGCCGGGCACGCTTGGCCAATTCCTGCTCTATTCGGTGTTCGCCGCCGGCGCGCTCGGCGCCCTGTCGGAAGTCTGGGGCGAACTGTCCCAGGCAGCGGGCGCCGCCGAACGGCTGACCGAGATCCTGGCCGAGAAACCCGCGATCCAGGCGCCCGCCGATCCGAAGCCGCTGCCGGCAAAGGCGAGAGGCGCGGTCAGCTTCGACGATGTCTCCTTCTCCTATCCGGCCCGGCCCGACCGCGCCGCCGTCCATGGCCTGAGCTTTCAGGTCAAACCCGGTGAGACGGTGGCGATCGTCGGGCCATCCGGCGCCGGCAAGAGCACGGTGTTTTCGCTGCTTCTGCGCTTCTACGATCCGGAGGCCGGCAGGATCGTCATCGACGGGGTCGATCTGCGCGAGGCCGATCCGGCCGCGATCCGCGCGCGCATCGCCATCGTGCCGCAGGACGTCACCATTTTTGCGGCGAGCGCGCGCGACAATATCGGCTTTGGCCGGCCCGGTGCTAGCCAGGCCGAGATCGAGGCGGCGGCGAAGGACGCGCTTGCCGACGAGTTCATCCTGAAGCTCGAAAAAGGCTATGACAGCCAGGTCGGCGAGCGCGGCGTGACGCTGTCGGGCGGCCAGCGCCAGCGCGTGGCGATCGCCCGCGCCATTCTGCGCGATGCGCCGATCCTTCTGCTCGACGAGGCGACCTCGGCACTCGATGCCGAAAGCGAGACGCTGGTGCAGACGGCGCTGGACCGGCTGATGCAGGGCCGCACCACGATCGTCATCGCCCATCGGCTGGCAACCGTGCTGAAGGCCGATCGCATCCTGGTCATGGACGGCGGCCGCATCGTCGAGGAAGGCACGCATCAGAGCCTGGTCGCCAAGGGCGGCATCTATGCGCGGCTGGCCAAGCTGCAGTTCGATACCGGTGCGAATGCTTTCAGGGGCGCGGCCGAGTAGGTCTGCCCGCGACGGCCGGGATTCTTCAGCTACCGAAAGCTCGGCGTTTGCCGCGTCGATAGGCGATGAACAGGGGAACGCCGACAAGCAACGACAACAAAAGCATGCTGGCGACGGTCTGTCGCTGCTCCTTTGCCGGATCGCTGAGCTGCACATCGGCGGGCGGCTCTTCATAGGTAAAATCGTACTGCCAGCGAATTTGGTCTGCGACGTCATCGACGGTTTTCAGATAGTCGGCAATCGCCTTGGCCGGCACTTCGCTTGCCAGCGTCTGAAAGTTCCATTCAACTTGAAATTCGGTGGGCGTGTTGGACCAGGACGCCTTGAGAGACAGATAGGGCGTCACGACGTTTTTCATCGATTCGCCGGAAAATCTCGCCTTGAGGTTGCGCACGGTCACCTTGTGGCGGCGGTAGAACTGGGAGCCGAGGGAGACGGGCCCGGTTCGGTCGACGATTGTCGGGGTTGGAAGAGAGTTGTTGCCGAGATCGGCCGCGCGGATCGGGAAATTCTTTGCCAGATCGTTGGCCGCCAGCGCCTCCGCCGGCAAGCGATAACTTTCCTTCACGCTCACTATGTTGCCGTCGCGGCGATCCACGATTTCCGGCTTGGCGATAGTTTGGATGCCTGGATATTGCTTGTTGTAGTATTTCAGGTAGGCGTCCGACACCTCGCTCAGCGACCGGCTGGCGAAATTGCCGCGCATCCAATCGGCATCGGCGTCCTCATATGTCGAGAAGACCGTCAGTACCAGAGGATCGCCCGGTTTGCGCGGAAAGTCGAATTCCTCGGCGATCTGGATCGATGGGCTGGTGAGCACAGGGCTCGGCATCTTCTCCAACCCGCCGGTGCTGGAAAGCGGCAGCGCGAAGCCGTAGTCCGGCTGTGCGAGATTGTGCGCCGTGCCGCCCTGAAGATAGTTCGTGGCGTCCAGCCAATATGTCTTTGCTCCGATCCTTGCCTTGACTATGGCATGGTCGAAATCGCGGAGCGCCGGCAGATGCTGGTCCAGGGCTCGTCCCTCGTCGAGATCGGCCAAGGCGACCTCGGCAGCAATGCCAAGCCGCACAAGCGACGAGACCAGCAGCAGGGCCTTGTCCTTGCAGTCACCGAACCCGCTCAAGATGACCGTCGCGGGATCACGCGGAACGTAGGAACCGGCACCCATCGACAGGCTTACATAGCGGATCTGGTCCTGCACCAACCGCATTGCCTCGACCATTCGGTCCTCCGGCACCGGATGTCGCAGAGCGATGTCGTCGAGCTTTGCGGCAAAAGCCGGGGGGAAAACGGTCGCTGGCTTGTAATAGGGCGCAACGGCATCGACCACACTTTGCCAATTCGCGGTAGACGCGACATCGATGGAGCCCCAGCCTGGATAGGTTACGGGCAGGTTATCCTCGACATTGACCGGTTTCGGGTTTGGAATTTCCCATAGATAAGTGGTGTCCGGCCCAGTCGGGGAGATTGAGGGCTTAAGTCGGGTTCCCCTTGTCTTGATCTGGAGCAGCTGGCCCGAAGGCCAAATGATGCTTGTGCGGATAAGCGCTACCGGCTCTTCCCATTCGGTGGCGAAATTCTTGAAGAAAAGGTCCTTGCCGACCAGCGGTGTTACTTCGTAGGTCGACCCGTAATCGACGATGTCGCCGGCACGCACGTCATCGATGTTGACATGTGCAGTCAGCCAGCCGTCGAAGACGCCTTTCTCGGCGTCTCTTTCCCTGCGGAAGATGTCGAATTCGACGCCTTCCAGCCGGTCCAGAACGGCGCCATCGCGGATGATGTGAAGATGGTTGAGCGTGACCTTGTGCCGGGACGGATCGAACTGCAGATCGATACTCGCGCCACGATCCAGGCCGGGACGGTCGACGATCTTATAGACGGTGCGCGAGTACTCGACATAGCCGCCGGCGCAATGCTTGATCTGGTCGTCCGAGAGCAGCCATGAAACGCCATTCTTGATTTGATCCGATCGGGCGGGATCGG
The DNA here is from genome assembly GCF_040319465.1 of Mesorhizobium sp. M0910. Taxonomy (NCBI): domain Bacteria; kingdom Pseudomonadati; phylum Pseudomonadota; class Alphaproteobacteria; order Hyphomicrobiales; family Phyllobacteriaceae; genus Mesorhizobium; species Mesorhizobium sp. M0910. The sequence goes on from NZ_JAMYNZ010000007.1 coordinate 117,945, forward strand.
CAGCCGGAATTTCAAGCTGCTCTACCCAGCTTTCTGCCGGACCCTTGAAAACCATGTCGTCGGACATGGCCGGAGAACTCAGACCGACCAATAAGATGAAAATTACCAAGCAGGGCCAGAAAGACTTCATCCTATGAAAACTGTAACAGGCAGACATCTACGCTCGCCCAACTTGGAAGAACTCCTTTTTCAGAGGCTTTCCCACCAAAGTAAAGGCCAGTTTCGCGGATTTCTGCGGTCACCGCGGCAAGAGCCGGGAATAGACGGAACGGCTCACTTCCCGTACCGCTTCTTCAAGTGATCGGTGAAATGTACGGCATTGAGCTTTTCGCCGGTGGCGCGTTCGAGCAGTTCCGGCGTCGACCAGCGCGAGCCTTGCGACCAGATCCTTTTGCGGCGCCAGTCGTTGATCGCGGCGAAATCTCCCTTGGCGAGGTCTTCGTCGGCTGAAGGATGATCCCTTGTCAGCGCCGCCCATTGCTGCGCCGCCATCATGGCGCCGAGCGTGTAGGAGGGGAAATAGCCAAAGGCGGCACCCGGCCAGTGGACGTCCTGCATCGGACCATCAGCCGGATTGTCTGATGTCGACAGCCCGAGATAATCGCGCATCTTGGCATCCCAGGCCTCGGGCAGGTCGGCTGCTTCCAGCCGTCCCGAGACAAGCTCCTGCTCCAGCTCGTAGCGCAGGATGACGTGCAGCGGATAGGTGACCTCGTCGGCATCGACACGGATCAGGCCGCGCTCGACCCGGTGCACATGCGGCAGGATGTCGTCGATCGTCCAGCTCTCGCCAAGGTGTCTTTCGACCACCGGCAGCGCCCAGCGCCAGAATTCTGGATTGCGGCCGATCTGCTTTTCGACGAACAGGCTCTGGCTTTCATGCACCGCCATGCCGCGCGCTTTGCCGAGCGGCCAGTGCGCCCATGCCTTCGGCAGGTTCTGCTCGTACAGCGCATGGCCGGTCTCGTGCAGCACGCCCATCAGCGCCGACAGGAAATCCGAGGTCTTGTAGCGGGTGGTGATGCGCACGTCGCTCGGCACGCCGCCGCAAAACGGATGGTGCGAAACCGACAGCGAGCCGTGGGTGAGGTCGAAGCCGACTGCCGTCATCATGGCGAGGCCGAGCTCGCGCTGCTTGTCCAAGGGGTAGCTGCCGGAAAGTGGCTTCAGCGGATGTTTCGCCAGCCGCTCTTCCTGCACGGCCAGTGCCTCCGGTACGAAGCCTTTCAGGAAGGCCTTCAACTCGGCAAACACAGGCGTGATGTCGGCGGTGCGATTGCCCGGGTCATATTGCTCCATCAGCGCGTCGTAAGGCTCGAGCCCGAGCACCGCGGCGCGAAGTGCCGCCTCCTCGCGGACCAGCGCCACGACGCCTTCCAGCGCCGGCAGGAAGCCGGCCCAGTCGTTCTTGGCGCGCAGGTCGCGCCAGAGCTGCTCGGAGCGCATGCGCGCTGTCGTCTGGCGCTCGACGAATTCGACCGGCAGGCAGGTCAGGTTGGTGTATTGCCGGCGAAATTCCCTGACCGCGGCCTGCTGCTCTTCGTTCAGCGCTTCCTGCTCGGCCGCCGCGATCCAGTCGGCAATCTCCGGCGCAGTCGCCCGGGCATGGTGCATGCCGGCAAGCGCCGACATTGCCTCCGCGCGCTTCTCGCCGCCGCCGACCGCCATATGGGTCGCTTCATCGGCGCCGAGGATGGCGAGGGCGTGTTCCAGTGCTTCGAGTTTGTGGCCGAGGTCGTCGAGTTTTTGAAAGGACATTGTGGGTTCCGCTGATTTGACGGCGAGAAAAGATATCAATGCAAAACTGTTGGCAACCCCGAAAGCCGCCCGCGACCGACGCATTGAATGCCGGCCGCAACGGCCGGTTTTCAGTTCAAAGCCTTCGTCCTGGTCTGCGTCGCCGTCGCCGGCCTTTACGGCGCGGCAACGGCGGGCCGTAAAATCCTGTTCATCCGAACAGTGCCGGCAGTGCTGGCGCTGATTGCGCAGGCGTTGGGCTAGCGCATGATCCCTGAACCGAAAGCTGGACAAGGATCATGCGCAAAATCAATTGCCACAGCGCCGGGCATTGCGGCCGGTTTCAGCCGCCTGGATAGATTGGGCCATAGCCGTTCGGATAGTATCCGCCATCGGCGCCGTTGCCGATGAGGAAGGCACTGCCGGTATCAGCGCGCAGCTTTTGGCTGACATCGTCGAGCTGCGCCAGCAACTGCTGATCTTGCGTGCTCGGCATCGTTCCCTCGCGTGCGGCCCTCTCGGCGGCCTGGTCGAGTTGAGCGACCTGCGTGCGCAAGTCACGCGCCTCGCCCGGCTCGAGCTTGTTCGCCTGGATGGCGCCCTGGATAGCTGTCTCCACGCTCTGGATCTGATTGATCAAGGCCGTCTCGCGTGGGCCGGCGTAAGCGCCGGCAAACGGAACGAGGAGAAGTGTGGCGAGCGCAGCGGTCCTAAGATTCCTGGGAGCGAAGAAGCGCATGGTTGCATCTCCTTTACTGGGGAAGGCGGTGGTTGGGAGGGGGCGCTGCCTTCCGGCCGCGGGCCGTCAGGTTCCGTCGCGTCGCGATCAGCGGTTCCACGCCGGCGGCTCTAGGCCCATGACCAAGGCCAAAAAGGTCACGGCGGCAAAATGTAATTAAAAAAAGGTAATTTTTTCAGCTCTTGCCGCTGCCGCACCAGTGCCCTAAATGCCGCCGACTTGAGCCGGCTCGCCCTGGCGCATGATATAAGCCAAAGGCTTGCAGATCACCGCTCGGTCAGCTTCAACTCGATACGGCGGTTCTTGTTGCGCGCCTCTTCGGTATCGGCGGGGTCGAGCGGCTGGAATTCGCCGAAGCCGGCCGCGACCAGCCGGTTGGCCGGCACGCCGTTCTCGATCAGGAACTTGACCACCGAGGTCGAGCGCGCCGTCGACAATTCCCAATTGTCGCGGTAGCGGCCGGTGCCGGAGAGCGGCTTGTTGTCGGTGTGGCCATCGACGCGCAGCACCCAGTTGATCTCCGGCGGGATTTCCTTTTGCAATTCGATGATGGCATCGGCAAGCTTCTTCATCTCGACCTTGCCAGCATCGTTGATCACTTCAGAGCCGGTCGGGAAAAGCACTTCCGACTGGAAGACGAAGCGGTCGCCGACGATACGGATGTTCTCGCGATCGGCGAGAATTTCACGCAAGCGGCCGAAGAAATCGGACCGGTAGCGGTTCAGCTCCTGCACGCGTTGCGCCAGTGCGACGTTGAGGCGGCGGCCGAGATCGGCGATCTTGGTGTTGGATTCGCGGTCGCGCGTTTCGGACACGTCGAGCGCTTGTTCGAGCGCTGCGATCTGCTTGCGCAGCGCCGAAATCTGCTGGTTGAGGATCTCGACCTGGCTTAGCGCCTGCTGGCTGATCTGGCGCTGGCTGTCGAGTTCGCCGGAAAGGGCCGTTGCGCGCTGGTTGGCGGCATCGCCGGCACCGGCGCCTTGCGCCAGCAATTGCTCGAGCCGGCTTTTTTCGGCCTCCGATGCGGATAGCGATGCCTGCAAATTGGCAAGGGTGTCTTCCTTGTCCTGTGTCGTCGAGCGCTCCAGCGCCAGAAGCTGGGTCAACTCATTGATCTGCGAGTTGAGGCGGTTGAGCACCGTGTCCTTGCCGGAGATCTCGCGGCCGAGCAGGAATTGCGCCAAAACGAAAACCGTGAGCAGGAACATGATCGCCAACAGCAGCGTCGACAGCGCATCGACGAAGCCCGGCCAGTAATCGATGCGGCGGTCGGAGCGCCGGCCTCGCGCCAACGCCACGTCAATGCACTCCGGGCTTCTTCAAGGCGTCGGCGATCTTCTCCAGGGTGTTGCGCATCGCCTTCTGCTCGTCGGACTGGGCCTCGACCCAGTCGCGCATGATCTGCTGTTCCGAGCGCATGTTCTTGACCAGGCCGGAAATGCCGTCGGCGAGATTGGCCATGGCAGTGGCCACGCGCGGATTGGAGCCGCCGCCATTTTCCTGCAGAGTGCGCAGTTTTTCCGACAACAGCCGGATTTCCTCGGAGGGTTCGGTCCTCGCCGCGTCGGCAACGACGATGTCGGAGGACAGGTCGGTGACCGAGGACAGCCAGTTTTCGAGTTCGGTATAGAAGCGCGTCTGGGCGCGGCCGGCCTGCAGGTCGAGGAAGCCGAGCACCAGCGAGCCGGAGAGGCCAAACAGCGAGGACGAGAAGGCGGTGCCCATGCCGGCCAACGGCGCGGAAAGCCCCTGCTTCAGGGATTCGAGCACGGCGGCGGCATCGCCGGTGCCGGGATCGAGCGACTCGATGGTTTCGCGGATCGAGCCGATCGTGTTGAGCAGGCCCCAGAAGGTGCCGAGCAGGCCGAGGAACACCAGCAGTCCGACAAGGTAGCGCGACGTGTCGCGGCTTTCGTCGAGGCGGGTGGCGATCGAATCCAGCATGGTGCGCATCGAACTGGTCGAGAAGGCAATCGTCGAGGAGCGGCCGATCATCGCCTTCATCGGCGCCAGCAGCACCGGTTCGGTGGTCTCGGAACCGGCGCGGAACGAGTTGACCCAGCGCACCTCGCGGAACAGCCGGCCGACCTGGACGAAGGCTAGCAGGATGCCGACCGCAAGCACGCCGATGATCAGGCCGTTGAGACCGGGATTGGTGACGAAGGCGGTCGAGATCTGGCGCGTCAGGATGGCGGCGATAAAGGCCACGATGAACAGAAAGATCACCATGGTCAGCAGAAACACCTGCGGGCTCGACAATTTGTGCGGATCGTAGATCAGAACGTCGGAGCGCCTGCCCATGCCGAAGGATCTGAGAAGAGTCATCCGTGCCCCGTTTCCGATGCCGTCGCCGCCGATCAATTTGTGTTTGCGACTCTAAACGGAATTGTGACGAAATTGAATGGCGCTTGGCAATATTGCCACTGTCCGCGACCGGAGGTCAAAGCCGGTTGATGACCAGGCAGTCGACCATGGCGGCCAGATGCAGGCCGGCGCCGGTGACGACAAAGCCATGCCACAGCGCATTGTGGAAGCGCAGGCCCCTCCAGGCGAAGAAGATCACGCCGCAGGAGTAGACGATGCCGCCGGCAACGATGAGCGCGATCGATGTCGCCGGCAGCGTCCGCACGAGCGGCTCCACCAGAACGAGACCGCTCCAGCCGATGGCTAGATAGAAGACGATCGCCAGCCGGTCGAAACGGCCGGGAAGAAAGACCTTGATGGCGATGCCGACCGCCGCGGCGGTCCAGACCAGGACGATCATCGAAACGGCCAGCGGCGAGCCGCCGAGCTGGGCCAGGAAAGGCGTGTAGGTGGCAGCGATCAGCAGGTAGATCGCGGCATGGTCGAAGCGCCGCAATATCCATTTTGCCGGCGACGACACCGGCCAGACATTATAGGCCAGCGAAATCGACAGCACGGTGAGCAGCGAGACCACATAGAATGCGGCGGCGACATATTCGCCGGGGCCGGTTCGATAGGCGGCCAGTGCCAGCAGCGTCGAGCCGGCAGCGATCGCCAGCACGATGCCCACGGCGTGGACAACGCCGTCGGCGATGATCTCGGCGCGCGAGTAATGCCAGCGCCCCATAAAAGGAATGTCGAGCTGGGAGAATTCGCTCTGGGATTTGGGCCGGCTGTTCGTCATCGATGATCCTGCGTCGCCTTATCTGGGCGGCCGCGGGCGAGTATTTCAAGCTTTGGTTGCGGTTTTGCGACTGCGGCGCTTCAGCGCGGCGCGCCTCTATCAGTTGGCTGAGAGTGGCCTTTTGATGGTCTTCAACAGCGCGCGCTGGATGAGTTCGTTGCCGGCAACCAGCGAACCGGCGTTCAGCACGTCCTGTCCCCCGGCGAAATCGGAGACGAAACCGCCCGCCTCGCGGATCAGCAAGATGCCGGCGGCGACATCCCAGGCCGACAGGCCGGTTTCCCAGAACCCGTCCATGCGGCCGGCGGCGACGTAGGCGAGATCGAGCGAGGCGGAGCCGAGACGGCGGACGCCAGAAACCTCGGCCATGACATTGCGGAGCTCGATGAGGAAATTGCCGTGCTGGCCACGCCCGAGATGTGGCATGCCGCAGCCGATCACCGCATCGACCAGCTTGGTGCGGCCGGCGACGCGCAGCCGGCGGTCGTTCATGAAAGCGCCGCCGCCGCGCTCGGCGGTATAGAGTTCATCCATGGCCGGATTGTAGACGACCCCGGCGACGATCTGGCCCTGGCGCTCCAGCGCGATCGAAACGGCAAAGAGCGGAATGCCGTGCAGGAAATTGGTGGTGCCGTCGAGCGGGTCGACGATCCAGCGGTGCTGGCCGTCGTCGCCCTCGATCACGCCGCGTTCCTCCATCAGGAAGGCGTAGCCGGGCCGCGCCTTCGACAGTTCGGCAAAGACGATGTCTTCGGCCTTGCGGTCGGCCTGGCTGACATAGTCGCCTGGCCCCTTCATCGAGACCTGCAGGTTCTGCACTTCGCCGAAGTCACGCGACAGGGAGCGGCCGGCCTTCATTGCGGCCTGGACCATGACATTGAGGATCGCGGAACGCGCCATTGTGTTTCTTCCTGCTGCCCGCGCTTTAGTCGGCGCGGCGCACGTAAGTGATTTCGTTGGTATCGACGATGATGCGCTCGCCCGAGCCGATGAACGGCGGCACCAGCACGCGGATGCCGTTTTCGAGTATCGCCGGCTTGTAGGACGAGGCTGCCGTCTGGCCCCTCACCACCGGGTCGGCCTCGGTGATGGTCAGCGTCACCTGGTCGGGCAGCGAAATACCGATCGGCCTTTCGTCATAGAGCTGGACCGTCACCATCATGCCGTCCTGCAGGAAGGCGGCGCGATCGCCGACGAACTCCTTTTGCAATTCGAGCTGCTCGTAGCTTTCGGTGTCCATGAACACCAGCGCGTCGCCCTGCTCGTAGAGGAAAGAAAAATCCTTCAGATCGAGCCGGATCTGCTCGACCGTCTCGGCCGAACGGAAGCGCTCGTTGAGCTTGGTGCCGTTGATCAGGTTCTTGAGTTCGACCTGGTTGTAGGCGCCGCCCTTGCCGGGCTTGACGGTGTTGGTCCTGACCGCCACCCAAAGGCCGCCATCGTGCTCGATGACGTTGCCGGGACGGATTTCGTTGCCATTGATCTTGGCCATGGTGAGGTGATCCGGAAATGAGATGATCGCCGCAAAGGGCAATTTGGCGCCTCCAAGACCACAAATCGCCAGCAGAGGCAAGGAGCGCCTTCCGATGAAGCGGGAACGAAGCTGGCCCGGCAGCGCGGCGTGGCGGCCTCAGTCCGTCCTGACAGTCGCGGTGACGGCCTCGGTCACTGCGTCGGCGACCTCTCTCAAAAGATGCAGGTGCGGCGAACGCAGGACGACAATTCGCAGCGACAGCTCGAGGCCGGGAGCGTCGACCAGGGCAATGCCCTGCGGCAGCTTTTCCCGCAGCAGCCGCCTGGGCAGCAGGCCAAGGCCTTGGCCTCGACGAACCCAGTCGATCTGCAGCGCGCTGTCCTGAATCTCGGCGCCGACCATCAACCTGTGGCCGTCCTCGGCCAGGGCAGCCGCCAGCCGCCGGCGCGCGTCGCAGGGTTCAGGGCTGAGGACCCAGGGCGTGGTCTTGACGTCGGCTTGCCGGCTGGTGTTTTCGGCAGCGATGATGCCGAGGGGCTCGGTTCCGACAACGCCGTCTCCAGTTTTGGAATTGCTGCCGTCCAGGATGAAGGCGAGGTCGAGCTGTCCGCGCTTGTGCTGGTCGGCCAGCTCAAGGCTCCAGCCGCTCTTCAGACGCAGCGAGACCTTCGGAAACCGCGCCACGGCATCACCAATGGCGGCGGCCACGGCTTTGTCGCAAAGTCCATGCGCGAGGCCGAGCCGCAGCAGGCCCCCCGGCTCGTCGCCCTTGGCGAATGATCTCAGCGCGTCGACGGCGGCGAGAATGTCCTTGCCGCGTGCCAGCACCTCTACGCCGGCCGGGGTCAGTCGCGACGGCTTTAGCCGGCGGTCGAGCAATTCCGTGCCGAGCATCTCCTCCAGCCGCTGGATCTGGCGGGTGACGGCCGGCTGCGTCAATGGCAGGCGTTGCGCCACCTTCTGAATCGAACCCTCCTCGGCAAAGAGCGCCAGTGTTTTCAGTTCTTCAAGCACGACACACCCGAACATGTCAGATAAGCATAATTATCCTGAACATTATGAATTTGAAATCCGATGGATGGCAAGCGATTTTCCTCTGGCAGGACCCAGCTGAAAAGGAACGACGATGAAAGCGATCGAATTGCAGAGCCCGGGCGGCCTCAAGAGCCTCAGAATGGTCGAGCGGCCGATGCCTGAACCGGGGCGCCAGGAGATGATTGTGAAGGTCAAGGCGACGGCGCTGAACTACCGCGATGCCGAGATCGTCCGCGGCGGCTATCACACGAAGTTTGCATTGCCGCTGGTGCCGCTGTCGGACGGCGTCGGCGAAGTCGTTGCCATCGGCGCCGAGGTCAGCCGGTTCAAGATCGGCGACCGGGTCTGCGGCACGTTCTGGCAACGCTGGGTCGGCGGCAGTTTCGCGATGGCCGAGCCCTCCTATCAACGTGGCGGCCCGATCGACGGGCTGCTCAGCGAATTTGCCCGGCTCGACGAACAGGCGGCGGTGCTGGCGCCGGCCAATCTGAGCGACCTCGAGGCGGCGACGCTGCCATGCGCCGGCGTGACGGCATGGCACGCGCTGTTTACGGAAGGCAGCGTCAAACCCGGCGACACCGTGCTTTGCCTCGGCACCGGCGGCGTTTCGCTGTTTGCGGTGCAGTTCGCCGCCGCTGCCGGGGCGCGCGTCATCGTGACGTCGAGCAGCGATGAGAAGCTTGCGCGGGCAAAGCAACTTGGCGCGCAGGATGGCGTGAACTATCGCAGCGTCCCCGATTGGGCATCGGCCGTGCTGGGATTGACGGATGGCCGCGGCGCCGACCATATCATCGAGGTTGGCGGACCGCAGAGTTTTGCACAATCGCTGAGGGCAACGGCGCGCGGCGCCCAGATCAACGTCATCGGCTATCTCGGCGGCAGTGACGGCGCCATCAACCCGCTCGACATCTTCCGCCGGCAGGTCCGGGCGCGAGGCATACCGGTGGGCTCACGCGAATCCTTCGAGGCGATGAACCGAGCCATTGTCGTCAACCGGTTGAGACCGGTGATCGACCGGGTCGTGCCATGGAGCCGGGCCGCCGAAGCCTTTCGGTACCTTGAACACGGCTCGCCCTTCGGCAAGGTCGTGCTCGATCATACCCAATGAGCCCGCCTGACGAGCCCGGTGCGATGAGTCTCGAGACCGCGGTCAGGGCAGGCGGTTGGCCCGTTGCAGCGCCTGCTGCGTCTGGTCGTCGGTCAGGCCCTGCAGGAAATCGTCCATCTCTTGGTCGATGAGCCCGGCGCGGCGGGCGACAACATACCAGGCGCCGGCGAGGATCAGATCCGGGTCGGTGCCGATGCCGTTCATGTAGAGCTTGGCGAGACGGTTCTGGGCGGCGACATTGCCGCCCTCGGCGGCCTGCTTCATCCAGTTGAAGCCGGATTTCAGGTCGCGGGCGCCGCCGCGCCCCTCGATCATCCAGGTTGCGAGATCGATCTGTGCCGTGTCGTAGTTCTGCCGCGCGGCCTGTGCCAGCAGGCTGCGGGCGCGGACATCGTCGCGCGGCTTGCCGCCGGCGCCATTGGCGTAGACCTGTGCCATCGCATATTGTGCGTCGGCAAGCCCGGTCGCGGCAGCGCGCTCGTAATAGGATACGGCTTTGGCAATACCGGCATCGCCGGGCTCTTGTTCGACCATCAGCTGCGCAAAATTGAACTGCGCCAGGCGGTTGCCGGCCTCGGCGGCGGCCTGCATCAGCGCATAGGCCTCCTTCTCGTCCTTTTTGACGTAGCGGCCGTCGAGCAGCATCAGTGCATACTGGAATTGCGATTCCGGGACGCCCTGCTCGGCGGCAAGCGCATACCACTTCGCCGCCCCTGCCGCGTCGACCGGCACGCCGAGGCCGCGCGACAATATCTCGGCCACCAGCGTCTGTGCCGCCGGATCGCCGTTTTGAGCGCGCGAAAGCGCAAGGTTGTAGGCCGTCTTGTAGAGCCCGCGCTGAAAGGCGCCGTAGGCAGCATCGGACGGCTTTGCGCCGAAGCGGTCGGGGTTGATGGTGTCGGCCGACGGCAACGGGGTGGTGGTGGCGGGCTGCGGCAATTGTGCGGCGATCGGCTTGTCGGCAGGTTCGCTGGAATCCGGCCTGGGCTGCGGCAGCGGAACGGGTTCCGCCGCTATCGCCTGCGTCACGGCCGTTGCAAGAAAGGCGCTGAAAAGGATTTTCCGCGAGAGCACGTCAGTCCTCGAAGCGCGGCGCGGTTTCGTCGAGCAGCGCGTTAGCGGCGGCGACCGCCATCTTCGGATCGACGTCGTCGGCGAAGACGGCGCTGGACAGCGCCACGAATTCAGCGCCGGTGGCGGCGACCGCTTCCACCGAGGCAAGATCGGATCCGGCCATGACGATGCAGGGGATCTGGATGACGTCCGCCCACCATTGCCCGAGCGACAGGTTGCGCGGGTGCGGCTCAGGCTTGTTGTCGTAGCCGAAACGGCCGAAGAAAATGTAATCAGGCCTGACTTCGCCGAGTTCCAGCGCATCGTCGCGGGTCTTGGCGCCGCCGGTGCCGACCATCATCCTGGCCTGGAAGTGTTGGATCGTTTCGGCGAGCTCGTCCTTGCCGACCTCGACATGAATGCCGTCGGCCTGGACGCGGCCGGCGATGCGGGTGTCGCCGGCAATGATGACGGCAATGCCGGCCGCTTGCGCCACCGGCACGATCTGCTCGGCAAAGGCTTGGAAAGAGGCCTCGTCCATACCGTTTTCCGGCAGGATAAGCGAGGCGACGTCACCGCCCTCGAAGGCCGCGGCGATGCGCTCGGCCGGCACGTTCGGCGGCGCGATCAGCACGATACGGCAGCGGTTGGGCGGCGTTGCGTCATTCATTGGTGTTCGATCCCGGTTATCGCCTATGCCGGGCGAAGATGGTTGCATTGCGGCATAGAGCAAAGTGCGGGGATTGAACAGGCGGCAGGGGGATCACGATTGCCGTCAACGATTCCATAGGGCTCGGCGCATGACTGCCGTTGGCCGAAATTCTCCTCGCCTGGTCGCCTGCGGCCCTACGCAGGCACCTTCGATTTCCACAGCGACCAGCCGAGATTCATGCCGGCCGCGGCGACCAGGATGGCGGCGGCGCCGACGATCTGCGCCGGATGCAGCCGATGGCCGAAGGCGACGACATCGACGAGGATGGCGACGACGGGATAGATGAAGGACAGCGATCCCTGCAGATGCGTCGGCAGCTTCTGGATGGCGCCGTACATGAGGATGTACATCAGGCCGGTATGGACGATGCCGAGCGTCGCCAGCATGACCCAGCTCCGCGCATCGGCGGGAAGGTGGGTGAGATTGGCGAAAGGTGCCAGCATGAGAACGCCGACGCAGACCTGGATCAGGGCGATCAGGTGCGGCGGCGTGCCTTTGAGCTTCTTGGTGACGATAGCCGCAACGGCCCAGAAGAAAGCCGCGGCCAGCGCCATCGCAATGCCGGTAAAGTAATCCGTACCATGATCGCCTGCATCGGGCGCGGCCTGCACGATCAGCAGCATGCCGGCAAAGGCGATGCCGAGCCAGGTCAGCTTGGTCACCGTCAGCCGTTCGGAGAAGAAGAGCGCGCCAAAACCTACCAGCATGAAGGGCTGCGTGTTGTAAACGGCCGTGGCGATCGAGATCGACGCGCGGGAAAACGCGCTGAACAGCAACAGCCAGTTGATAACGATGGCAGCACCGCCGAGAGCCGCGATCGCGACGATGCGAAGCGACAGCCTGCCACGCAGCAGTCCCAGCGCCGCGCAGATGATCAGCAGCGTTACCGCCCCGAAAGCACAGCGCCAGAACACCACGTCCATGATGGGCTGGCCGGAAAGCACGACGAACCAGCCGATCGTGCCGAGGATCGCCATCGCCGCCGTCATTTCGATCGTGCCGCGTACCGTGTTGTCCATGGATGCTCCTGAAACCCGTTGAGATTTTATAATCCCACGGCGGATCGGGTATTTCCATGACTTGCAGCTGGTGATATGCAGGACGAACCTCATTTAATTAGGTAGACATCGGCTTTTTCTTGGAATTGTAAAATGCTGGACGAACTCGACAGAAAGCTCCTCGATATCCTGGTCAAGGATTCACGGACCTCGCTGAAGGAACTGGCGCTGCAGGTCGGGTTGTCGTCGCCAAGCGTTTCGGAGCGGCTTCGGCGGCTTGAGGATCGCGGCGTCATCCGCGCGTTCACCATTGACATCGATCCGCAGGCGCTCGGCTACGCCTTGCAGGCGATCGTTCGCATCCGGCCATTGCCGGGCAAGCTGCACATCGTCCAGAAGCTGATCGAGGAAATCCCGGAATTCGGCGAATGCGACAAGGTGACGGGCGATGACTGCTTCGTTGCCCGGCTGTTCGTCCGCTCGATCGGCGAGCTGGACGGGATTCTCGACCGCATTGCCGACAAGGCCGAAACCAGCACCGCCATCATCAAGGCGCAGCCGATCCGGAGACGCCCGCCGCCGCTCGACATGCCAAACATGTGACGGGTTTCGGTGGCGTGGCCCACATATTTGCGGTCGCGGTCTGGCCATTTCTGGTCTATTCCAGAGTTCAACTTTCCCTCCAGCGTCCCTTCCCCATGTCAGGCCTGCTCGTCGATCCCTGGTTCTATGCCGCGGCCATTCCGGCCGTCATCCTCGTCGGCCTGTCGAAAGGCGGCTTCGGCGGCGCCGTCGGCTTTGTCGGCGTGCCGTTGATGGCGCTGACCATGCCGCCGGTTCAGGCTGCCGCAATTCTTCTGCCAATTCTGTGCCTGATGGACATTGTCTCGGTATGGACGTGGTGGGGCATCTTCGACCGCAAGATGCTGGCCGACATGATGCCGGGCGCCGTGATCGGCATCGCCCTTGGCTGGCTGACGGCGGCACTTGTAACCGAAGAGATGGTGCGGCTGATCGTCGGCGCGGTTGCCCTGATCTTCGTGCTGCGCTGGCTCTATTTGCAACTCCGCCACGGTGCCGGCCACGCGGCGGAGCCCAACCGCGTCGCCGCCGGCTTCTGGGGTACTGTTGCCGGGTTCACCAGCTTCGTCGCCCATGTCGGCGGCCCGCCTTTTCAGGTCTATGCGCTGCCGATCAGGCTCGATCCGAAGGTGCTGTCGGGCACCGCGGCGATCTTTTTCGCCGTCACCAATGCGCTGAAGCTCATCCCCTATTTCGCGCTCGGCCAGTTCGACACCACCAATTTGACCGCGTCGGCGGTGCTGATGCCGCTGGCGCCGCTGTCGACCATCGCCGGCGCCTGGCTGGTGCGGCGGATGCGGCCGGAGCTGTTCTATCCCTTCACCTATGCGACCGTGGCGGTCGTCGCGGTCAAGCTTCTGTGGGACGGCATCGCCGGCCTCCTGTAAGACGGCGGCCCCATTCGGCCGCCGCCGGATATCCTTACACCTCAGGCGGCACTCGGCAGCAGCTGCCGCGTCCTGCCAAGCGCCAGGGCAATGCCGGTTGCGAGTACGAGCGCCATGCAGCCCAGAATGGTGATGTCGTGCAGCGTCGGCTTCAGCACCATGTCCGCGATGATCACCAGCATCACCGAATAGTCGAAGCGCGCGGCGCTGAGGACGCGCTGGCCCTGGGCAAGCACTGCCGGCGTCACGCCATCCTTGGCGATCATGCCTGCCATGCGGTCGGCAGTCGGCTTGAAGATGAACATGCCGATGCAGAAGGTCGTCGCATAACCGGCAAGGCCGATCAGCACCCACAGATCGGAAAAGCCGACCCAGAAGCCGCACATGATGAGGCCGAAAAGCAATGTCAGCATCGACATCGGCGCGAAGAACCGGTTGCCGAGCTCGCCGGTGGCGCGCATCGCCTGCAGCATGCCTTCGACGTTCCCGGCGCGGTCGGCGCGTACCGCGAGCAGCATCAGCGTGAAGCCGCCGCCGACCCAGAGGATCGCCGAGACGATATGCAGAAATTTAACGGCCGAGTACCAGTCCATTATTCGCTCCTTGAGAGATTTGATGATTTGCCGGAGCGCAAGGTTTGCTCCGCCTCGTTGCGAGGAGCGGGCGTTTACCGCGGCGCCTGTTTCGGAACGATGTCGCGCGGCGAGCGGATCTGTTTCGATATGTCGGTCACGATCTGGAGGAAACATGGCGCAAGCGCGTCGCCCCGACTTTCCAGCCGGTAGTGGGAACGGGTGCCGTGGCCAGTCAGCTGTGCTGTTACGGCACAGATGCTGGGCGCTTGATCGAAAAATATGCCCTGCGTTAAGGCTTCGTTAAGCTTTACAGGCGTTTACTATGTCCATCCAGTGATCTGGATTCTTACCGAGTGGTTGGAGCCACTTTGTTTGACGCCTCCCTGTTAAACTCCTGAGAGCCGCCTTATCCGCGGCTCTTTTTTTGTCCGCCGGCATGGGCGTCCTTCCGGCTAAATGCGGCCGTTAACCGTTTGTTAAACATGTGCTTGCCTTCGCTGGCAGCGAAGCGCATTTTCAAGCTTCAGTCGTTTAGGCTGCCGGATATGGCGGCCAAGAGCCGAATCGGCCGGCTGTCAGGCAAGTGCAGGGGCGTAGCGATGAACGAGCCTTCGAAGGCGAGCGCGAAAACCATCAAGCTGGCGGAGCGCCGGGTTTTCTCCCAATCCTTCAAGCCGCTCTATCAGGAAGGCATGGGCCTGGTCGAGCAGGCGGCCGAATATCTCGACGGCAAGGGCCGCGCCGAGGCCAAGAAGCTGTCGAGGCTGGCGGCGACGCTTTATGCGGCCGAATCGATGCGGCTGACCACCAGGCTGATGCAGGTCGCCTCGTGGCTGCTTTTGCAGCGGGCGGCGAATTCCGGCGAGATGACCCGCGATCAGGTGGCCTCAGAAAAATCCAAGGTGCGTCTCGACACTGCCTCGGCGCATGACGAGGCGCCCGGCTGGGCCGAGCTGCCGAAGGATTTCATCGACCTCGTCAACCGTTCGCTGCGGCTGCAGGCGTTGGTGCGCCGGATGGACGAGGAGATCTATGGCGGCCTTGCCGAGGTGCCGCCGTCGAGCCGTCGCCTCAATCCGGTCTCCGACCAGATCACGCTGCTCAACACGGCTTTCGCCCGCGGCTGAGAGACCGTTTCATAATTCTACTCCGGCGGCCATCTAGACTAACCGCGAAGGGACGGGCTCGCGATCATCAGGCGGGGAGAATCACGCAGCAGCAGGCGCGATCCGACCTCCACGATAGACCTGATCGCTGGGAGCAGCTCCTGCCCCAATGACGTCAGCTCATACTCCACGGTCGGCGGCGATGTCGGCATCACGTGGCGTGCGAGGACGCCACGCTCCTCGAGATCGCGCAACCTGCCGGTCAGCACCTTCGCCGAAATGGCTGGGATATCGCGGCGCAATTCGGAGAACCGGCGCGGGCCGTCGCTCAAGGACCAGAGCACCTCGGGTGTCCAGCACCCGCCAAGCAGCGCCATGCACCTCGACATGGGGCAGCCGGGAAGCGCCTTCACCTTCGTTCGCATCCTGAGGACCATCGCGCATCTTCCATGAGAGTTTCCAGTTGGTTACCGGAAAATGATGGTAACTACAAGATACGTGGTTTCCGCGGGTAACGAGAGCCGTTATCTGAGGCTCTCAATCCATCCAACCACGAAATGGACAGAACGATGTACGCAATAACTGGAGCAACAGGACAGCTTGGCCGTCTCGTGATCGACGCACTGCTGAAGACAGTTCCGGCCAGCCGGATCGTTGCGGCGGTTCGTGATCCGGCAAAGGCCCGCGATCTTGTCCAACGCGGCGTAGTCGTGCGGGAGGCGGACTATGATCGTCCCGACACGCTCCCGATGGCGCTGGCCGGCGTCGATAGACTGCTGCTGATTTCCTCGACCGAAGTCAGCGGCCGCTTGCCGCAGCATCGGTCAGTGATCAAGGCCGCCCAACGGGTGGGGGTTTCGCTGATCGCTTACACGAGCATGCTGCATGCGGACACGTCTCCCGCGAGGCTCGCGGTCGAACATCGGCAGACGGAGGAGGTCATCGCGGCCTCCGGCCTACCCGCCGTCATCCTGCGCAACGGCTGGTACACCGAGAACCATCTGATGGCGCTCCCGGCGGCTCTGGAGCACGGCGCCTTCATCGGCGCCGCAAATGAGGGGCGCTTCTCGTCCGCGGCGCGGCAGGATTATGCCGAGGCCGCGGCCGTGGTGCTGACAAGCGAGGATCAAGCAGGGAGGATTTACGAGCTCGCCGCGGACCGAGCGTTCACGCTCGCCGAGCTTGCGGCGAAGGTCTCGCGGCAATCGGGCAAGGCGATCGCCTACAACGATCTTGCCGGGGCGGCCTATGAGGGCGTGTTGACAGGCGCCGGGCTGCCCGCCGATCTCGCCGCTATCCTGGCCGATGCCGACATTGCAGCCTCACGCGGAGCGTTGTTCGATGACGGCGGCGCCATGAGCCGGCTGATCGGTCGACCGACAACGCCACTGGAGAGCGTCGTTGCGGCAGCATTGCGCGGTTGAAACCGAGATGGCTGTCACATCCGCCAAAGGATCAGAGGACCGTCTGTCGCTCGCGCCAACAGTTATTCAAACGACAAGACTAGCGCAGCTTTCCGCGCTTCCGGTGCTCGCGTACTTATGTACGCTCCGCTCCGGTCTCGAAAACCACGCTATCTGTCTCGCCAGAGCGATTCTCAAACATTCTCTAAACAGACTCGGCTTGCTGTTTCTGGTTTGTTTCACATTTCGCTGGCATCGCTGTCCCCCGAAGGTAGATTTGACGGATGGGGGAAGCGATTCGCATCATCGGCATCGATCCGGGGCTGAGGCGCACCGGCTGGGGCATCGTCGAGAGCCTCGGCAATTCGCTGCGCTTCGTCGCTTCCGGCACGGTGCGGTCCGACGACAAGGCCGCCCTGGCGGTGCGTCTTTGCCAGTTGTATGACGGGCTCGCCGAGGTCCTGCATGCCGCGATGCCGCAGGAGGCGGCGGTCGAGCAAACTTTCGTCAACAAGGACGCCGCAGCGACGCTGAAACTCGGCCAGGCACGCGGCATCGCCATGCTGGTGCCGGCGCGTGCCGGCCTTGTCGTTGCCGAATATGCGCCAAACGCCGTCAAAAAGGCGGTGATCGGCGTCGGCCATGGCGACAAGAAGCAGATCCACATGATGGTCAAGGTGCTGATGCCGAAGGCGACGTTCGACAGCGATGACGCCGCCGACGCGCTGGCTATCGCCATCTGTCACGCGCATCACCGGCAGAGCATCGCCTACAGGATGGTGGCGCTGGCCGGATAAGGTTGTTCTTGACTTGTTCTCCAGTGGGCAATAAGTAATACCAACGAGGTATTACCATGCGCGTTACCACCAAGGGCCAAGTGACTATCCCGAAGGAAATACGGGATCATCTGGGTATCGGCCCGGGCTCGGAGGTGGAGTTCGTCCCCACCGAGGACGGGGCTCGTGTCATAGCCGTCGACGAAAACATGTCGGAGGAGGAAGCCTCGCGCAGATTCAGCCAGATGCTCGGCCGTATGGCCGGTACGCTGGATCTGGGAGGCATGACGGCGAACGAATATATGGAATGGCTGAGGGGCCCACGTGAAGATCTCGACATTGATTGACACAAATGTCCTGATCGACGTTTGGGGTCCTGCCGGACGGGAGACGAAATGGTCGGCATCCGCGATTACCGCATGCCGGCGCGACGGCGCACTCGTAATCAATGCAATCGTCTGGTCCGAGCTCGCGCCGTTGATTGCGACCGAACAGGCCCTTCGCCAAGCAGTCGACATGCTCAAGATGGATCGCGAATTCCTGCCGTGGGAAGCAGCCTTCCTCGCTGGTGTCACGCATTCCCGCTATCGCCGCCCCGGCGGCATTGGCGAACGAACGCTGCCGGATTTCTTTATCGGCGCCCATGCGGTTGTCGCCGGGCATCGGCTGCTGACGCGCGATGCCGCGCGCTATCGCAGCTACTTCCCGGATCTCGATATCATCTCTCCGGAAACCCACCCGGCATGATCGGCAAGCTCAAATGATCGGCAAGCTAAAAGGCACGCTGGACGAGATCGACGAGGATTTCTGCGTCGTTGACGTGCATGGCGTCGGCTACGTCGCCTATTGCTCGGCGCGCACGCTTGCCGCGTTGCCGCCGCCCGGCGAGGCGGTGGTGCTGTTCATCGAGACCTATGTGCGCGAGGACATGCTGCGGCTCTATGGGTTCCAGTCGGTGCTGGAGCGCGAGTGGTTCCGGCTGCTGATGAACAATGTGCAGGGCGTCGGCGCCAAGGTGGCGCTGGCCATCCTGTCGACGCTGGCGCCGGCCGACCTCGCCAATGCGATTGCGCTGCGCGATATCGCCATGGTCAGCCGCGCGCCCGGCGTCGGCAAGAAGGTCGCCGAGCGCATCGTCACCGAATTGAAGAACAAGGCGCCGGCCTATGCGGGCACTGCCTCCGGCACCATCGGCCTGAAGCAGGAGCTCGGTGAGGGCGTTGCCTCGGCGCCGATTACCGACGCCGTCTCGGCACTGGTCAATCTCGGCTATTCGCGCGACACCGCCGCCAATGCGGTGGCGGCAGCGCTGAAGACGGCAGGCGAGGAGGTGGACGCCTCGAAGCTGATCCGCTTCGGGCTGAAGGAGCTGGCACGGTGAGACGTTGCTTGTCCGGTCCCTTGCCATATGCAAGGAAGGCGGCATGAGCCTTTCGCCACGCCTCATTGCTCCCGACAGACGCGGCGAGGACGCCGAGCAGACCTTGCGGCCGCAGACGCTCGGCGACTTCGTCGGCCAGGCGGCGGTGCGGGCCAATCTCAAAGTGTTCATCGAGGCCGCCAAGGGCCGCAGCGAAGCGCTCGACCATGTGCTGTTCGTCGGCCCGCCCGGCCTCGGCAAGACGACGCTGGCGCAGATCATGGCGCGCGAGCTCGGCGTCAATTTCCGCTCGACCTCGGGTCCGGTCATCGCCAAGGCCGGTGATCTCGCGGCGCTGCTCACCAACCTCGAAGACCGCGACGTGCTGTTCATCGACGAGATCCACCGGCTCAACCCGGCGGTCGAGGAAATCCTCTATCCGGCGATGGAGGATTTCCAGCTCGACCTGATCATCGGCGAGGGGCCGGCGGCGCGCTCGGTCAAGATCGACCTGGCCCGCTTCACGCTTGTCGCCGCCACCACCCGGCTCGGCCTTTTGACCAACCCGCTGCGCGACCGCTTCGGCATTCCGGTGCGGCTCAATTTCTACTCGGTCGAGGAACTCGAGCAGATCGTGCGGCGTGGCGCCCGCATCCTTGCCATGCCGCTCGGCGACGACGGTGCCTTGGAGATCGCCCGGCGGGCGCGCGGCACGCCGCGTATCGCCGGCCGGCTGTTGCGCCGGGTGCGCGACTTCGCCAGCGTTGCCGGCGACGGTCATGTCGACCGCAAGGTCGCCGACGAGGCGCTGACGCGGCTGGAGGTCGACGGGCTCGGCCTCGACGCGCTCGACCGCCGTTATCTGTCGATGATCGCCCGGAATTTCGGCGGCGGGCCGGTCGGCATCGAGACCATCGCGGCCGGGCTTTCCGAGCCACGCGATGCCATCGAGGACATCATCGAACCCTTTCTGATCCAGCAAGGCTTCATCATGCGTACCCCGCGCGGCCGCGTGCTGGCGGCCAATGCCTGGCGGCATCTCGGCCTCGACGCGCCAAAGGACCTGGCGCAGCAGCAGATCAGCCTGTTCCAGGAAGAACCCTAGGTTCCGCTGCTTATGGCTTCGGTGCTGGCAGTCCCCGGCCCAGCCCTCCAGGTCTTGATCATCGCCGGTCTATGCGCAAAACAGGTGTTGCTTGAAACAGGGCCTGTCGGGCCAAAAGGACAGCGCAATGGACGATCACGGTGAATCGGCATTGTCCGCCGGACTTTCCGGCGCGCTGACGGAATTCGGCCATCGACTGATGGCGCGGGTCTATTATGCCGACACCGATTTTTCCGGCGTCGTCTACCACGCGCGCTATCTCGAATTCTTCGAGCGCGGCCGGTCCGACTATCTGCGGCTGGCCGGCGTCCACCACACCGAGCTTGCCGACGGCAAGCATGGCGAGAAAATAGTCTGGGTGGTGCGGCGCATGGAGATCGATTTCCGCGGTTCGGCCCGCATGGATGACATCCTGACCATCGATACGCGCACCGAAGACATTTCCGGCGCCCGCATCGTCATGGCGCAGCAGTTGAAACGCGGCAGCGAAGTGCTGGTCGAGGCGCGGGTCGAAGCGGCGATCGTCGGCGAGAACGGCCGGCCGCGGCGCTTTCCCAAGGATTGGGTGGCAGCCTTCATGCCCGGAACGCGCAAATAAGAGTTCAGAGGCGGAAGATCCGGAGCTCCCGTCCGGGCGAGGATCGCCGGGCTGGTCGTCGGGGCGCGGCAATGCGCCGCGCTGTACGTCCTAACCCATCCTTAACCATAACGGTCCATGAAGGGATTGGTTAAGATTGGAAGAATCCAAGCGCCTTCCTTTCACCAATATTTGCCCCGAAAAGGCCGCCAACGGTGCATTTGGGGTTATTCCGCAAGCTTAACGCGAACGGACCACAAGGGATGCCCATGGGCCAGCCGCCAGCCACGCCCCGAAAATCTTTAAGGACGTAACATGGAAAACATCGCTCTCGCCGACCCGGGCGCGCATTTATCGATTTGGGCCTTGTTCATGCAGGCCGGTTGGGTGGTCAAGCTGGTCATGATCGGCTTGCTCTGCGCCTCGATCTGGACCTGGGCGATCATCGTCGACAAGCTCGTCGCCTATGCCCGCATGCGGCTGGCGCTCAACCGCTTCGAGCAGGTGTTCTGGTCGGGACAATCGCTGGAAGAGCTTTACCGCACGCTCGCCGACCGCAAGACGACCGGCATGAGCGCGATCTTCGTCGCCGCCATGCGCGAATGGAAGAAAAGCTTCGAGAAGGGCGCGAAATCGCCGCTCGGCCTGCAGACCCGCATCGACAAGGCGATGGATCTGGCGTTGACCCGCGAAATGGAAAAGCTGGAAGGGCGGCTCGGGTTTCTCGCCACCACCGGCTCGGCGGCGCCCTTCATCGGCCTGTTCGGCACCGTGATCGGCATCATGACCTCGTTCCAGGCGATCGCCGCCTCGAAGAACACCAGCCTGTCGGTGGTCGCGCCCGGCATCGCCGAAGCGCTGCTGGCGACAGCCATCGGCCTGCTCGCCGCCATCCCGGCCGTCATCGCCTACAACAAGCTGTCGTCGGACGCGAGCAAGATCGCGGTGCGCATGGAAGGGTTTGCGGATGAGTTCTCCGCCATACTCTCGCGCCAAATCGATGAAAAAGTCGCGCAGAAGGCCTGAGGAACGATCATGGGAATGTCCGTAAGCGCAGGTGGCGGAGGACGCGGCGGGCGCGGCCACAGGCGGCGCGGCCGCCATCACGCCTTGATATCGGAGATCAACGTCACGCCGATGGTCGACGTGATGCTGGTGCTGCTGATCATCTTCATGGTCGCAGCACCCTTGCTGACGGTCGGCGTGCCGATCGACCTGCCGGATACGCAGGCCAAGGCGATGAACGCCGATACGCAGCCTATAACCGTGTCCATCAACCCGGCCGGTCAGATTTACCTCCAGGAAACCGAGATCCCTGTCGAGGAGCTGGTGGCGAAGCTGCAGGCGATCTCGAAGACGGGCTATGACGAGCGCATTTTCATCAGGGGTGACAAGGCGACGGATTACGGCACGGCCATGAAGGTGATGGCCCGCATCTCGGCTGCCGGCTACAAGAATATCGGCCTGGTTTCACTGCAGGAACAGGATCAGTAGACGCAAGATGAGGACCGGCCTCACCACATCGGTGATCTTGCATACGGTGGCGATTGCCTTCGGGCTGTTCACCTTGTCCTCGCCGCCCGCGATGCCTGCGTCCGATGCGGAATCGGTGTCGGTCGAGATCGTGCCGATGGAAGCGACGGCACAGGTCCTGCAAGGCGACAAGAAGTCTGTGATGCATGACAAGCCGGCGCCGCTGCCGACACAGCGTCCCGACATCGTTCCCGATGCCCAGAAAGTCGGCGATAACAGCGTCGATACCGACAAGCCGCCGACACCTGAGCCCAAGCCCCAGCCAGTCGACATGACGGCGGCTCCGCCACCCGCGCCGACGCCGGTCGAAAAGCCCAAACCCGAGGACGTGCCGAAGCCGAAGGAAGAGCCGAAGCCTATTCCCGCTACGGAGGTCGCGCCGGTGCCGCAGCCGAAGGAAGAGGTCAAGCCCGAGCCGGTCAAGCAGACCGAGCCCAAGCCGACGCCGGCCACGGAGCCGACGCCCACGCCACCGCAGGACAAGACCGCCGCGATCGATCCGCAGCCCGAGGTCAAGCCGGATGCCGTCGCCGAGGCGATTGCCAAGCAACCGCCGACCGAGGAGGCGCAGCTTCCGGACTCGGCGCCAGCACCCGAGGCTCGGCCGAAGCCGCAGCCGGCCCAGGCCGAAAGCGCCAAGGCGCCCGAGCGCAAGGATGCCGACAAGCCGGTCAAGGAAGCCTCGTCCAGGCCGAAATCTGAAGACAAGCAGTTCAACGCCGACGAGATTTCGGCTCTGCTCGACAAGCGGAAGCCGTCCGGCGGCGGCGCCAAGCGCTCGACCCAGCAAGCATCGCTCGGCGGCGACAAGGATCAGGGCCAGAAGCTTTCGAAATCGGAGCAGGGGGCATTGGAGGCCCAGCTTAGTAATTGCTGGACCCTGCCGGTAGGGCTCGAGGGTTCGGAGAATTTCGTGGCTGTGATCCAGTTCAACCTGGACGCCTCCGGCAAGCTGGATGGCCGGCCTACTGTCGAAAAATCGAGCGGAAACCGCCCGTTTGACGAAAGTGCAGTGCGCGCGGTTCAGAAATGCGACATGGCCGGCCTGCAGGTTCCGGCGGGCAAGCAAGACATCTGGTCCGACGTTCGGGTCACTTTTGACCCTAGGGAGATGCTCGGCCTTTAGGCCCGGCGCTCACAGAATCAGCGAAAGAAGCGAGAAGACATGAAATCCATCCTCAAGCCGCTCCTGACGATCGCAGCGATGGCGCTGGGTATGACCGTTGCCGTCACCCTGCCGGCGCGGGCGCTCGTTGAGCTCAACGTCAATAAGGGCAATGTCGAGCCGTTGCCGATCGCCATCACGGACTTCCAGGGCGGCGATGCGCTCGGCGCCGAGATTTCCGGCATCGTCAGTGCCGACCTGAAACGCTCCGGCCTGTTCGCGCCGATCGACAAAAGCGCTTTCATTGAAAAGATCTCGAGCCCGGATGCCACGCCGCGCTTCGAAGACTGGAAGGTGATCAATGCGCAGGCGCTGGTCACCGGCAGTGTCGGCAAGGAGGCTGACGGCCGCATTCGCGCCCAGTACCGGTTGTGGGACACGTTTGCCGGCCAGCAGATGTCGGGCGAGCAGTTCTTCGCCAACGACGCCAATACCAGGCGCGTCGCCCATATCATCGCCGATGCGATCTACGAGCGGCTGACCGGCGAGAAGGGCTATTTCGACACGCGCGTTGTCTTCATCGACGAGTCCGGTGCCAAGAATGCGCGCAAGAAGCGGCTTGCCATCATGGACCAGGACGGCGCCAACGTCCGCTATCTCTCGAACGGCAAATCGATCGTGCTGACGCCGCGCTTCTCGCCGAACCGGCAGGAAATCACCTACATGTCCTATGAAAGCGGTCAGCCGCGGGTGTACCTGCTGCAGATCGAGACGGGGCAGCGCGAGCTGGTCGGCAATTTCCCCGGCATGACGTTTGCGCCGCGCTTTTCGCCCGACGGCCAGAAGGTGATCATGAGCCTGCTGCGCGATGACGGCAATTCCAACATCTTCGCCATGGACCTGAGAAGCCGCTCGACGACCAGGCTTACCAACTCGACCGCCATCGACACCTCACCGTCCTACTCGCCTGACGGCAGCAAGGTGGTGTTCACCTCGGATCGCGGCGGCCGCGCGCAGATCTATGTGATGGGCGCCGACGGCTCGGGCCAGACCCGCATCTCGTTCGGCGACGGCGTCTATTCGACGCCGGTATGGTCGCCGCGCGGCGATCTCATCGCCTTCACCAAGCAGACCGGCGGCGAATTCCAGATCGGCGTCATGCGCACCGACGGTTCGGGTGAGCGCATCCTGTCTACCGGCTTTCAGCAGGAAGGGCCGACCTGGGCACCCAACGGCCGGGTGCTGATGTTCTTCCGTGATTCCAATGGCGGACCAAAACTTGTTTCGGTCGATCTCACCGGCCGCAACGAACAGCCGATCCCGACGGCGAACTTCGCCTCGGATCCGGCCTGGTCGCCGCTGCTGGAATAGGCGGGAAGAGGAATTGAGGAATTGAAGAACTGACGAACTGACGAGTTGAAGAACTGAAGAGTTGAAGAACTGAAGAATGGAGAAGGCAGAGGTCACATCGAGCACGCGAGGGATTTAGAAGTCTATAAGCGTGCCTATGCGGTTTCCCTTGGGGTACACAGAGCCACGCTTGCCTTTCCGAAAATGGGAGCAATACGCGCTCGCCGATCAACTACGTCGTTCCAGCAAGGCGATCTGCGCCAATTTGGCCGAAGGCTTTGCCAAACAGACCCACTCCAAGCCCGAATTCGCACGGTTCACTTCGATGGCCATAGGATCGTGCAGTGAAGTGGAGACCTGGATTTCGTATGCGTTCGACCTCGAGTACATCACACAGGCGCAACGCGACGATTGGTTGCAATCCTATGCCCGCGTCTATGGAATGCTGGTCAATCTCAGAGAGAAGCTGAGGTGATCTCTTCCTCAATTCCTCAATTCCTCAATTCCTCAACTCCTCAATTCCCTCTTTTCATGTTTTGGCCGCATTTCCGCCTACGGTCCGCGCTCATTGTCGCCCTTGAGTAGCCCTCGGCAGAACGGTTGCGGACGGCAGCCGAAACCAAATTTTAACCGTGTTTCTTGAGCGTCGGTTAACCCAAACGTGGTTACTGGACGATCAATGAAATCACTCGAATTGCGAAGGAGAGGCGGCATGGGCCGTATCGCAGCACTTACCACAAACCCGGTCATGATCGCGCTCGTCGCGATGCTCGCGATCACCGGTTGCGCCTCGAAGAAGACGCCGAACAGCGCCGCCGATCTCGGCCTCAACGGCGCCGGCGCGGCAACGCCCGGGTCGGCCCAGGACTTTACCGTCAATATCGGCGACCGCATCTTCTTCGATACCGATTCTTCCTCGATCCGCGCCGATGCGCAGACGACGCTGTCGCGCCAGGCGCAGTGGCTGAACCAGTACAAGCAGTATGCCATCGTCATCGAAGGCCATGCCGACGAGCGCGGCACGCGCGAATACAATCTGGCGCTCGGCGCCCGCCGTGCTGCCGCCACCCGCGACTTCCTGGTCGCCAAGGGTGTTTCGGCGCAGCGCCTGAAGACCATTTCCTACGGCAAGGAGCGTCCGGTCGCGGTTTGCGACGACATCTCCTGCTGGTCGCAGAACCGCCGCGCCGTGACCACCCTGAGCGGCGCCGGCTCCTGATCGGCAAAAATGCAACACTTAGTGCGAAAGGCGGCCGCAGGGCCGCCTTTTTCGTATCTGCTCGCTCCAAACAAAATTTGGCCGAAGTCTCACGTCCTGTTAAGAGCCGAGAGCGTCTGGCCAGTCCCCAGTTGGCTGGTCTACTTCGAGTGAGAGGCGCGCAACAATGGTTTCACGGCGAGAGGCACATGCATTTCAGATCGGTCTTGAGCGGCACGCTTGCGCTGCTGCTCGTATCAAGTATCGCGGCACTTGCTGACGGTATCGGGGCAAACGCCACCGAGCAGTCATCGGAAAGCGGTTTTTCCTTCCATCTGCCGACGATCAAACTGCCCGCCATTTTCGGCGAAAGGAAAAAGCCGGATCAGGTTCAATTCGCACAACAGGATGGCACCGGCACTCCGGCGCTGGAGGAACAGCTCCGGCAGATGAACGGCAAGATCGAGGAACTCAATTTCCAGGTTCTGCAGATGCAGGAGCAGATCCGCAAGCAGCAGGAAGACAACGAATTCCGTTTCCAGCAGTTGGAAGGCGGTCCGCAAGGCGCGCAGCAGCCGGCCGGACAGAAGAAGTCCGAGGCCGCGCCCAGCAGCGACGGTAACGTGGCGGAGGTCCCGGCAACGCAGGCTCCGGCCGACGCGGGCAAGGCAGCAGACGGCGGCAAAAGCGTCGAAGACGTCATCATCGAATCGCCCAACGGCGATCCCGGCAAGCTGATCCCCGGCGCGCCGCCCAAGACGTTCGGCACCATCACCGTCGACAAAAACGGCAATGTCGTCGAAGCCGATGGCAATGCGCAGGCGAACGCGCCGTCGCAGAATACGGCCCCAGCCAACGGCGCCAGCGCGGCCGGCAACAAGGCCGGTAAATCCGACGACACGGTGGTCGCGGCACTCCCATCGACCAACGACCCGGAGGAGCTTTACCGCAACTCTTACCAGTTCATCCTGTCGGGCGACTACAGCACCGCCGAACAGGGTTTCCGCGATCACATCGCCCGTTTTCCCCGGGACGCCAAAGCGGCGGATGCGCATTACTGGCTCGGTGAATCGCTGCTCGGCCAGCAGAAATACCGCGATGCGGCCGAGATTTTCCTCGCTGCCAGCAAGGACTATCCCAAGGCCAAGAAGGCGCCCGACATGCTGCTGAAGCTCGGCGTTTCACTGGTCGGGCTGAAACAGCGCGACGTGGCCTGTGCCACTTTCAGCGAGATCGGCAAGCGCTACCCTGATATTTCCGGCGCGCTCAAGGAGCGGGTCAAGCAGGAAAGGGCACTCGCGGCGTGCTAGTTTTTCCGTTGCGTGTCGCTGCCGCAAAACCGGGCCCACGCTTGGGCGACATGCATGACGCTCGACACCGGGCCTGACCTTTCGGATTTTTCGCGGATCGACTTTTCCAACGGCGCTGTTGCGGCCGTGTCCGGCGGCAGCGACTCGACCGCCCTTCTCCTCCTCCTCAAAGCCCATCTCGACCGTAACGCCCCGGCAACGAAATTGCTGGCGGTAACGATCGATCATCGATTGCGGCCGCAAGCGGCAGCGGAAGCGCAAGCCGTGGCCAGGCTGTGCGCGGCGCGCGGTATTGCCCATCGCGTTCTCGCCTGGTCGGGGCGCAAACCATCGACCGGCCTCCCCGCCGCCGCGCGCAAAGCCCGACACCGGCTGCTCGCCGAGGCCGCCGAAGCGGCAGGCATCGGCCTGATCCTGACTGGCCACACCGCCGACGACCAGGCCGAGACCGTGCTGATGCGGCAAACGCGGGACGAGTGGGCGCGTGACGAGCGGCCAACTGACGAGCGGCCAAGTGACGAGCGGCCAAGTGATGGCGGGCAAAGCGACGACGGGCGGCGCGAGGAAGGGCGGGGTCTTGCCGGGATGGCGCCGGCAACCCTCTACGACTGGCGGCACTGGATCGTGCGGCCACTGCTCGGCGTAAGGCGTGAGGCACTGCGCGAATTCCTGCGGCGTGAACAGGTTGCCTGGATCGAAGATCCGACCAATGCCGACACCGCTTTCGAGCGGCCGCGCGTCCGCGCAGCACTTGCCGAAGGCGATGGTGCGCCTCGTGTGGCTGAAGCGATAGCGCTGGCCAGAAAGGTGGCGGCCGAGCGTGAGCAACTGGGACGCCGCGCGGCCATGCTGATCCGCAGCTTGGCCTCCAGGCCAGCCGCCGGCCTCGTCCGCCTCGACCGGGATTTTGCGACTGAAAGCGACAGCGGGGCGGCTATTTATGCGCTGCGCATTCTGCTGGCGGCGACCGGCGGCACAGCTTTCCTTCCCGACCAGGCCCGCAGCGAAGCCCTTTTCGGCCGGCTCCGCACCGGGCCGCTTTGTGCCACATTGTCGCGGACCGTGATCGATGCCCGGCGTACCGGTATCTTTTTGCATCGCGAATTGCGCGATCTGCCGCCCGCTGTCGAGGTTTCCGACAATGCCCTTTGGGACGGCCGCAGACGGATCACATTGGGCGACAGTTCAGGTGCATTGTTGATCGCGCCGCTGTTGGTAGCACCGCTCGGGGCGGCTCTTGCCGCAAAGCGGGCAATTGCCGGGCATGGCACGCCGGCAAGCCTTGTACGCGCGGCCCTGGCCGCCGAGCCGGCGCTATGGCGGGATGGCGAATGCCTTGGTCTGCCTGGGGAAGGCCCGGGTTTGCCCGGGGAAGGCCCGATGCCGGCTGCTGTCGCCGCATATCCGGCAGTCGCGCCCTTCGCCCGTTTCCTGCCGTCCTTCGATCTGGCGCCGGCCGATGCCGTCGCCGCCTTGCTTGGCGCGGCGCCGGTTCCAGCCTCGCCATTCGGCGGCCACAGTGCCGGCCTACCACGGGCGAAAGCTTAACCGAGACCTGCTGTTATGCTTGGCAAGGGGAGACGCTCTCCCTATGTTAGGGCCAAGTTTCCTCTCACGACGCGTGTCCGCCCAGCGGCGCCAACGGGACAATTGATGAATCCGAATTATCGCAACCTCGCGCTCTGGGCGATCATAGCGGTCCTGCTCATCGCTCTCTTCAATCTTTTCCAGACGCCGCAGACGCGTGGGGCCTCGAGCGATGTCCCCTATTCGCAGTTCCTGCAGGAAGTCGCCGCCGGACGGATCAAGTCGGTGACCATCGCCGGCGCCCGTATCTCCGGCAATTACACGGACAGCTCCAACGGTTTCCAGACCTATTCGCCTGGGGACCCGTCACTGGTTTCGCGTCTGCAGGACAAGAACGTCACCATCAATGCGCGTCCTGAATCCGACGGCTCCAATTCGCTGTTCGGCACCCTGATCTCCTGGCTGCCGATGATCCTCATCCTCGGCGTCTGGATATTCTTCATGCGCCAGATGCAGTCCGGTTCCGGCCGTGCCATGGGCTTCGGCAAGTCGAAGGCCAAGCTGTTGACCGAAGCGCATGGCCGCGTCACCTTTCAGGACGTCGCTGGCGTCGACGAAGCCAAGCAAGATCTGGAAGAGATCGTCGAGTTCCTGCGCGACCCGCAGAAATTCCAGCGGCTCGGCGGCAAGATCCCGCGCGGCGTGCTGCTCGTCGGTCCTCCCGGAACCGGCAAGACGCTGCTCGCCCGCTCGGTCGCCGGTGAAGCCAACGTGCCGTTCTTCACCATTTCGGGCTCGGACTTTGTCGAGATGTTCGTCGGCGTCGGCGCAAGCCGCGTCCGCGACATGTTCGACCAGGCCAAGAAGAATGCGCCTTGTATCATCTTCATCGACGAAATCGACGCGGTCGGCCGCCATCGCGGTGCCGGCCTCGGCGGAGGCAATGACGAACGCGAGCAGACGCTGAACCAGCTGCTGGTCGAGATGGATGGCTTCGAATCCAACGAAAGCATCATCCTGATCGCCGCCACCAACCGGCCCGACGTACTCGATCCGGCGCTGCTCAGGCCGGGCCGCTTCGATCGCCAGGTGGTGGTGCCGAACCCCGACATCGTCGGCCGCGAAAAGATCCTGAAGGTGCATGTGCGCAACGTGCCGCTGGCGCCCAATGTCGACCTCAAGGTGATCGCGCGCGGCACGCCGGGCTTTTCCGGCGCCGACCTGATGAACCTGGTCAACGAGTCCGCCCTGATGGCGGCACGGCGCAACAAGCGCCTCGTCACCATGGCCGAATTCGAGGACGCCAAGGACAAGATCATGATGGGCGCCGAGCGCCGCTCGTCGGCGATGACGCAGGCCGAGAAGGAGCTGACCGCCTATCACGAGGCCGGCCACGCCATTCTGGCGCTCAACGTGCCGTCCGCCGATCCGCTGCACAAGGCGACCATCATTCCGCGCGGCCGGGCACTCGGCATGGTCATGCAGCTGCCGGAAGGCGACCGCTATTCGATGAGCTACAAATACATGATCTCGCGCCTCGCCATCATGATGGGCGGCCGTGTCGCCGAGGAGTTCAAGTTCGGCAAGGAGAACATCACCTCGGGCGCCTCCTCCGATATCGAGCAGGCGACCAAGCTGGCGCGCGCCATGGTGACGCGCTGGGGCTTCTCCGACAAGCTCGGCCATGTCGCCTATGGCGACAACCAGGAGGAGGTGTTCCTCGGCCATTCGGTGGCGCGCACGCAGAACATCTCGGAAGAGACGGCGCAGATCATCGACGCCGAAGTGCGCCGGCTGATCGACGAGGCTTATTCGACGGCAAGGTCAATCCTGACCAAGAAAAAGAAGGAATGGATCGCGCTGGCGCAAGGCCTGCTCGAATACGAGACGCTGTCGGGCGAGGAGATCAAGCAGCTGATCGCCGGCAATAAGCCCGCACGCGACCTCGGCGATGACACGCCGCCGAGCCGTGGCTCGGCCGTACCAAAGTCCGGCCGCCGCAAGAAGGGTCCCGAGCCCGAAGGTGGCATGGAACCCCAGCCGTCAAGCTAGGCTCCGGCCCGAGACAGATCGACTTTCGAAGCGCCGCGGCCTTGACCGCGGCGTTTTCTTTTGGGGAATGCGAAAGTGAGATGACGGCCAATCCCCCCGCGAAGGAACGTGGCCTTCTATCGTCCTCGATGACGACTTCGGGAAGATCGGCAAGGCGCGGGGGGGGGAAGCAAATCCGTATTTTTGCGAGGGCACCACATTTTGTTCTTGCTTTGTGCCGGCAGCTATGCTACTAATTTGGGTATGGTGGCAATTGGCCCCGAAGACCCGCCCGTCGAGGCGGGTTTTTTCGTTTCAGGCATCTTTCGACTGGGGAGCTATCCGCAACCTTGCGCCAACGTTGGCGATTGGCGAAAGCCGGCATGATGGCTAATCTCCCCCCTTGTGGGGGAGATGTCCGGCAGGACAGAGGGGGGCGCTGTCCCGCCGACCTGCCAACGTATCGCAGACACGCCACAACTGATCTGATCTCAATCAGAGAAAACAAATTTAAAGGTTTGCGATCCTTCGCACTCCCCTCTGCTCTGCCGGGCATCTCCCCCACCAGGGGGGAGATTGGCAGCGTAGTCGACGCTGCCAACCTTCCAACGCCGGGCCTCTCGTTGGAGTCGGCCAACAAAAAGCCCGCGAACCTTGCGGCTCGCGGGCTCCTATCGTCGGATGTTGGCGCCGGTCAGCTCTTCAGCTTGGCGTTGCAGAGGCTGTAGAAGCCGCCGCCCTTCTGGATCCACCTGAGGCCGCCCAGCGTATTGGCGTCCTTGTTGGCGTAATAGAGGTCGAGGCAGGTGTGCATGCGGCCCTTGGCCGGGGTCTCGGTTGCATACT
Source organism: Mesorhizobium sp. M0910 (assembly GCF_040319465.1). Lineage (NCBI taxonomy): Bacteria > Pseudomonadati > Pseudomonadota > Alphaproteobacteria > Hyphomicrobiales > Phyllobacteriaceae > Mesorhizobium > Mesorhizobium sp. M0910. The sequence goes on from NZ_JAMYNZ010000007.1 coordinate 149,220, forward strand.
TCTTGGAGATCGCCGTCGGGAATTTCACGCCCTGGGGGGCGGTGATGGTCGGCGGCTGCGGATCGCCGGTATACTTGGCATCAGGAGCCGGCAGGGTGTCGTCGTCGGCTGCGCCGGCGCCGCATTGGCTCTTGCGGAAGTCGTTCCACTTCATGCCGTTCAGCGTGTTGCCGGCCTTGGCAGCCTGATATTTGGCGCTGCAATCCGCCATGCTGAGGCCTTTGCCGGAATCGGTCGCCGCGGCTGTCGCCGCCTCGGCAGGTGCCGCGGCAGGTTGTGCCGCTGCAGTTGCGCCGGCGGCGCATTCACTCTTGCGGAAGTCGTTCCATTTCATGCCGTTGAGCGTGCCGGCAGCCTTGGCGGCCTGGTATTTGGTGCTGCATTCCTTGGCCGTCAGGCCCGGCGCAGCGTCGTCGTCGGCGGCTGCCGCAGCCTTGGTCGTGGCGGCGGGTTGTGCGGCTGCGGTCGCGTCGGCGGCGCACTGGGTCTTGCGGAAATCGTTCCACTTCATGCCGTTCAGCGTGCCGGCGGCTTTTGCCGCCTGGTACTTGGTGCTGCACTCCTTCGCCGTCAGGCCCGGGGCCGCATCGTCGCCGGCGGCTGCCTTGGTGGTGTCAGTGGCCTTGGCCGGGGCGGTGTCGGTCGTAGCGGCGGTGGCAGTGCCGCATTGCGCCTTGCGGAACTGGTTCCAGTTCTGCCCGCCAAGCGTTCCCGCATCCTTCGCCGCGTTGTACTTGGTGCTGCACTCGGCCATGGTCAGCGCATTGGCAGGCGCCGCCAGGAACAAGGTCGCGACGGCAAGACCCGTCAAAGTGGCAAGTCGGTGGATGAGCATGCGTTTTCTCCCTGTGGCAGTTCATGATATGTCCCAGTGCAGCAATAGCGCTCAACGGCTGGTTGCGCCAGATGCTAAGTAGCGTAGAGTCAAATTTAGAAGTGCATTCTTTTCTTTAAGGTGATGAATTCGTTGCCGGGACCGTCTCCCAGCCAAGTTCGTCCGGGTGCATTGCACGGAGAGCGCGCATATGGCTGGGTCCCAGCGAGGCCACTGCGTCACATGACAGCCAGTCAGATCGGCGGGTGCGGAGGACCTGAGCCTACCGCTGTCTGGAGCCGCACGATGCGGACTCGGGTTCAAGGCCACACTGCCACAGACCAAAGGATCCAGAGGAGTTTGAGTTGACGTTTCTGATGCTGCTGCCGCAACAAGGGCTCGGAACTTGAAAATCAACACACTAGCGTGACGCAAAACACACAAAACAACAATTTTCTAAGGATTGGTCGTCCATAATCATACAATGTGATGACGGGGCTTGGGCCATTTTATGGCATGAGATGCTCGGAAAGAACCATCGGGAAGCTGGCGAACATGGCAGGACATTATTTCGGTACGGACGGCATTCGTGGGCGAGCCAACAAGTTTCCAATGACGGCGGAGGTCGCCATGCGGGTCGGCATGGCCGCCGGCCTCTCGTTCCAGCGCGGCAGCCACCGCCACCGCGTCGTGCTCGGCAAGGATACCAGGCTTTCCGGCTACATGATCGAGAACGCGATGGTATCCGGCCTGTGCGCCGCCGGCATGGATGTCTTCCTGCTCGGCCCTATCCCGACGCCCGCTGTTGCCATGCTGGTGCGCTCGCTGCGCGCCGATATCGGGGTGATGATTTCTGCCTCGCACAACCCCTATTACGACAACGGCATCAAGCTGTTCGGCCCCGATGGCTACAAGCTGTCCGATGAGATCGAGGAGCGTATCGAGGGGATGCTCGACAAGGATATCGAATTGGCGCTCGCTGATTCCGATGGGCTCGGCCGCGCCAAACGCGTGGACGGCGTGCATGACCGCTATATCGAATTCGCCAAGCGCACGCTGCCGCGCTCGATGTCGCTGTCGGGCCTGCGCATCGTCGTCGATTGTGCCAATGGCGCCGCCTACAAGGTGGCGCCCGACGCGCTATGGGAACTCGGCGCCGAGGTCGTTGCCATCAATGTCGAGCCCAACGGCTTCAACATCAACAAGGAATGCGGCTCGACTCATCCAGCCGGCTTGCAAAAGAAGGTGCACGAAGTGCGCGCCGATATCGGCATTGCGCTCGACGGCGATGCCGACCGCGTCGTCATCGTCGACGAGAACGGCGCGATCGTCGATGGCGACCAGATCATGGCGCTGATTGCCGAGTCCTGGCACCAGAGCGGGCGGCTGGCCGGCGGCGGTGTCGTCTCGACGGTAATGTCCAATCTCGGCCTCGAACGCTTCCTCGGCGACATGAACCTGCAGTTGCATCGCACCAAGGTCGGCGACCGCTATGTCGTCGAGCACATGCGTGCCCATGGGCTCAATGTCGGCGGCGAACAGTCGGGTCACATCGTGCTGTCCGACTTTTCGACCACCGGCGACGGCCTTGTCTCGGCGCTGCAGGTGCTCGCCTGCATCAAGCGGCAGAACCGGCCGGTGAGCGAACTGTCGAAGAAGTTCGAGCCGGTGCCGCAGCTGTTGAAGAATGTGCATATTTCCGGCGGCAAGCCGCTCGAGGAGGCGCCGGTCAAGGCAGCGATCGAAGATGCGCGCAATCGCCTCGGCAAGGCCGGGCGCCTGGTCATCCGGCCATCCGGCACGGAGCCGCTCATCCGCGTCATGGCGGAAGGCGACGACCCACAACTTGTCGAGTCGGTCGTCAACGACATCGTCGAGGTCATTTCGGAAACGCGCAGCGCCGCCTGATCTCCCTCCAACATCGGTTCAAAGCCCGCCTTGCCGGCGGGCTTTTTATTGAGTCGCCAATTCCGCCTGCAGCAACGGCCGCCAGATTGCTCGACTTTTGGAGATTCGTGGTTAATCAATACGGTTAAACGCCTTTTAACCTTTCCGATTCATTATCCACAACTGAGGTCAATCACGTTTCGGGCGCGTTCGCCGTTCGAGGGTTCTCAGGAGTGATAAGCATGTTCAACACAGCAAGAATGGCCCTCCTGGCCGCGCTGTTTGCCGGCGCCGGGCCGGCATTCGCCGCCGATTTCGTCGAGCCGCCCGTAGTCGAGGAGGCGCCACCACCGGTTGCCTACGAGCAGCCGGCCGAATTCGGCGGCTGGTATATCCGTGGCGACATCGACTATCACTGGTCGAAGTTTCGTGGCGGCGACTACATCACGTACGGTGTAGCGCCCCAGAATCCCGGCAAGTTCGATACAGGCAAGCTGGACGGCGCCTTCTCGGCCGGCGGCGGTGTTGGTTACCAGATCGACGAGCATTTCCGCACCGATCTCACCTTGGACTGGATGAGCAAGTCCAAATTCCGCGGCTCGACCGACGGCTTCTGCGGCCCGCAGCAAACGCCTTGCACGTCCGTCGATACCTCGTCCTATTCGGCGCTGCTGCTCTTGGCCAACGCCTATGTCGACATCGGCACCTGGCATGGGATCACGCCTTATGTCGGCGCCGGCATCGGCGGTGCCTGGGTCAAGTGGGATGAACTGCACAACGTGGACAGCGACGGTTCATTTGATCATAGCGGTGGCAAGGGCTGGCGTTTTGCCTATGCTGCCATGGCGGGCGCATCCTACTGCCTGACCGATCGCGTCAAACTCGATGTCGGCTACCGCTTCAGCCACATCAATGGCGGTAAGATGTTCGACTATGCCTCCCTCCCCAATGTCGGCCCAGGCTATGACAAAGGCATCAACGTGCACGAAGTGCGTGGCGGCCTGCGCTACCAGTTCGGCAGGTCGGACTGCGCGCCGCCGGAGCCCTACGTTCCAGAACCCGAGCCCGTCTACACCAAGTAGTTGTTTCTGAAATCCAGGAATTCGTCGACCGCCCGGCTGATGCCGGGCGGTTTCGTTTTGGCTGCCTAAGATGCTGCGGCGCTCGGGAACACCGCCCAACTTGAGAAGCGAAAGCGGATCAAATCAATTGCTAACGCCTTGTTATCCTTAACCCGCACTTAACCACTATGGTTAACAATGCTGTCTGAAACGGCGCGCGATTGCGAATGCGCCAAGTTCGGGAGCCGAGAACCATGACATCCAAATCGCCTGTAGCACTGGCGCTAGCAGCAGTCGTCGTGTTGCCGCTGACGCCGGCGCTTGGTGCCGATTACGAACCGCCGGTCTATGTCGACCAGGCGCCCGATTATGTACCGGTCGAGGTTGGCTCGGGATGGTATCTGCGCGGCGATGTCTCCTATCTGGTGCAGAAGAGCTTCAGGGATGAGGATTTCGCCTTCACGCCCGCGAGCTTCGACGAAAAGGAAGATCCCATCTTCGCCAGCATTGGCTTCGGCTACCATTTCAACGACTATTTGCGCGCCGATCTCAATGCCGGCTATCTGCCCGGCAACAAGATCGAGGTCGGCTATAACAACGGAACGACCGTGGCATCGGCGACCCTGAAGAACTATGCCTTCTCAGGCATACTCAATGGCTATGTCGACCTTGGCACCTATGTCGGAATCACGCCTTATCTCGGCGCTGGTGTCGGTATCCTCCAGAGCAAGCGCCGCCTGTCGGCGAGCTACTTCACCGCCAACGCCGACCCCACCGACGATTTCGTCCTGCGTGACAACAAGACCCAATACTCCTTCGCCTACACGCTGAATGCCGGCCTTGCCTACCAAGTGTCCAAGAATGTCTCAGTCGATGTGGGGTATCAGTATTTCTCCGCACCCGACGCCGAATATGTGACGGCCGAAAGCCTGACTTCTTATCCGATCCGCAAAGGGATCAATAATCACCAGGTCAAAGTCGGACTGCGATACGACCTCTGGTAGGCTCGATCGAAGCTGAGGCGTGAACAATGGCGGGTCTTTGGCCCGCCGTTTGCGTTGTGGCACTTTTTTTCCAAAGGCAGCCGGTATCCCGACAGCGACAAAAACTTTCCCCTTGACGCCGAAAGCCTGAACGCATATCGCCGTCCGTGGGCCACCCCTCCCCAACGAGGGGCCACTATCTGGAAGGATAGACCACGATGACGACGCATACGAAGCCCGAATTCCGTCCGGCAAATCCCAATTTTTCCTCAGGTCCCTGTGCAAAACGCCCCGGCTGGTCGGTCGAGGCGCTCAAAAATGCCGCGCTCGGGCGCTCGCACCGTGCCAAGATCGGCAAGACCAAGCTTGAACAAGCAATCGAGCTGACGCGGGAAATCCTCCAGGTTCCGGCGGATTACCGCATCGGCATCGTGCCGGCCTCGGATACCGGCGCGGTCGAAATGGCGCTGTGGTCGCTGCTCGGCGAACGCGGCGTCGACATGGTCGCCTGGGAGAGCTTCGGCTCCGGCTGGGTCACCGATGTGGTCAAGCAGCTGAGGCTCGCCGATGTGCGCAGGTTAGAGGCGGACTACGGCGCGCTGCCCGACCTGACCAAAATAGATTTCGACCGCGACGTGGTCTTCACCTGGAACGGCACGACGTCGGGCGTGCGCGTGCCGAACGGCGATTTCATCCCGGCCACCCGCAAGGGCCTGACCATCTGCGACGCCACTTCGGCGGCCTTTGCGCAAAAGCTCGATTTTCAGAAACTCGACGTCGTCACCTTCTCCTGGCAGAAGGTCCTGGGCGGTGAAGGCGCGCACGGTATGCTGATCCTCAGCCCGCGCGCCGTCGAACGGCTGGAAAGCTACAAGCCGGCCTGGCCGCTGCCGAAGATCTTCCGTCTCACCTCGGGCGGCAAGCTGATCGAAGGCATCTTCAAGGGCGAGACCATCAACACGCCGTCAATGCTGTGCGTGGAGGACTATCGCGACGCGCTGCGTTGGGCGCAGTCGATCGGCGGCCTCGACGCGCTGGTCACCAGAGCGGATGCCAATGCCGCTGTTCTGGATCGCTTTGTCGGAAAATCTTCCTGGCTCGGCCATCTTGCCGTCAACCCGGCGACGCGCTCGAACACATCGGTCTGCCTTTCCTTCACCGATCCGGATGTCGCTGCACTCGACGCCGATGGACAGGCTGCGTTCGCCAAGGCAATCGTCTCGGCGCTCGACAAGGAAGGCGTCGCCTACGACATCGGCGCCTACCGCGATGCACCGCCCGGCCTGCGCATCTGGTGCGGCGCGACAGTCGAGACCTCGGATCTCGAAGCGCTGCTGCCCTGGCTCGACTGGGCCTTTGCCGCGCAAAAGGCGTCGCTGAAGGCAGCCGCCTGACTCCCTCTCCCTCGAAGCGAGGGTGGCCCGAAAGGCCGGGTAAGGTCGCCTCCACCCGCTCAATGATCCGCCATCCAGAAAGAAAAAAGATTTGGCCGCATCCGGCCGCAATGACCCCACTTCGGCGCTTCGCGCCGACCCTCCCCTCAAGGGAAGGGACGCCAATCGCAAAGGACCAAGCCAATGCCCCGCGTTCTCGTCTCAGACAAACTTTCCACCACCGCCGTGCAGATCTTCAGGGATCGCGGCATCGAGGTCGACTATTTGCCGGATCTCGGCAAGGACAAGGAAAAACTGCTCGAAGTGATCGGCCAGTATGATGGGCTGGCCATCCGCTCGGCGACAAAGGTCACGGAGAAGCTGATCAACGCCGCGACCAGGCTGAAGGTCGTGGGCCGCGCCGGCATCGGCGTCGACAATGTCGACATCCCGGCGGCGAGCCGCAAGGGCATCATCGTGATGAACACGCCTTTCGGCAATTCGATCACCACCGCCGAGCATGCCGTCGCCATGATCTTCGCGCTGGCCCGCCAGATACCGGAGGCCAACGCCTCAACCCATGCCGGCAAATGGGAAAAGAACCGCTTCATGGGCGTCGAGATCACCGGCAAGACGCTCGGCATCATCGGTTGCGGCAATATCGGCTCGATCGTCGCTACGCGCGGCGTCGGCCTGAAGATGCACGTCGTCGCCTTCGACCCGTTCCTGTCGGACAGCCGCGCCGAGGAACTCGGTGTCGAAAAGGTCGAGCTCGACGAGCTGTTCGCCCGTGCCGACTTCATCACGCTGCACACCCCGCTTACCGACAAGACGCGCAACATCATCGACGCCGCGGCGATCGCAAAGATGAAGACCGGCGTGCGTATCATCAACTGCGCCCGTGGCGGGCTGATCGTCGAGGCCGACCTGATCGCGGCCTTGAAGAGCGGCAAGGTGGCCGGCGCCGGCATCGACGTGTTCGAGGTCGAACCGGCGGAGAACAACGCGCTGTTCGGCATGGAGAATGTGGTGGCGACGCCGCATCTCGGTGCCTCGACGATGGAGGCGCAGGAGAACGTCGCGCTACAGGTCGCCGAGCAGATGTCGGACTATCTGATCAAGGGCGCCGTTTCCAATGCCATCAACATGCCGTCGATCACCGCCGAGGAAGCGCCGCGGCTGAAACCTTTCGTCAAGCTCGCCGAAGTGCTCGGCGCCTTTGTCGGACAGGTCACCGAGGATCCGATCAAGGAGGTCGAGATCCTGTTCGACGGCTCGACCGCGACGATGAATACGCGGGCGCTGATCAGCGCTACTCTTGCCGGGCTGATCCGGCCGCAGGTCGCCGACGTCAACATGGTGTCGGCGCCGATCATGGTGAAGGAGCGCGGCATCATCGTCGCCGAGGTCAAGCGCGACAAGTCGGGCGTGTTCGACGGCTATATCAAGCTAACGGTCAAGACCGAGCACAGGACGCGCTCGATCGCCGGCACCTGTTTTTCGGACGGCAAGCCGCGCTTCATCCAGATCAAGGGCATCAATCTCGACGCCGAGGTCGGTCAGCACATGCTCTACACGACCAATGCCGACGCGCCCGGCATCATCGGCCTGCTCGGCACGGTGTGCGGCGAGAACGGCGTCAACATCGCCAATTTCCAGCTCGGCCGCAACCGGCCGGGCGGCGATGCCATTGCGTTGCTCTATCTCGATGCGCCGTTCCCGGAAGACGTGTTGGCGCAGGTGCGCTCGCACAAATCGATCGACTCGGCCAAGCGGCTGCATTTCGACGTCGGCGCGGCCTGAAATTCGATCACCCCGTGTGCAGCAGCACGCGGGGCGCTTCCATGGTCGTTGACGGACCGCAGTGAACCGTCGCGGCAAGCGACTTCATTGAGCAGCGGATACCGCCATCTTCCGTCCGCTGTATTCGGCGAGGCTGATGCCGCCCAGCACCAGCGCGAGAGCCAGCGCCTGATAAAGCTGGAATGTCTCACCGACAATCAGCACCGACAGCAGCGTACCGAAGATCGGCACCAGATTGATGAACAGGCCGGCCCGGTTGGCGCCGATCAGCTCGTTGCCTCTGATATAGAAGATCTGCGAGATGACCGAAGCACCGATGGCAGTATAGAACGCGACAGCCCAGCCGCGGGCGTCGGGGACGATGACCTTGCCGGCGGCAATCTCCCACAGGAAGAAAGGCAGCGATGTGATGAGTGCGGCAACCGACAGCGCCAGCATCAGGCTCTGCCAGCGGATGACCGGCTTCAGCCGCAACCCCACCGAATAGAAGGAGTAGCAAAGCACGGCGACCAGCATGATCGCGTCGCCGAAGTTGAGATCCAGCTTGAGAAGCTGGCGCAGGTCGCCATGGCTCGCCGTCACCGCGACGCCGATGATGGTCAGCACGACGCCAGCGATCTGCACCCGGTTCACCCGCAGGCGAAACAGCACGAAATTGGCGATGATGATCACGATCGGTATCGCCGCCTGCTCGATCGAGACGTTGATCGCCGTCGTGTAGTTGAGCGCCGTGTAGAAGATCGCATTGAAAAAGGCGAAGCCGCAAGCGCCGAGCCCGCCAAGCAGCAACCAGTGCCGACGCACCACTGGCCAGTCCTGATGCAGCGTTCGCCAGCCGATCGGCAGCAGGATCAGAACGGCCAGAATCCAGCGCAGGAAGACCAGCGTCATCGGTGAAATGTGGTCGACGGCCAGCTTGCCGGCCACGGAGTTGCCGCCCCACAGCAAGGTGGTGAACAGCAGGAATAGGTAGGCGGCTCGATGCATCGTGACATTCCGGCCAGGCAGTGGGAATTCGACGTCGGTGTGGCCCTATTGCGACCGCCAGCCCAAGTAAATGATGTCAAAGGCGAAAATTGTTGTGCCTCGGAGCGTTTTGGGTGGCAAAGAGTGGTCGCGCTCGCCGGGTCTTGACGCTATAGAGCGACGTGCGTGCGATTGGACGCTACAAGTACGCGTCGGAAGGCTCTAATCCTCGCGTCGTGCTTTTCCGAAAATCGATTCCGATTTTGGGGGCCGATGCGATAGAGGCCTGTCGTTTCGAACTGTTTTCAAGCTGCTCGTGCGGCGTCTCAAGGGAAAAGAAATATGGCCAATGTGGTGGTCGTCGGCTCGCAATGGGGCGATGAGGGCAAAGGCAAGATCGTAGACTGGCTGTCGGAGCGCGCCGACGTTGTCGTGCGCTTCCAAGGCGGCCACAATGCCGGCCACACGCTGGTCGTCGACGGCAAGGTCTACAAGCTGTCGCTGCTGCCGTCCGGCGTGGTGCGGCAAGGCAAGCTGTCCATCATCGGCAATGGCGTCGTCTTCGATCCGCACGCTTTCGTCGCGGAGGTTGCGAAATTGAAGGGGCAGGGCGTCGAGGTGACGCCAGACCGCCTGAAAATAGCCGAAAACACCGCGCTTATCCTGTCCTTGCACCGGGAGCTGGACGGATTCCGCGAGGACGCCGCGTCCAATTCCGGAACGAAGATCGGCACGACCCGCCGCGGTATCGGTCCCGCCTACGAAGACAAGGTGGGCCGGCGCGCGGTCAGGGTGATGGATTTGGCGGATTTGGAAACGCTACCCTTGAAGGTCGACAGGCTGCTGACGCACCACAATGCGCTGCGGCGCGGGCTTGGCCATGGCGAAGTCACGCATGAGGCGATCATGAGCGAGCTGATTTCCGTCGCTGACGAGATCCTGCCCTATATGGACCGCGTCTGGAAAATCCTCGACGACAAGCGCCGCGCCGGCGAGCGCATCCTGTTCGAGGGCGCGCAAGGCACGTTGCTCGACATCGATCATGGTACCTATCCGTTCGTCACCTCGTCCAATACCGTTGCCGGCCAGGCCGCTGCCGGGTCCGGTGTCGGCCCGGGCGCCATCGGCTATGTGCTCGGCATCACCAAGGCCTATACCACGCGTGTTGGCGAAGGCCCGTTTCCGACCGAGCAGAAGAACGAGATCGGCGAGTTCCTGGGCACGCGTGGCCATGAATTCGGCGTCGTCACCGGTCGCAAGCGCCGCTGCGGCTGGTTCGATGCCGTGCTGGTCCGCCAGGCTGTCGCCGTCAACGGCATCAAGGGCATTGCGCTGACCAAGCTCGATGTGCTCGATGGGCTGGACGAGATCAAGGTCTGTACCGGCTACCGACTCGACGGCGAGGCGATAGATTACCTGCCGGCCAGCCAAGGTGCGCAGGCCCGCGTCGAACCGGTCTACGAGACGCTGGAAGGGTGGAAAGGCACCACCGCCGGCGCGCGCAGCTGGAACGATCTGCCGGCCCAGGCGGTGAAGTACGTCCGCCACATCGAAGAGCTGATCGGCGCGCCGGTCGCACTCCTTTCCACCAGCCCTGAACGGGATGACACGATACTTGTGACCGATCCGTTTCAAGACTAGTTTCTCAGCCTTTCCGGGCATTGCGGCTGATTTGCGGGGGCCGGCCCAGAAACAAATGCAGGTCGACTGAAGCATGGTAGATTTTGTTGGTGCCCTGAAAAAGACCCTAGACAAGCTTGATAGGCCGTCGGCGGAAGTGCGCGCCAAGGTTTATGACATGGCGCGTTCGATGATCGCGAAGAAAATTGCCGAACGCGATCCGCCGTTTGCGCCGTCGGATGTCGCCAGGCAGAAGCGCGCACTCGAAGACGCCATCGCAAGCGTTGAGCGAGAATATGCTAAACCGGCACCGGCATCCGATCCGCTGGCGGAACTGGAGGACATCTTCTCCTCCATCGACCGCAACAAGAACCAGCCCAGCCATGTCCGGCAGCCGGCAAAGACCGAGCCAGCAACGACCAGGCCAGCAAAGACCGGGCCGGCCCAGACTGGGCCGGCATGGCAGTCCACGCCCGCCAAGGCGGTGCCGAACTGGCAAAAGCCGCAGCCCGTCGCTCTTCCTCAAGAGCGCGCTGGTCCGCCGCCGTCCGATATGGATCTTCCGACGGCCGATGACCAAGACAGCGTTTTTCGGGGCGACGACTTTTCCAACGACGGCGGCCCCGCGGAGGACAGGTTCCAGCGACTCCATCCTGCCGAGCGCAGGCGCAGCTATGGCGGCGTGATCGCCGCCGCCATTGCCCTGCTGGTCATTGCCGGTGGCGGTTATGGCATCTGGCTGAACAAGGATGCGTTCGGCAGCATGCTCGGCCTCGACGAGACCAAAGCCGTCGCCACCGAACCGCTGGTAAAACCAGCCCCGGCCAAGCCGGTGGCCGATGCGGCCGTACCGGCCGCCGCGCCTCCGACGGAGGCCGGCGAGGGCGCGAAGTTTACGCAGCGCCTTACGCCCGAGGGCCACGAAGTCGATCCCGGCCCCGCGGCCGGGCAGGCGGGCATCGGCGAAGGCGAATCCGTCGCCGCACTGACCACGCCGCCATCGGCCGCTCAAGCGCCGACCACCCCGGCACCCGCCGCGCCGGCACCGGCGGCACCCGCCGACACGCAAGCCACGGCCAATGCTCCAGCAGTCAATGGGTCGGCTGCGCCAACGCCCGCAACGCCGCCCGATGCTGCAGCTGCTCCGCCAGCCCCTGCAACGGCCGCCCCACCGCCCGCGACGGCAGCGGCACCGACGGCAGTTCCGCCGCAAGCCGCGTTGGCCGTCGGCCAGAAGGCGATCTTCTACGAGGAGCGCACCAGCACCGCTCAAGGCTCGGCCGAGCCCGGCAACATCGTCTGGTCGCTGGTGCAGGAATCGCCCGGCGGCGACCTGCCGCCCGAGCCGGCGATCCGTGCCGAGGCGACCATTCCAGGCAAGGATATCCAGTTGCGCATGACGATCCGTCGCAACACCGACCAGACTCTGCCGGCCAGCCACATCATCGAGATGATCTTCCTGACGCCTAATGGCTTCGAGGGCGGCGGTGTCGACAACATCTTGCGTGTCGCCATGAAGGGCTCCGAGCAGGATGCCGGCAGCCCGCTGATCGGCATCCCGGCCAAGATCGCCGATGGCTTCTTCCTGGTTGCGCTCAACGACACCAAGGCGGATGAAGACGCCAATCTGACCTTGCTCAGAGGTCAGGACTGGATTGACGTGCCGGTCGTCTACAAGACCGGGCGGCGGGCGCTGCTCACCATGGAAAAGGGAATTCCCGGCGAGAAGGTGTTCGACGAGGCGCTGAAGGCCTGGCAGACAAAGACGGCGGGGTGAGGCCGACAACGCCTCCTTGGCTCAGAAGCCCTGGAACAGCATGTCGAGCGCGCTCACGATGTCTTCGTGATGCCTGGTCAGATTCAGTCGGCTCTCGCCCAGTTCCGTCGCCGCAACCGTGGCGATCAAATGGGTGGTCATGACCAATTTCCGACCATTGATCTCGAAAACGGGATGGAGCCTTCGCATTGGTGATGGCGCCATCGCAACCGGCAGCAGCGGGACGACCACCCGGGTCTTGAAATGGTCGAGCAGATCGGCCTGGACGTCGAGGAGATAGCCGCCTTCGATGCTACCCGCGAAGACGTCGTAGCGCGCCATCAGAATTGCCGATGTTCTGCCAGCGGAATACCGTGTTTTTCGATATATTCGTTCCACGCATCTATCGTCGCGCGGTTCTCAAGCTTCCACAGCCGCGTCTTTTCGGCGGCCACTGCCTCTGCGATGCCGGCTTCAGCGGCGCGCGAGACATTCACATCGAGCCCCTTGGCTTCCTTCATGAGCTTTGAGTCGATCGACAGATTTGCCGGCTGACGAACCGCATTCACAGCTATCTTGCGCATGATCACCTCCGCAGCATGCGCATAATATATGCGCACTCCCGTCCAGTCGCAACGACAAGGTGCTTGAACTCGCGAATTACCCCTCCATTTCCTCGCGCAGCATCTCAAGTTCCAGCCATTCCTCCTCGAGCGCTGCCAGTGTGACGCGCTCCTTGTCGAGCGCGGCAATCGTCTTCTGGAACGAGGCCGGGTCGCGCTCGTAATAGGCCGGATCGGCGATATTGTTCTCCAGCCGCGAGATCGAGGCCGACACCGCCTCGATCTTCCTGGGTAAGGTTTCCAGCGCGAATTTCTGCTTGAACGACAGTTTCTTTGCCGGGCCCTTGGGAGCGGCCGCGTCGCTCCTACGTGCAGCCGTCGCCTCGCCGGTCTCTGCCTTCGGCCGCGCCTTGCGGTCGTCCAGCCTGGTGCCGCCGCGCTGCGCCAGCATGTCGGAATAGCCGCCGGCATATTCGATCCAGCGGCCGTCACCATCCGGCGCGATGATGCTGGTCATGGTGCGGTCGAGGAAATCGCGATCGTGGCTGACCAGGATCACCGTGCCGGCAAAGCCGGCGACCAATTCCTGCAGCAACTCCAGCGTCTCCATGTCGAGGTCGTTGGTCGGCTCGTCGAGCACAAGCAGGTTTGCCGGCCGCGCCAAAACGCGGGCGAGGATCAGCCGTGCCCGCTCGCCGCCCGAAAGCTCGCGCACCGGCGTGCGCGCCTGTTCCGGCTTGAACAGGAAGTCTTTCATGTAAGAGACGACGTGGCGCTGTTCGCCATTGATGACGAGGTTCTCGCCGCGCCCGTCGGTGAGATACTGCGCCAGTGTCTCCTGTGGATCGACGGCCTCGCGCTTCTGGTCGAGCGTGGCGATCTCCAGATTGGTGCCGAGCCGCACCGTGCCTGCGTCCGGCTTCAATTCGCCGATCAGCATCTTCAACAGTGTCGTCTTGCCAGCGCCGTTCGGCCCGACCAAGCCAACGCGATCGCCGCGCTGGATGCGGGTCGAAAATCCCTTGACCACGGTCAGATCGCCAAAGCTCTTCTCGATGTTCTTGGCTTCGATCACCAGCTTGCCGGATTCGGCAGCGTCGCTGGCTGTCATCGTCGCCGCACCCTCGGCGCCGCGATGACCGCGAAAGCGCTGGCGCATGGTCTGCAACTCACCGAGCCGGCGCATGTTGCGCTTGCGCCGCGCTGTCACGCCATAGCGCAGCCAGTGCTCCTCGCGCACGATCTGGCGACCGAGCTTATGCTGCTCGCGCTCTTCCTCCTCCAGCACCGTGTCGCGCCATTCCTCGAAATAGCCAAAGCCCTTGTCGAGACGGCGGGTCTGCCCGCGGTCGAGCCAGATTGTGGCGCGTGACACGCGCTCGAGAAAACGGCGGTCATGCGAGATGACGACCAGTGCCGAGGAGGTGCGGGCAAGCTCCTCCTCCAGCCATTCGATGACCGACAGGTCAAGATGGTTTGTCGGCTCATCGAGGAGGAGAATGTCGGGCTCCGGCGCCATGACGCGGGCGAGTGCCGCACGCCTCGCCTCGCCGCCGGAGAGGTCGTTCGGCCGTTCTTCGCCGGTCAGGCCGAGATGCTCCATCAGATAGGTGGCGCGATAGGGATCGTCGGCGGGCCCGAGCCCCGCCTCGACATAGGCGCGGACGGTCGCAAAACCGTCCATGTCGGGCATTTGCGGCAAGTAGCGCACGGTTGCCGAAGGCTGGCGGAAGACTTCGCCGTCCTGCGGCTCGATCAGCCCGGCGGCGATCTTGAGCAGCGTCGACTTGCCCGAACCGTTGCGGCCGACCAAGGCGATCTTGTCGCCAGCTGAGGCCGTCAGGGCGGCACCGTCGAGCAGCGGCGTGCCGCCAAAGGTCAGCTTTATCCCGTCGAGATTGAGAAGCGGCGGCGCCATGTCAGCTTTCTGGGCTCAGCTTTCCGGAAGAGGGTAGGGATGCGCGAGCAGCAGCGCGCGGCCGCTGGCCAGCGCGATTTCCAACCGGCCCCTGACCTCGTTGGAAATGGTCAGCGACGAGCCGAACGCAACCTCGACATGGTCGAGCGGCCATTTGGCACCGGTGACGCTCAGGCCGGCGAGATCGGAGAAGCCGAGCACCGAAAACAGCGTGCCGTCGGCATAGTCGAAGCCAGTCTTTCCGGGCAGCAAGGGAATGCCTTCCTGTGCGCCGCTGGTCAAAAGCACGTCCGTCCCGCCTTCCGCCAGCCGGACGCTCAGCGCCAGATGCAGGAAGATGTGGTCGGTGCGTTTGCCGCCGAAAGCACCTGCGAGCACAAGGCTGGTCGCACCGCGTTCGAGCGCGGCGGCGATAGCGAGTTCACCGTCGGTCTTGTCCTTTTCGGCGGGAAACACCTGCCGTGGCACGGCGGCCAGATCCTCCGGCAACTCGGCAGGCACGGAATCGAAATCGCCGACCCAGAGTTCCGGCCACAGGCCCAGCATACGGGCATGGCCGATGCCGGCATCGGCAGCGATGACGCGCGAGCCTTCGACCTGGCGGTCGAGCAGCGGCGTGCGGATGAGATCGCCGCCAAGCAGGATGGTGAATTTGCTCATATCTCGTGGCCCTTACCAGCCCTGCCCCAGAAACGGAAGAATGAAACGGAAGATGAAACGGCAGACGACACGGAAGGCTGGGCTTTGGATGCCCGGCAAACTTCCGCTTGCGCAGCACTTCGGCCGGGCCTATGTGTCGCAACGCTCTAACGGGGTGCCGGACGCGATCTTCGCGGACCGGCTGAGAGGCAAGACTGCCAACCCGCTGAACCTGATCCGGTTTGTACCGGCGGAGGGATTAGACGTTTCGGACAGCCCGACGCCTCAATTCCTTTCAACGCGAACGAAGGAGGCGCCGATGCGCAGTTTTTTCCACTCTCTTGTCTCAATTGTCCTGCTTGCGGCATCCGCGCTCGCCCTGCCAGGGCAGGCATCGGCACAGGATAGACTGACGGTCTATACCTATGAAAGCTTCACCGCCGATTGGGGTCCGGGACCGGCAGTGAAGAAGGCCTTCGAGGCCGAATGCAGTTGCGTCGTCGAATTCGTCTCGGTCGCCGACGGCGTGGCGCTGCTCAACCGTGTGAAGCTGGAAGGCGCCGCGACCAAGGCCGATATCGTACTTGGCCTCGATACCAACTTAACCGCCGACGCCAAGGCAACCGGCCTGTTTTCGCCGCACGGCGCCGTCTCGGGCGTCAATGTGCCGGGCGGCTGGAGCGACGATATTTTCGTGCCGTTCGACTATGGCTATTTCGCCGTCGTCTACGATACCGAAAAACTGAAGAGCCCGCCGAAGAGCCTCAGGGAATTGGTCGAGGGCGATGCCGGAGAGAAGATCGTCATCCAGGATCCGCGCACCTCGACGCCGGGCCTTGGCCTGCTGCTGTGGGTCAAGTCGGTCTATGGCGACAAGGCGCCGGAAGCCTGGGCCAAACTCAAGGCGAAGGTGCTGACGGTAACGCCGGGCTGGAGCGAGGCCTACGGCCTGTTCACCAAGGGCGAGGCGCCGATGGTGCTGTCCTACACCACCTCGCCGGCCTACCACATGGTCGCCGAAAACACCGAGCGCTACCAGGCGGCGTCCTTCGAGGAGGGCGAATATCTGCAGATCGAGGTTGCGGGGATCACCACCAAGGGCGCGAAGAACCCGCTGGCGGAAAAGTTCATTGCCTTCATGACCGGACCGAAATTCCAGGATGTCATTCCCGAAACCAACTGGATGTTCCCGGCCGGCAAAACCGACAAGCCGCTCAACCCGGCGTTCGACAAGCTGGTCAAGCCGACCAAGACCTTGCTGTTCAGCCCGGAAGACGTCGCGGCCAACCGCAAGGCCTGGGTCGATGAGTGGCTTGCGGCGATGAGCAGGTAGGGCTCAAGCCTCGTCGGATGTTTGCGCCAAGCCACCCCCCTCCGGCCTGCCGGCCATCTCCCCCTCAAGGGCACGGCTATCGCAGATGGAACGCCGAGGCTTTCGCTCTACGACGTACCCCCACCCCTAACCCCTCCCCACAAGGGGGAGGGAGACTTCCGTTGGCACTGACCTCGGCAAATTGTCTGCCTTTCGGCGCCAAAAGGGGAAGTAAGGGCATGCGGCAGCGTTCCCTCCCCCTTGTGGGGAGGGTTAGGGTGGGGGTCCAACTTCGTAAGAATCCAAATGCGATAGCCCTGCCCTCAAGGGGGAGATCGGCAGCTTTGTCGCCTCTCCTCGTCCTGCCACTTGTGAGATTGGCGAAGGCGGCTGAGTGCGCAATCTCCCCCCTTGAGGGGGAGATGGCCGGCAGGCCAGAGAGGGGTGGGCTCGGCCTTTGCCAGGTATTTCCTTCGATCTACGCCTGTCGTAGTGTCGGGTAGCGCGACATGCCTACGCGTCATCCGGCCGATCCCCGCGTCACTGCCGGCATCGTCGCGCTCGCCGCCATCGCGCTGCTGATCGGCGGTGCATTCGCCGGGCTCGTCGTCGAAGCCACACGCGACCTGTCCGGCGCCGCCGCCGCTTTCGATTCCTATCTCTTGCGCGTCGTCCGTTTCACGCTCTGGCAGGCTCTGCTGTCGACCCTGCTCTCCGTTGCACCGGCCCTGTTCGTCGCGCGTGCCCTGTCGCGGCATCCGCGTTTTTTCGGGCGAGGCTTTATCTTGCAGCTTTTCGCCGTGCCGCTGGCGCTGCCGGCCATTGTTGCCGCCCTCGGTGTCTTGGCGCTCTATGGCCGCGCCGGCTATTTCGCCGGCACGCTGGGCGCGCTAGGCGGCCAGAGCTGGCCCGGCATCTATGGCTTGTCGGGCATACTCGTCGCCCATGTCTTCTTCAACCTGCCGCTGGCGACGCGGCTGTTCCTGGAGGCGTTGCAGACCGTGCCGGCTAACCAATGGCGGCTGGCGAGCCAGCTTGGCATGGGGGCTGCGCCGGCCTTCCGGCTGATCGAATGGCCGCCGCTGCGTGCGGCCTTGCCGGGCGTTGCCGGGCTCGTTTTCATGCTGTGCATCACCTCCTTCACCATCGTGCTTACGCTCGGTGGCGGGCCGCGCGCGACGACGCTCGAGGTTGCCATCTACCAGGCGCTGCGTTTCGACTTCGACCCGGCCCGGGCTGTGACGCTGACCCTGCTGCAGATTGCCCTGACCTTCGTCGTCGTGCTGGCCTTGACGCGGCTCGGCGCCAATATGGTCGGGGATGCCAATCTGCCGGTGGCGCCGCGCCGGTATTTTTCAGCCGGTGCGGCCGAGACCGTGCTGAACGCATTGGCGATCGGGCTCGCACTGTTGTTTGTCGCCGGGCCGATGGCGGCCACGCTGGCAGCCGGGCTTGGCGCCGATCTCGGCCGCCTGGCCGGCGAGAGCGCGGTGCGGCAAGCGACGGCGACCAGTGCCGTGCTCTCCCTCCTGTCGGCGCTGCTCTCTGTGGCGTTGTCGCTGTCGCTGGTCATGGCGCGCCGGGCGCTGGCGCTCACCCGGCGGAGCGGCAGGAGGACGCTGCTCGAACACCTGGCCGACACCGGTGCGGGGTTCGTCCTGGTGGTGCCGCCCATCGTCATCGGTGCCGGCTGGTTCTTGCTCCTGCGCACCGTCGGCGATGTCTTTGCGATCGCCCCTGTCATGGTCGTTGCGGTCAATGCGGTGATGGCGATGCCGTTCGCCATCCGCGCCATCCGCCCTGCCTATGACGCGGCGAGCGAACGCCACGAACGGCTCTGCGCACAGCTTGGCATCTCGGGCTGGAACCGGTTGCGGCTGGTCGACTGGCCGTCGCTGCGGCGGCCGCTCGCCACCGGCTTCGCGTTCGCCATGGCGCTGTCGCTCGGCGATCTCGGCGTCATTGCGCTGTTCGGCAGCGATTCCGTGCAGACCTTGCCCTATCTGTTGCTGGCGCGCATGGGCAGTTACCGCACCGAGGATGCCGCCGGCCTGGCGCTGCTGCTCGGCCTTGTCTGCCTGGCGCTGGTGTTGGCCGCGGACTGGCTGGGAAGGAGGGAGAAATCATGATGCCGATCAGCCCGGAACGGTCCATTTCGGTGGAAAAAGGCGCGGCCGTGCGGCTCGATAATGTCTCGTTCAGCTATGGTGAAACGCCGCTTATGTTCGATGTCGATTTCCGGGCGTCGGAAATCACCGCCATCATGGGGCCGAGCGGTTCGGGAAAGTCGACGCTGCTCAATCTGGTGGCCGGTTTCGAGACGCCGCGGTCGGGCCGCGTGCTGATCGGCGGCGCCGACGTCAGCACTGCGCCGCCATCAGCGCGGCCGGTATCGATGGTGTTCCAGGAAAACAACCTGTTTGCCCATCTGTCGATCGAGCAGAATGTCGGGCTCGGCCGCTCGCCTTCGCTCAGGCTGAGCGAGGCTGACCGCGCCGCAATCGCCGCAGCGCTGAAGCGCGTCGGTCTTGCCGGCAAGGAAAGCCGGCTGCCGCGCGAACTCTCCGGCGGCGAGCGGCAGCGTGTCGCGCTCGCCCGGGTCCTGGTGCGCGACCGGCCGGTGCTGTTGCTCGACGAGCCGTTCGCTTCGCTCGGACCGGCACTGCGCGACGACATGCTCGATCTGGTGGCCGACGTTCATTCGGAGCAGCGCATGACGGTGCTATTCGTCACGCACCAGCCGGACGATGCGCGCCGTATCGGCCAAAACATGGTTTTCCTGGATGGTGGCACGGTTGCCGCGACCGGCACCGCCGCCGATTTTTTCGTCGGGGCTGGACCGGAGGCATTCCGACGCTATATCGGCTCGGGTCCGTTTGCGGCTGGATCACGAGATGTTGCCCGGAAGCGGACATAAATTTATGGTCAAACCGGCGGAAGGCGAAGCGGCGCTTGCTTGCCATGGTCGAGGTAGTGTGGCTAGGTCCGCCAGGAGCTGGTCCGGCCTAGACCGTGATTTGCCCTTGCTGCCTCGTATCTGTCGGACGCACGAAGGACGCCATAGCACTTGACTTTGCGCGTGATGCTTTTCGGAAATCGCGCCCGATTTTCGCGGTCACGTGCCAGGACTTGAAAGGAAGCCGATCTGCCGACCGGCATCGACAATCGGAGGGTGAAACCGCTGGCGCGCTTTCTGGCGCTGGCCGGTCTTGCCGTGGCGCTGGCAAGCTGCCAGATGTTCACGCCTCCCGACGTGCAGGAATCGGGCTTCCAGCCCTCCGACAAGCCGATCACGGTCGACAATGTCGCCGCCAACAGCAAGCTCGCCCAACTGGCGAAGGCGCAACACCCGCGCATCCTCGCCACCTATGGCGGCGAGTATTCCGACCCCAAGCTCGAGCGCATGGTGGCCAAGGTCGTCGGCAGACTGACCGTGGTGTCGGCCAACCCGACCCAGACCTACCGCATCACCATCCTCAACTCGCCCAACGTCAATGCCTTCGCGCTGCCGGGCGGTTATCTCTACATCACCCGCGGGCTGCTGGCGCTGGCCAACGATTCCGCCGAGCTGGCCGCCGTCATTGCGCATGAGATGGGCCACGTTACAGCCAACCACGGCCTGCAGCGCCAGCAGCTGGAAGCCGAGGAGGGGTTGGCGACCAAGGTTGTTTCGGATGTGCTCGGCGACAACCCGACGGCCAAGGCGGCGCTGATCCGCGGCAAGCTGAGGCTGGCCCAGTTCTCGCGCAATCAGGAGCTGGAAGCGGACGCCATCGGCATCAAGTCGATCGGTGAAGCCGGTTTCGACCCCTACGCCGCCGGCCGCTTCCTGCAGTCGATGTCGGCCTATACCGATTTCCGCTCGATCAGCGGCGCCACCGACGCCAGCCTCGACTTCCTGGCGACGCACCCCAACACGCCGCAGCGTATCGATCTCGCGCAGCGCCACGCCCGCCAGTTCGGCGCGCCCGGCGTCGGGTCGCGCGACCGCGATTCATTCCTTGCCGGCGTAGACGGGCTGCTTTACGGCGACACGCCCGAGGAAGGCTATGTGCGCGGCGAAACCTTCCTGCATCCTGGCCTCGGCGTGTCGTTCTCGGTGCCCAACGGCTTCATCATCGACAATTCGGCGGCGGCGGTGACCGCCACAGGCCCGGGCGACATGGCAATCCGCTTCGATGGCGTTTCGATCGACAAGGACCGCTCGCTGACCGACTACATCCGCAGCGGCTGGGTTGCCGGCCTCGACGACAGCAGCGTGCGCCAGGAGACGATCAACGGCAACGAAGCGGCAACCGCGCATGCCGGCGCCGATGGCTGGCAATTCGACATTGCGGTGATCCGCGCCGGCGGCCAGGTCTACCGCTTGCTGACTGCTGCACCGTCGGCCAGCACCTCGCTGAGCACGGTGGCGCGCTCGGTCAGCGGCTCGTTCCGCATCCTGAGTGCTGCCGAGAAGGCAGCACTGAAGCCACTGCGTATCCGCATCGTCACGGTGCAGCCCGGCCAGACGATGGGCTCCCTGGCCGCACAGATGGTCGGCGTCGACCGCAAGCTGGATTTGTTCAGGGTGCTCAACGCGCTGTCGCCGGGCGCCGCGGTTTCGGCCGGCGACAAGGTCAAGATCGTCACCGACAAATAGCAGCCGACGCGATTCAGGCTGCGAGAAATTCCGGATTCTGCTTTACCAGCGCCGCCTTGAGCTTTTCCATGGCGCGCGCCTCGATCTGCCGGACACGTTCCTTGGAGATGCCGAGCGTCTCGCCGAGCGCTTCGAGCGTCGCGCCCTCGTCGCTCAGCCGGCGTTCCTCGATAATCCTGAGCTCGCGCGCATTGAGAGCGCCGAGTGCCGTCTTCAGCCACACCGAGCGGCGTTCGACGTCGATCGTATCGCCGACGACCTCATCGGGCAGCGGGTCATCCGAAACCAGGAACTCCATCCGCTCGGTTGCGCCCGCATCGTCGGCTAGCGGCGTGTTGAGCGAGCTGTCCGGCGCCGAAAGGCGGGAATCCATCATCGCCACATCGGCTTCCGATACCCCGAGAGCCGCCGACACTTCGCGGTAGAGCGTGGCATTCGACGTCTGCTCGGCGCCGTTTGCCAGGCGGGCGCGCAGACGCCGCAGGTTGAAGAACAGCGCCTTTTGCGCCGAGCTGGTGCCGCCGCGCACGATCGACCAGTTGCGCAGGATATAGTCCTGCATCGAGGCGCGAATCCACCAAGTCGCGTAGGTCGAGAACCGCACCTCGCGCTCGGGTTCGAAACGGGCCGCGGCCTCCAGCAGCCCGACATGGCCTTCCTGGATCAGGTCGCCCAGCGGAAGGCCGTAGTGGCGAAACCGCGACGCCATGGAAATGACCAGCCGCATATGCGCGACGGTGATGCGGTGCAGCGCGTGCTGGTCATTGTTTTCCTTCCAGCGCAGCGCCAGGAGATGCTCTTCGTCACGTTCCAGATAAGGGGCTTTCATCGCCGCGCGAACCATGGTCCGTCCTGCACTGTCTTCCATCATGCCGCGCTCCTGCTTCAGGCGTTGCGGTGCGATCGAATCGTGAGTTGGCGCCGATGGTTGAAATGGCGGCGCCGCGCCCTACAACAGCGAAGAACGTGCCATGCGGGGGAATGTTCCCCCGGACTGTCATGTCGATTGCGCTGTTCCAGGCGATTCGCCGCCGGCCTTGACTCAGCCGGATGGCGCCGGGAGATGCTGGTTGAGAATTGGATTTCAAGGGCGCGGGATTTTTGAAATTCAGTTTCTTATTCTGGCATCGCGCATCTGTCATTTTCCGGCACTCGCAATGACGCCGGATACCGGCCAAGGACGGATCACAGAAAAATGAAATGGCTCAAATCGCTCATCATCGCCGGAACGCTGCAGGTTCTGGCCATCGCCGCCGGTCACGCCGGCGCCAATCTCGACCAGATCAAGCAGTCCGGCGTCTTCAAGGTCGGCACAGAAGGAACCTATGCGCCCTTCACCTATCATGATGCTTCCGGCGCGCTGGTCGGCTTCGACGTCGAGATCGCGCGGGCCATCGCCGAGCGCCTCGGCGTCAAAGCCCAGTTCCTCGAAGGCAAATGGGACGGGCTGATCGCCGGTCTCGATGCCAACCGCTACGATGCCGTCATCAACGAGGTCGGCATCACCGAGGCGCGCAAGGCCAAATATGACTTTTCGGATCCCTACATCGCCTCCAAGGCGGTGCTGATCGTGCGCGGCGACAACACCGATATCAAGAGCTTCGCCGATCTCAAGGGCAAGAAGGCGGCGCAATCACTGACTTCGAACTTCGGCAAGCTGGCTGAAACCAACGGAGCCGAACTCGTTGGCACCGACGGCTTCGACCAGTCGATCCAGCTGCTTCTTACGGGCCGCGCCGACGCCACCATCAACGACAGCCTGTCCTTCCTCGACTTCAAGAAGCACAAGCCCGACGCCAATGTGAAGATTGCCGCCCAGGAAGAAAACGCCGACTATTCCGGCGTCATCGTGCGCAAGGGCGATCCGGAACTGGTGGCCGCCATCAATAAGGCGCTGGCCGACATCAAGGCCGACGGCACCTACAAGAAAATCGCCGACACCTATTTCGGCCAGGACGTTTCGAAGTAAAACGGCTTTCTCGTGTGGGCCGAACGCCGGCCCACGTCGTTCATATCGCGGCGAGCTGTCTTTTGACGGCCCGCCGCTTTCGCGTGATATGAGCGACGGCAATCTGGCAAGGAGGAGCCTTCGTGCCGCACTGGCTGCAATTGATGCTGGAATCCCTGCCTACGCTGCTATGGGCTGCACTGATCTTCACCGTGCCGCTGACGCTGCTGTCGTTTGCATTCGTCTTGTACTAGGCCTGGTTGTGGCGCTTGTCCGGCTGTTCGGTCCCAAACCGCTGGTCGCCGTGGTCCGCTTCTACGTCTGGATATTCCGCGGCACGCCGCTTCTCGTGCAACTGTTCCTTATCTTCTACGGCCTGCCATCGGTCGGCATCCTGCTCGACGCCTTTCCGGCAGCACTGATCGGCTTCACCTTGAACATCGGTGCTTATTCGTCGGAAATAATCCGCGCCGTCATCGGTTCGGTGCCCAAGGGCCAGTGGGAAGCGGCCTATTCGATCGGCATGACCTGGGCCCAGGCAATGCGGCGCACCATTCTTCCACAGGCGGGGCGCGTCGCCGTGCCGCCGCTGTCCAACACCTTCATCTCGCTGGTCAAGGACACTTCGCTCGCCGCCGCCATCACGGTGCCGGAGATGTTCCAGGCAGCGCAGCGCATCGTCGCCACCACCTATGAGCCGCTGATCCTCTATGTCGAGGCAGCGGCCCTCTATCTGATCATGAGCTCCGTGCTGTCGGCCTTGCAGGCGCGGCTGGAAACGCGGCTAAACCGTTATGGCGGCTTCCTGGAGGCGCGCGCATGATCGGCCTCACCAACATCGAAAAGCGTTTCGGCGACAATCTTGTGCTGAAGGGCGTGACCGTCACCATCGAGGAAGGCAGCGTTACGGCGCTTGTCGGACCGTCGGGCGGAGGGAAGAGCACGCTTTTGCGCTGCATCAACCTGCTCGAGCTCCCGACTTCAGGCACGGTACGGATCGGCGACGATGCACTTGAATTCCGCCCCGGCGGCAGGGTCTCGACCAGGGATATCCAGCGGCTGCGGCTGCAGACCGGCATGGTGTTCCAGAATTTCCAGCTGTTTCCGCATCGCACCGCGATCGGGAACATCATGGAGGGGCTGGTGACGGTGCTGAAATGGCCCAAGGAGAGGGCGCGCGAACGGGCGCTGGCCCTGCTCGAAAAGGTCGGCATGGCGCACAAGGCCGATGCCTGGCCGGCGACGCTGTCAGGTGGCCAGCAGCAGCGCGTGGCGATTGCCCGGGCTCTGGCGCCTTCGCCGAAAGTCCTGCTCTGCGACGAGCCGACCTCTGCACTCGATCCGGAACTGGCGCAGGAGGTGGTCGACGTGCTCGGCAAGCTCGCCAGCGAGGGCACGACCATGGTGATGGCGACGCATGATCTGCGGCTCGCCTCCAAGATCGCGCGGGAAGTGGTGTTCCTCGATGCCGGCAACATCGTCGAACAAGGCCCGGCCGCGGTGCTGTTCAGCAACCCGGAACGCCAGCGGACCAAGCGGTTCATCGCCACACTGAAGCACGAGGCGGAAAGGGAGGGCGGCGAAGGTTAGATATGCCCGTCGCCGGTCAGCCAAAACAAAAAACCCGGCGCGAGGCCGGGTTTTTCTGAATTCGAAGACGAGAAAAGCTCAGGCGGCTTCTTCCTGCTCGGCTTCCTCGTTGTCGGCCTTAGCGCCGCGCTTCGGGCCCTTGTTGAGGTTCACCTCGATGAGGCGGACCGCTTCGGTCTCCGACATGCGGTTGACGGCCGCGATCTCGCGGGCCATGCGGTCGAGGGCCGCCTCGTAGAGCTGGCGCTCGGAATAGGACTGCTCCGGCTGGTTATCGGCGCGGTAAAGGTCGCGCACCACTTCCGAGATCGAGATCAGATCGCCGGAGTTGATCTTGGCATCATATTCCTGGGCACGGCGTGACCACATGGTGCGCTTGACGCGGGCGCGGCCCTGCACGACCTTCAGCGCGCGCTCGACATAATCCTCTTCCGACAGCTTGCGCATGCCGATCGAGGTCGCCTTGGCGACCGGCACCTTGAGGCGCATCTTGTCCTTCTGGAAGTCGATGACGAACAGCTCCAGCTTGTGGCCCGCGACTTCCTGCTCATCAATCGAGACGATCTGGCCGACACCATGCGCCGGATAAACGATGTATTCGCCGGTCTTGAAACCGTGGCGCGCTGCGGTGGACTTCTTCTGCGGGGTGATCGTTGCCATTACGCCCTGAACTCCTTGTTGTGGTACCGGCATCGTGCCGGCCCGAACTCGTACGACCGGGGTGACCGGTCCTTAGCCACACAACGATGAACTCACCGGAAAGGCCAGGACCGGCAAATCGCAACATTGCGACCGCCTGCCCCAGATCGCTCTGGTCCGGATTGAGAAATTCACCTTTCAGTGATTTGGGGCGTTTGCGCCATAAATCGACGTTGTGTCACCGGCATGTTTGGCTCATATAGCACAAAAAGTCGGAAGAATCAAGGTTTTGCTGCACGCGCGAAGGCCGCGCGCCGTCGCCGCCTGTCAAGGCAGTTAATGTATCACGTCTGTTACGCGGCGTCAGGCCACCGCAGCCGGCAGGCTCGTCAGTCGCCTTCGCCGGGCTCCGGGGAGAAATATTTCTCGAACTTGCCAGTTTCGCCATCGAAATTTTTAGCGTCGGCCGGCGGCTCCTTCTTGGCGGTGATGTTGGGCCATTTCTCGGCATATTCGGTGTTGATCTGCAGCCATTTGTCGAGACCCGACTCGGTGTCGGGCTTGATTGCGTCGGCCGGGCATTCCGGTTCGCAGACGCCGCAATCGATGCACTCGTCCGGGTGGATGACGAGCATGTTCTCACCTTCGTAGAAGCAGTCGACCGGACAGACCTCGATGCAGTCCATGTATTTGCATTTTATGCAATTGTCGGTCACGACATAGGTCATTGGTCGGCTCCGGGACGTCCCATTTTGTTGGGCTTTTTTGGTGAGGTAACGCCTTTGTCCGCTGGTGGCAAGGGCGGCCCCTGTCAGCGGTGCCGCGGTTTCCGGAATGGAATTCCGGAAGGCCGGCAAAGCGGGCGTTCGACCTTGCTCAATCGTCGCCGAGCAGGTGGTCGGTCTGGCGGCGTTCCTTCTTCGTCGGGCGACCGCTGCCGGCCTCGCGCAACGGCGGCACCGCATCCGGAAGCGCCTCGCCCTTGGGCGCGGGGGGCGGCGACATGTCCTCGTAGAGCAGGCGGGCCTCTTCGGCCGGGCCACGCCGTACGCCGGTGCCAAGGACTTTCCAGACGAAGATCCGCCGCTCCAGCGTGATGGTCAAAACGTCGCCCGGCCGGACCGTGTCGGAGGCCTGCGCTGCTTTGTCGCGATTGATGCGGACGCGTCCGGCGACGACCAGCTTGGCTGCCAGCGTGCGCGATTTTACCGCGCGCGAGAAGAACAACCACTTGTCGATGCGCTGGCGGGCATCAGTGACCATTGGACGAGCAGCTTACTTCTTCAGCTGGTCGCGCAACGCGGCGAGCTTGGCGAAGGGCGAGTCCGGGTCGAAGCGGACGGGGCGTTCCTCACGCGGCTTTGGCTGGAAGGCGGGTTTTGCGCCTTGGGCGCCGCCTTTGCCGTCCTGCCGGCCAGCCTTCCAGTCGGGCCGGTTTTCGCGCCGGTCCGGGCGTTCACCTTGCGGCTTGCCGGCGCGCTGCTCTGCCGCCTCGCCTTGCGGCCTGGGCTGGAACTTGCTGCGATCGAAGCGCGGCTTGCCGGCGCCGTCGCGCTGGTCGTGGCGCCCCTGACGGGCGGGCCGGTCGCCCGGCGTCGGTTGCCCGCCGGCATCTACCGGCGCATCGCTGCGGCTGTCCAGCGCAGCTTGACCACTGCGCGCGCGATGGTCCCGATGATTGTCCCGGGGGCGGTTGTCATGCTGGCGATGACGCGGGCGCTGGTCGAAACGACCCTGCCGCCATAACAGGACAGGTTTTGGCTCCTCGGCTTCTGGAGCAGCTTCGCCGGAGACGGCTTCCGTCGTTGCTGCAGGTTCGGCCGGCGATGCTTCCGTAGTGTCGGAAACCGGCGGTTCTGCCGGTGCCGCAGCCTCAGTTTCCGCCCCAGGTTCCGCCCTTGGCTCGGCCGTTGGTTCCGCAGGCGCTTCAGCAGTTGCCTCCGCGGCGGGCCGGGTCTCTTGCGTGACTTCTGCCTCAGCTTCAGGGGCTGGAGCTTCCGCGACAGGCTCTGCCGTCGCTTCGGTCACAGCTTCGGCCGCCGCCTCCGCAACAGGAGCCGCATCCGACACAGGTTCCGAAGCCTCCGCCGGCGGCTCTGCCGCGGCAGATGCTTCCGCCATCCTCGCCTGCTCGACGCGCGCAGTCTCTTCCGCCGCCTGCTTTGCAGCGGCAGCTTCACGCGCGGCATTGTCCTGTGCTTCGAGCCGCGCCTTGACCTCGGCCGCCGGTTTGGCATCGGCGCGATAGCCGAGTCCCTTCAGGATTTCTTCCATGTCGTCGGCGGTGGCGCCGAGAATCGACATCATCGGCGGCGTCACCATGAAGGACTGGCCGTCATAGGCGCCGTCGGGGCGAGGGCCGAGGCCCGGCTTCCAGTTGGTCGCCGGCCGGATCAGGTCGGCCAGCCGTTCGAGAATATCGACGCGTACAGCACGCCGGCCAAGATTGCGGTAGCCGGCAAGCTTGTAGAAGGTCTTGTCGAAGGTCGGATCGATGACCACCGAGGTGCGGCCGGAGGCCAGTGCGTGAACGACATCGCCGAAGCCGGGCTTGTCCTTGCCGTCGTTTCTCAGCGCCCACAGCAGCGTTATCAGCCCGGCCGGCGCCGGTTTGATCAGCGCCGGCACGAAGACATGGTAGGCGCCGAAGCGCACTCCGAGACGGCGAAGCGCCGCGCGGCCTTCCTGGTCGAGCGACTTCATCTCGTCGGCGATGTCGCGACGGTTGATGAGGCCGAAATGCTCGACAAGCTGGAAAGCGATGCCGCGGCCGATGCCGGTGATCTGCTCGGCATTCTTGAGATCGACCAGCGGCTTCAGCAGGGATTCGATCTGGAAGTTGACGAAGCGCTCGGCGCGCGCCGCAACCTTGTCGCGGGCCGGGCCGGTGAGTTGCTCGTCGGCCAGCAGAACCAGACGCGGCTTCAAAGCGTCTTCGCCGGCGACCAGCGTGCCGATCGGCGCGCCGATCCAGCGCAGCGTGCCATCCGAACCCAGCGCGATGTCGCCATTGGCCGAGGCGCCGAAGCGCTCGGCCCGCGCCTCGAACTCGGCGGCAAGCGCCTTCTGCGCCGCCGCCCGCACCGCCTTGGCGTCTTCGCCGCCGGCGCTCTGGTCGGCGGTGAAGCGGAAACCTTGCAACTCGCCGACGTGATGGCCTTCGACGAGGACGGTTCCGGTTGGGCTGATTTCGGCTTCAGGCATCGTGTTTTCTCTAAGGCGCCGCATGAGGACGGAAGTCCTGCGGTCTACAAAACGTTTCGTCAACCGCTCATGCAGCGCATCCGACAATCTGTCTTCGATTTCGCGCGTCTTTTCCTGCCAGTGTGCCCGATCGGCCAGCCAGCCGGGCCGGTTGGAAACGAAGGTCCATGTGCGGATCTGGGCAATCCTGTGCGACAGCGTGTCGATGTCGCCTTCGGTTGTGTCGGCACGGCGCACCTGCTCGGCCATGTAGTTCTCGTCGACATGGCCATGCCTGGCAAGGTCCATGTAGATGGAGGCGATCAAGTCGGCGTGCTGGGCCGGCGCGATCTTCCTGTAGTCGGGCAGCGCGCAGGCTTCCCACAGCAGCGCCACGCGCCTGGCATCGGTGGTGAGTGCCCGGACGTCCTCGTCGCGCGACAGATGCTCGAGCGCCTGTGCGTCTACTGCCGGCAGCGCGCGCGTCAGGCCTTCGACCGGGGCGTTGGTCTCGATCGAGCGCTTCAGCGCATCGAGGCTGGCGAAATCGAAATGCGCGGTACGCCACTGCAGCACTTTCACCGGATCGAAATCATGCGCCTCGATCTTGTTGACCAGTTCATCATCCAGCGGATCGACCTGGCCGGTGACGCCGAAGGTGCCATCGCGCAGATGCCGGCCGGCGCGGCCGGCAATCTGGCCGAGCTCGGCCGCCGTCAGGTTGCGGTACTGGTAGCCGTCGAATTTGCGATTCTGGGCGAAGGCGACGTGGTCGAGGTCGAGGTTGAGGCCCATGCCGATGGCGTCGGTGGCGACGAGGTAGTCGACGTCGCCCGACTGGAACAGCGCTACCTGGGCGTTGCGGGTGCGCGGGCTGAGTGCGCCGAGCACGACGGCGGCACCGCCCTGCTGGCGGCGGATCAGCTCGGCGATGGCATAGACCTCGTCGGCCGAGAAGGCGACGATCGCGGTGCGCCGCGGCAGGCGGGTCAGCTTCTTCGAGCCGGCATAGGCAAGATGCGACAGGCGTGGCCGGGTCACCACCGACACGCCCCGCAGCAGGCGCTGCAGGATGCCGTGCATGGTGGCCGCGCCCAGCAGCAGCGTCTCCTGCCGGCCGCGCAGATGTAGGATGCGATCGGTAAAGATGTGTCCGCGTTCGAGATCGCCGGCGAGCTGGACCTCGTCGATGGCAACGAAGGCGGCGTCGGTCTCGCGCGGCATCGCTTCCACGGTGCAGACCGAGTATTTCGCCCCCGCCGGCTGGATCTTTTCCTCGCCGGTGATGAGCGCCACCTTATGGGCGCCGACCTTCTCGCAGACGCGCGTATAGACCTCGCGGGCAAGCAGCCTGAGCGGCAGGCCGATGACGCCGCTTTCGTGCGCCACCATGCGTTCGATGGCGAGATGGGTCTTGCCGGTGTTGGTCGGGCCGAGCACGGCCGTCACGTCTCGACCCGACAGGATCAGCGGTTCAGTGTGTTTCGGATGGATGTTCATCGGCCTGGAAATAAGGCTCTCTGCCTCGCATTGTCGGGAGCGCGCCCATATTGGCCGCGTATGACAGGCGACACATAGGGATTTCGGGCGCGAAGCGAAAGCGGAATATGCCGAGGGCAGGCCGATTGGTTGGTTCGAAGCCAGAAAATCTGTTCCCAATTAACAGTTGGAACGAGTCTGGAACGAATCAGCGACGAATCACTGACTCGCGCTGATTCAGGGTTTGTTCACGGCTACATCTGGGTTTTCTGTCGGCGTACCTCACCACATGCTGAATCACGGAAACTGGCCCGATTTATGCAAGCGGCATCCAAGCGAGCACTGCGGTTAACCTTTGCCGGTGAATGGTCGTGGCCGGCCAACCTGCTTCGCACAACATTATGAAATTATTGATGTTTCCTAATGCGCTTTAATCAATTCGCGGGTGTTTTCAGCTCTCGCCGTTAACGTTCCGCTCAAAGCCGGAACGAATCGGCGACGAATCAGCGATAGCCGAAGTTTCTTGGTTTGTTCACCGCAACATGTTGTGTCGTGAACAGCTTTTCCACCGAAAACCCACAGACTGCCGGACGGCTTTTGCACAAGCTGCGAGTTTGCCGTTAACCTTTGCGTGCCGGATTGGGGCAGCGTGCTGCATCGAGATCTTGCAACGGGAAGACCGCTATAGAAACGGGCCGTTTTGCAGGCCCGTTCGTCCAAGCGCGTATCTGTCTCAACGTAAAGACAAACGATCAGGCGATGTACTGGCCGCCATTGGCTGATATGGTCGAGCCGGTGATGAAACCGGCATCGTCGGAAGCGAGGAAGACGACGCAGCGCGCGATCTCCTCCGGCTCGCCGAGACGGCCGACCGGGATGTGCGGGATGACCCGCTCGTTGAGGACCTTCTCGTCCATTGCCTTGACCATCTCGGTGGCGATGTAGCCGGGGCAAATGACGTTGACGGTGATGCCGGCGCGCGCGCCTTCCTGGGCCAGTGCCTTGGTGAAGCCGATATCGCCGGCCTTCGAGGCCGAATAATTGACCTGGCCGACCTGGCCTTTCTGGCCGTTGATCGAGGAGATGGTGATGATGCGACCGAACTTGCGGTCGCGCATGCCGCCCCACAATGGATGCGTCATGTTGAAGACGCCGGAAAGGTTGGTGTCGAGGACCTCTTTCCATTGCTCGCGCGTCATCTTGTGGAACATCGCGTCGCGAGTGATGCCGGCATTGTTGACCAGCACCGAGACGGGACCGAGATCGGCCTCTATCTGTTTGATGCCGGCGGCGCAGGCCTCGTAGTCGGCGACGGACCATTTATAGACCGGGATGCCGGTCGCGGCCTTGAACTTTGCCGCCGCTTCTTCATTGCCGGCGTAGTTTGCGGCGACCGAATAGCCGGCGCTTTTCAAGGCGACCGATATCGCCGCGCCGATGCCGCGCGACCCGCCTGTGACGATTGCAACCTTTGTCATATGTCCTCCCGGGAAATGCAGAACTGAGCGTTGAAGCGGTGGGGTTTGCCCTCTATTCCCTACTCGCTTTGCGCCAGCATCCTATTCGTATCGCTTATCTCATCACAATGCTTCCACGCACATGGCAACACCCATGCCGCCGCCGATGCACAGCGTGGCAAGGCCTTTCTTGGCACTTCTGCGGCGCATCTCGTAGACCAGCGTGTTGAAGATGCGGGCGCCCGAGGCGCCGACCGGATGGCCGATGGCGATGGCGCCGCCATTGACGTTGACGATGGCCGGATCCCAGCCCATGTCCTTGTTGACGGCGCAGGCCTGCGCGGCAAAGGCCTCGTTGGCTTCGACCAGATCGAGGTCGCCAACCGACCAGCCGGCCTTGGCCAGCGCCTTGCGCGAGGAGGGGATCGGTCCCGTCCCCATGATCTGCGGGTCGACACCGGCGGTCGCCCAGGAAACGATACGCACCAGCGGTGTGATGCCGCGCCTTGCGGCTTCCGCTTCGGTCATCAGCACCACGGCGGCGGCGCCGTCGTTGATGCCGGAAGCATTGGCAGCCGTCACCGTGCCTTCCTTGTCGAAGGCGGGCTTGAGCTTGGTCATGGCATCGATTGTCGCGCCGTGGCGGATGTATTCATCCTGGTCGACTACGGTGTCGCCCTTCCTGCCCTTGACTGTAAAGGCAACGATCTCGTCCTTGAATTTCCCGGCTTTCTGCGCGGCCTCGGCCTTGTTCTGGGAAGCCAGTGCGAACTGGTCCTGGTCGTCGCGGGTGATCTGAAACTGGCGGGCGACGTTCTCAGCGGTGTTGCCCATATGATAGCCGTAGAAGGCATCGGTCAGGCCGTCCTTGATCATGGTGTCGATCAGCTTGAAGTCGCCCATCTTGACGCCACCGCGCAGATGTTGCGCATGCGGAGCCATCGACATCGATTCCTGGCCGCCGGCAACGATGATTTTTGCATCGCCCTGGGCGATCTGCTGCATGCCGAGCGCGATAGCGCGCAAGCCCGAGCCGCAGAGCTGGTTCAGGCCCCAGGAGGTCGCCTCCTGCGGTACGCCGGCAGCCATTGCCGCCTGCCGCGCCGGGTTCTGCCCTTGAGCCGCGGTCAGAATCTGGCCGAGAATGACCTCGTCCACCTCCTTGCCGTCGACGCCGGCACGGACCAGCGCTTCCCTGACGGCGACGGCACCCAATTCATGGGCTGGGGTGTTGGCGAAGGCGCCGTTGAAGGAGCCGACGGGCGTGCGCGCTGCACTGGCGACAACGATGGCGTTGGAAGCGGACATGTTCTTCTCCAGGCTTTCGGGGAATGATTTCGGGTGCCGTCGGGGACTTTTCTTGCCCTTTCCACAACCCGAGTCAAACCCGAAATGGGCATGGCGTCCCACTCCCGCAAGTATGCCGCCCGTCGCTGCAACGGCGGCCCGTCCGTGCTGCGCAGCATAAAATGTTCCCGCACTGCACAAACTGCTTGGATTCATGACGCTTTTGCGCATATCCTTTAAAAAGGCGCAATCGTTACCGGCGGCTTACTTAAGCTGCCCGGTGTCCGGGGAGGATGCAGATGGCCGCAAAAGACGAACCTATTGTTATCAAGAAATATGCCAATCGCCGTCTCTACAATACGGGCACCAGCACCTATGTGACGCTCGAGGATCTCGCTGAAATGGTCAAAAGAGGCGAGGACTTTACTGTCCAGGACGCCAAGACCGGTGACGACATCACGCATCCGGTACTGACCCAGATCATCTTCGAGCTGGAGAACAAGGACGGGCAGAACATGCTGCCGATCCCGTTCCTGCGTCAGCTCATCGCCTATTACGGCGACCAGATGCAGATGATCGTGCCGAGCTTTCTCGAACAGTCGATGCTGGCCTTCTCGAAGGAGCAGGAGCGCTTTCGCGAGCAGATGAAAGATGCGCTCGGCAAGTCGCCGATGGACATGATGAAGATCGCTACGCCGATCAAGGTGCTGGAGGAGCAGACGCGGCGCAACATGGAAATGTTCCAGAACGCCATGCGGCTGTTCACGCCGTTCCCGCCCGCGGGCTCGGCGCCGGCAGCAGCGCCGGCCGAACCGGCCAGGAAGGAAACGCCGGAAAAATCCGACGACCTTCAGGAGCTGAAGGAGCAGATCGCCGCGATGCAGCGCAAGCTCGACACGATGTCCTGACTGCCGGCTGGCGAAGTGCAGCGTCGGACCTTCCTTCAGGTGCTGCTGAGACTTCGCAAGCAGCGCGGCTAGACTAGAGCTGCTCCGGCAGCGGTCCCTGGTAGCGGGCGCGTGGCCGGATCAGGCCGTTGCTCGTCACCTGCTCCACGGCATGCGCGGCCCAGCCGACGCTGCGGCCGAGCGCGAACAGGCGGAACGGCGCATCGGACGGCAAACGGAGACCGCGCGTCAGCGCGGCCAAAGCGAAATCGACGTTCGGGCGCATGCCCGTTGCCGCAAAGGCCGCATCGCAAAGCCGTAACAGCCCATCATCGACATCTATCGCGGCCAGCAACGGTTCCGCACGCGGATCGCCGTCGGGATAAAGCGGATGGCCAAATCCGGGCAGCGGCCTGTCGTGACCGAGCCAGCGTCCGACAGCCGCGTCCGGCCCCAATCTCTGCGCATCTTCCGCCAGCATCATGACCGCCTCCGCGGCGCCGCCATGACGCGGCCCGGAGAGCGTGGCGAGGCCGGCAAGCAGGCAGGCCGAAACAGGTGCGCCGGTGGACGCGGCGACCCGTGCGGCGAAGGTCGATGCGTTCAATTCGTGATCGGCCAACAGTACCAGTGAGCGGCGGATCAAGTCTGCGCCGGCCGCATCGAGCGACCATCCCCGCGCCAGCCTTTCGTGCACGGCACCAGTTCCGGGAATCGCGCCGAGCGCCTGGGCCAAAGCGGCGATGGCGCCGGCCGCATCGTGGTTGAGCGAAGCCGATCTTCGGCCGAGCGAAGGCCGGCCGTTGGCCGCCAACGCGGCCAATTCCGCGAAGGCAGCCGGCCGGCCAGTTGCGCCGTTGCCATGGCGGCTCGCCGAGACGAACGACACCGGTGCGTCAGATGCCCAAAGCAGGTTTGCCGTCTGCTCCAGCGTGGCAGCCTCGCAGAGAGCAACCGCATCCTGGCCGCGATAGACAAGGCGGCCATGCAAAACGGTCGAGATCGTGGTGGCGATCGCCGGCTCACCCCAGGCAATTGCACTTTCGGCGATTGCCTGCGGATTTCGGCCACGAGCCCGGCGGCTCGCCAGCGCCGCGATGTCGTCGGCGCGATACTGGCTGCGGCGTGGATCCGCCCGGTCCGGCCGCACGCCGATGCGCCCGCGGCTGACATAGGCATAGAGGGTCTGGGCTCGCACCTTGAGACGCTTCAGGGCTTCGTCCCGCGTCAGCCACTCCGTCATGTCAGCCTTGTCATGTTGATTCCATTGATCAAGATTGATGGTCCAGTCACCAACCCTTATCTACCACCCGGAAAGGGTCAAGGAGAAAACCGATGGCGAATGGGCTCGATGATGTTGTGGCGGCGGAAACGGTGCTCTCCGATGTCGACGGTCTTGGTGGCCGCCTGACCATCCGGGGCCATTCGTTGCCCGAACTGGCAGGTCGCTGGAAATACGCCGAGGTGGTTCATCTGCTGTTCGACGGCTTTTTCGACGATCTTCCCGACGGCAGGGCGCTGGCGAACGCGATCGGTCGGGCGCGCAGCGAAGTGTTCGAGCAGATCAAACCCTTGCTGCCGTTTCTCACATCCGTCGATATCTACAGCGCGATGCGCGCCGGTATTGCCCTGCTGCCGGATGGTGACAAATTGTCGGACGCGCTGCGGCTGGTTGCAGCACCTGCCGTGCTGACGCCGGCCTTGCTGCGCTTGCAGCGCGGCGAAAGCCCGATTGCGCCCGATAGCAAGGCCGATCATGCCGCCGACATGCTGCGGATGCTGACCGGCATTGCGGCCTCGCCGAAGTTGGCGAAGGCACTCGATGCCTATCTCGTGACGGTTTGCGACCATGGCCTCAACGCATCGACCTTCGCCACGCGCGTGGTCGCTTCGACGCAGGCCGGGCTTACTTCGGCGGTGCTGGCCGGGCTCGGAGCGCTCAAGGGGCCGCTGCATGGCGGCGCCCCAGGTCCGGTGATCGAGATGCTGGATGCGATCGAGGCGCATGGCGACGCCGCCGGCTGGCTGCGTGACGAGATCGGGCGCGGCCGCCGCATCATGGGCTTCGGGCATCGCATCTACCGCGTGCGCGATCCGCGTGCCGACGTGCTGAAAGCGGTGGTGCGGCAACTCGGCGCCAAGGGCGTAGCCGCCCACCGGCTGGGGTTTGCCGAAAGCGTCGAGCAAGCGGCGCTCGAAGTGCTTCGCATCGCCAAGCCGTCGCGCTCGCTCCAGACCAATGTCGAGTTCTTCACAGCACTTCTGCTGGAAGCGGCGGGCTTTCCGAAAGAGGCGTTCACCAATGTCTTTGCTGCCGGGCGCGTCGCCGGCTGGATTGCCCATGCGCGCGAGCAGCAGACGAGCGGACGGCTGATCCGGCCGCAGTCGCGCTATATCGGGCCGGTCCCAGACCTCGTCGCCTGAGGATTTTTCCCTCGCATACTTGCGGAAACCGGTCGCAATAGCCGGTGCCGGACACCTCTCTCGTCGAGATAAGAGAGGTCCTCATGACAAAAATTTCATGTCATTGCTCCACACATCCGCTGTTCTTGGATGGCAGAGAACCTATATGCTGCAGTGCAACATGGTTCCGCGGGAACCCACTTCAAAGGAATAGCCAGCCTTGACTACCAGAAAAACCGCCATAGTCACGGGTTCTACCTCGGGCATCGGCCTGGCTATTGCCCACGCGCTCGCGGCCGAAGGCTGCAACCTCGTCGTCAATTCCTTTTCCGATACCGCAGACGACCACGCCATCGCAGACGCGATCGCGAAGCACCACAAGGTGAAGACCGCCTATGTCAAAGCCGACATGTCAAAGGCGGCCGAGTGCCGGGCTTTGGTGGCGAAGGCAGCCGAGGCATTCGGCTCGGTCGACATCCTGATCAACAATGCCGGCATCCAGCATGTCGCGCCGGTGGAAAGCTTCCCGATCGAGAAGTGGGATGCGATCATCGCCATCAACCTGTCATCGGCCTTCCACACCATCGCCGCCGCCATCCCGTTGATGAAACAGGCCGGTGGCGGCCGGATCGTCAACGTCGCCTCGGCCCACGGCCTTGTCGCCTCGCCGTTCAAGTCGGCCTATGTCTCGGCCAAGCATGGCATTATGGGCTTGACTAAGACTGTCGCTCTGGAGCTGGCGCGCGACAAGATCACCTGCAATGCCATTTGTCCGGGCTATGTGCTGACGCCGCTGGTCGAGGCGCAGATCCCCGATCAGATGAAGGCCAACAAGATGGACCGCGAGACGGTGGTCCGCGAGGTCATGCTCGAAAAGCAGCCGACCAAGGAGTTCGTTACCGTCGAGCAGGTTGCGGCGGCGGCAGTGTTCCTATGCTCGGATGCGGCGGCGCAGATCAACGGCACGCACATCTCTGTCGATGGCGGCTGGACCGCTCAGTGAGCCATCCAGCGGTCAAGGGCCACGCCATGCCGAAGAACGGCAAGGTGGAAGAGCCAAAGAAGATCAACATCGCGCTGCAAGGCGGCGGCTCGCACGGGGCGTTTTCCTGGGGCGTGCTCGATCGGCTGCTGGAGGACGGGCGCCTCGATATAACGGCGGTTTCGGGCACCAGCGCCGGCGCCATGAATGCCGTGGCGCTGGCCGACGGCTTTGTCCGCGGCGGCGTCGAGGGTGCGCGGCGGAAGCTCGACGATTTCTGGCGTGCGGTGGCGGCAAAGGGCCGCTTCAGCCCGGTGCAGCGCATGCCTTGGGACGTCGCCTGGGGCAATTGGTCGATCGAGAACACACCCGGCTATTTCCTGTTCGATACGATGTCTCGGGTATTTTCGCCCTATGTCGCCAATCCGCTCGCCATCAATCCGCTTCGCGACGTGGTCGAACGTGAGATCGATTTCGACAATGTGCGCGCCTGCAAGTCGATTGAACTGTTCATATCCGCTACCAATGTCGAGACCGGCCAGTTGCGGGTCTTCTCGGACGGCGAGATCGACCTCGACACGGTGATGGCGTCGGCCTGTCTGCCGCAATTGTTCCGTGCCGTCGAGATCAAGGGCGTGCCCTATTGGGATGGCGGTTATGGCGGCAACCCGGCACTGTTCCCGTTTTTCAAGACGGCGGCCACCGAGGACGTGCTTTTGGTTCAGATCAATCCGGTTGTCCGCGAGGGGACGCCGAAGAGCGCCAATGAAATCCAGAATCGCATCGACGAGATCACCTTCAATGCCGGGCTGTTGCGCGAATTCCGCTCGATCGCCTTCGTCAAGGAATTGATCGCCGCCGGCCGACTGCCGCACGGCGAATATCGCGACATACGCATGCACCGCATCGATGCCGACGAAGCGTTCAAGGATTTGTCGGCATCGTCCAAGGTCAATGCTGAATGGGCGTTCCTTGCCTATCTGCGCGACCTCGGCCGCACCGCGGCCAGTGACTGGCTGGAAGAAAATTACGACGCCGTCGGCAAGCGGCCGACGATCGATCTGTCCGGCGAGCTCGATGACGGCCTGAAGCCGGTACGCGGGCCCGCACCGGGCCGCCGGGTCAAGGAGTTTCTTGCGGCGCGCAAGCAGCCCGAGGCCGCCCGCCGTCCGGCCTAGAACGGTTCATCGTTTCGGAAACGCCGAACCGCTCTATCTTTTTGTTTTTGTTTTGACGCAATTCCGGACGGAAACCGTTTCACACTTTTGCTGGAATTGCTCTCGCTCCTCCGCAAAGCAGATGACATCGCAATCTGTCCAATCATCCTGACACTTGCTGCCATACCGCTGTTTTGGCGATCAACAGCCGATGCTGCAGCCGCATCTTTGCGGACAAAGCAACAATCCATCAACTTTTCTGACTATATTGCGCCGCAACTTTGAGGTAGAAGCGCGCTTCGCCGATCACGGCAATTTGAATACGGCCTCGCGCGCACCCATATCGGCGACGCGCCCCAAGTAGAAGATGCGGCTTGGCCGAACCCCGCGCACTGGAAAAATAACGATGCCGAAATTCAGGTTTCACAAGCTTGCTGCCATTGTTGTGCTCATCGGTTTCGCCGGCTGGATGGCGACAGGCGAGTTCTCGTCCGTCGGCAGCGCGTCCGCCGACAACAAGCCCAAGGCAGGAGAGGTCGAGCAGCCCAAGACAGCCGACGCAGGCAAGCCCCAAACTGGCGAACAGGGGGCTGCCAAGCCGGGGACTGCCGAGGCGGAACAGCCCAAGGCGCCGTTACGCACGGTCGCGGTCATAACCCCGCCGCGGCGCACCTATGCACGCGCTATCCGCATTTCCGGACTGACCGAAGCCGACAAGCGCGCCGTCCTGGCGACACGCGTCGCCGGCGTTATCGACAAGCTGCCGGTCAAGCAGGGTCAGCACGTCAAGACCGGCGACCTGATCCTGATGCTTGCCGCCGAGGAAAAAATCTCGGCGGTCGACAATGCCAAGCAGCTTGTCGTGCAGCGGGAGGCAGAGCTGGCTGCTGCCCTGCGGCTGATGAAAACCGGCAATCTGCCCAAGTTGCAGCTCGATACAGCCCGCTCCAACCTGACGCTGGCCAAGTCGCAACTGGACGCAGCGCAAGCCGAACTCGACCGCAATGAGGTGAAGGCGCCCTTCGACGGCGTTATCGACCGGGTGCCGGTGGAGCTTGGCAGTTCCGTGATGCAGGGCGGCGAGGTGGCTACTATTCTCAGCCTCGACCCGGTGATTGCGCGCGGCGAGGTCAGCGAACGCGATCTCGGCTATCTGAAGATCGGTGACAAGGCGAATGTGCGTCTGGTCAGCGGCCAGAACGTCGAGGGCATCGTGCGCTACATCAGCCGGGATGCATCATCGGCAACCCGTACCTTCCGGGTCGAAGTCGCCATCCCGAATGCAGATGGTTCCGTACCGGCCGGCATGACGGCCGAAATCGCGCTCAGCGCCCAGCCGACCGACGCCGTCATGCTGCCGCGCTCGGTGGTGACGCTCGGCGACAAGGGCGACCTCGGCATCCGCGCCGTCGACAAGGACGACAAGGTCGTGTTCTTCCCGATCGACCTGGTCGACGACACGCCGACCGGCCTGGTGCTTGGCGGCATTCCGGCCGACGCCCGCATCATCGTCGCCGGCCAGGAGCTGGTGAAGGAAGGCGAAGTGGTCAAGCCGGTCGAAGCGGACCAGGCGACCATCCAAAAGCTGTTGGGCGAAGCGACGACCGGGACGCAGTAATCATGGACATCGTCAAACTTGCAATCAGCAATGCCCGGCTGACCATATCGGTCCTGGTCTTTCTCATCCTTGCCGGTGCGGTCGCTTACCAGTCGACGCCGAAGGAAGCGGAACCGGACGTTCCGATTCCGATGATGTATATCAGCCTGATCTACCAAGGCATCTCGCCGGAAGATTCCGAGCGCCTCTTGCTGCGGCCGATGGAAGCCAAGCTGAAGAGCCTGAAGGGCCTCAAGGAGATGCGCTCGGCCGCCTTCCAGGGCGGCGGCTATGTGCTGGTCGAATTCCAGCCACAGACGGATCTCGCCACCGCGCTGCAGGACACGCGCAGCAAGGTGCAGGACGGCAAGGCCGACCTGCCGCAAGCGGCCGAGGAGCCCGTGGTCTCAGAGGTCAACATCTCCGAGTTCCCCGTCCTGGTCGTGACGCTGTCGGGCGAGGTGCCCGAGCGCGTGCTGACGGCGGCGGCGCGCGAGTTGCGCGACCGCATCGAGGAAGTGCCTGGTGTGCTCGAGGGCTCGCTGCAGGGTGCGCGCGACGACCTCGTCGAAGTGGTCATCGATCCGATGAAGCTGTCTTCCTACGGGCTGCAGCTCGACCAGTTGATCGGTGCGGTCGGCGCTTCCAACAGTCTTGTCGCCGCCGGCAATATCGAAGGGTCCGAGGGCAAATACGCAGTCAAGGTGCCGTCGCTTATCGAGACGCCAGAGGATGTGGCGGCGCTTCCGGTCGTCGCCGGCCCCAATGCCGTGGTGCAGGCCAAGGATATCGCCACCATCCGCTCGACCTTCAAGGACGCCGAGACGGTTACCCGCCTCGACGGCAAGCCGGCGATTGCCATCGAGGTGAAGAAGCGCATCGGCTCCAACCTGATCGATACGATTGGCAAGGTCAGGGAGGTGTCCGACGCCTTCATCAAGACGATGCCGGAGGGCATGCACGTCACCTACACGCAAGACAAGTCCGTTTTCGTGAACCAGTTGCTCGGCGACCTGCAGAACCACGTGATGATCGCCGTCATCCTGGTGTTCATCGTTATCCTCTACGCGCTGTCCGGCCGTGCCTCGCTGCTGATCGGACTGGCCATCCCCTCATCCTTCCTGATCGGTATCCTGTTGCTGGCAATGATGGGCTACACGATCAACATGATCGTGCTGTTCAGCCTGATCCTGGCGGTCGGCATGCTGGTCGACGACGCCATTATCGTCACCGAATTCGCCGAGCGTCGCATGAGCGAGGGCATGCCGAAGCAAGAGGCGTTCGCGCTTGCCGCCAAGCGCATGGCCGGCCCGGTCATCGCGGCGACGATGACGCGCATTGCCGCCTTCTCGCCGCTGTTGTTCTGGCCGGGAATCATCGGCGACTTCATGAAATATATGCCGATCACGCTGATCGTGACGCTCTCGGCCTCGATGCTCTATGCGCTGGTCTTCGCACCGACGCTGGGCGCGATATTTGCCAAGGCGCCGGCCCATCACCCCGACGACAATCGCGACGGCTGGTACATGGCCGTGGTCAAGCAGGCGGTGCACTATCCCATCACCGTGCTTGTCCTTACTGTGGCGCTGTTGTTCGGCGTCGGCTACGCCTATTCGAAATTCGGCGCCGGCGTCGAATTCTTCCCGAATGTCGAGCCTGACTACGGCCTGCTCTATGTCCACGCCCGCGGCAATCTTTCGCTTGCCGAAATGGACGCGGCCACCAAGACGGCGGAAAATCGGCTGCTCGGTTGGCCGGGCGTGAAGTCCGTCTATACGCGTGTAGGCAAGACGCAGGGCGGCGGCCAGGACGTTCCGGAAGACGTGGTCGGCGTGATCCAGTACGAATTCGTCGACTGGCGCGAGCGCAAATCGGCGAACTCAATCCTGGACGAACTGCGCGGCGTGATGGCCGGCATTCCCGGTGTCGACGTCGAGGTTCGCGTGCCGGAAGCCGGCCCGCCCACCGGCAAGCCGATCCAGATCAGGCTTTCGGCCGTCGATCCGAAGGGCCTTGACGACAAGGCCCGCGCCGTCGCCGCGCGCATTGCCAAGGTGCCCGGCGTCATCGATATTTCCGATGGTCTGGCGCCGCCCGGGGTCGACTGGGCGCTCGAGGTCGATCGCGCCAAGGCGGCGCAGTACGGCATCAGTCCGACCGCGGTCGGGACGGTCGTGCAATTGGTGACCAACGGGCTGAAGCTCAGCGAGTACCGGCCCGCCGGCGCCGACGATGCGGTGGACATCAGGCTGCGCCTGCCCGAGGATCGGCGCACGCTGTCGACGCTCGACGAACTCAGGGTGCAGACCGCGCAAGGCTCGGTGCCGATCTCGAACTTCGTCGTGCGCAAGCCGGAGCCGACGGTCGGTATCCTCAACCGCATCGACGGTGCGCGAACGGTGGTCGTCCAGGCCAACGTCGCAGCCGGCGGCCAGGTGGCTGCCGTCCAGCAGGAGGTCACCAAAGCTGTCGCCGACATGAACCTCGGCAGCGGCATTCGCTGGAAGCTTGCCGGTTCGAATGAGGACAGTGCGGAGGCCGGGGCCTTCCTCAGCAAAGCCTTCGGTGCGGCGATCTTCCTGATCTTCATCGTGCTTCTGGCGCAGTTCAACAAGTTCACCAGCGTCTGGTTGGTGCTGTCCTGCGTGGTCATGGCGACGATCGGCGTGTTCCTCGGGCTGCTGCTGACGGGAGAGGCATTCGGCATCGTCATGTCGGGCATTGGTGTCATCGCGCTGGCCGGCGTGGTGGTGAACAACAACATCGTGCTGATCGACACCTATGACCGGTTGCGCGAAGAGGGCTGGGACAAATACGAAGCCGTTCTGCAGACCTGCCGCGAACGTGCCCGCCCGGTGGTGCTGACGGCAGTGTCGGCGATTCTTGGCGTGCTGCCGATCGCTTTCGGCCTCGGCCTCGAAATCTTCCACCACGAGACGACGATCAACGCGCCGTCGACGCAATGGTGGATTTCGCTGTCCTCGGCGATCGTCTTCGGGCTGTCCTTCGCCACCGTGCTGACGCTGGTGGTAACGCCGTCGATGCTGATGGTGTTCACGCGCGCCAAGGTCAAACCCGGTGCGCGCCGTGGCTGGTTCAGTCGCCTGTTGGGGCGTCGCAAGGCCGAGATCTCCTCGGAAGGCCTGGGGGCCGATCTGGGCGCCGAGCCGGCGATCGCCTTCCCGAAGGCCGCCGAATAGAGTCCGATTGCTGCCCTGATCAAGCAAAGGCCGCCCGGGAACAATGGGCGGCCTTCTGCATTGTTTCGTCATTGCAACCTTAAAGCGAGGATTTTCTGATGACGATCAGCACCATTCTCATCATTATTCTTATTCTTATCCTGATCGGCGCGGTTCCGGCGTGGCCGCATTCTCGGTCCTGGGGTTACGGCCCATCCGGCATCGTCGGCGTCATCCTGATCGTTGTCCTGGTGCTGCTGTTGATGGGCCGGATCTGAGCGCAATCATTGGTCCGGACAAGCGGCGGATGACCGTCAGACCATCCGTCTTTTTCAACTTCCTTATTGGGCAGCTTGCTGCACCGGCTTGGTTGTGGCGATGCCGATATCCTCAAGCGCTTCCGATACTGCATCTTCCAGCGGCGTGTGCGGGATCGTACTGATAATGCCTTCCAGCCGGGCTGAAGCCAGCCGGTGCGGCTCGAAGCGGAGATAGCACATCGAAACGATCTCGCGCCACATCGCCACGAACGGGCTGCCGGCGCGCAGCACCCACCACGGCATCTTCGTCAGCTTCAGCGCGCGTCCGAGCGCCTTCTCCGCGGCTGCCTTGATCTGGAGGTCGGTCACAGCATGGCCGGGAAAATTCAGCGCCTCGTATGAGCCGAGCTTGTCGAGATTGTCAGCCAGCCCGACGAAGGCCTTGGCCAGGTCGGGCAGATAGGCCCATTCATGCACGAGATCGACCGGTCCCGGTGCCGTATAGATACCCTTGGTCATCTTGGCGGCGACAACCAGATCGAACCACGATCCGCTGCCGGTGCCGCCGAAGAAATCACCGGCGCGCAGCAGGATCGTGCGCACCCGACCCGCGTCGGCCTCGCGGCGAAACAGATCTTCCATGGCGACGCGGATGCGGCCCTTTTCCGTCGTTGGGCGAAACGGCGCGTCTTCGGCGATCACCGCCGGCATCGGCGAGCCGTAATTGTAGACGGTGCCCGGGAAGAGATGCAGTGCGCCGTTCGCCCGGCAGGCAGCCATGACGTTCTCCGCCATCGGCAGACACTTGCCCCAGTCGGTGTAGAGCGGGTTGAGGCCGTTGAAGATAATGTCGACGCCTTCGGTGGCGCGGATCAGCGCGTTGCGGTCGAGCGCGTCGCCGGCGATTGCGGCGGCGCCTTTGAGCTCGGCCGGCACCTTGCCGCCGCGGGTGACGGCGCGGACACCGTAGCCGGCATCGAGGAAGGCCTTGGCCACCGCACGGCCGAGCCGGCCGTTGGCGCCGAGAATCGCGATCTTGGTCATTGTTCGTCTCCGTGTTTGTGTTGCGAGCCTGTTGTGGTCTCTTCGCAAGCGAATGAAAATTGACTAAAGCTGGTGATCTGATATTCAATTTTGAATGGATATCGATTGGAACCTGATCAAGAGTTTCGTCACGGTGGCGGAGACCGGCAGCCTGTCTGCCGCCGCGCGAAAACTTGCCGCAAGCCAGCCGACGCTCGGCCGCCACATCGCCGAGCTGGAACAGGCGCTCGGCGTCACCCTGTTCCGGCGTGGGCGGCGTGGCTATGCGCTCACGGAAGCAGGCAGCACGCTCTTTGAACAGGGTCGCGCGGTGAGCGAGCAG
Organism: Mesorhizobium sp. M0910; assembly: GCF_040319465.1. Lineage (NCBI taxonomy): Bacteria > Pseudomonadati > Pseudomonadota > Alphaproteobacteria > Hyphomicrobiales > Phyllobacteriaceae > Mesorhizobium > Mesorhizobium sp. M0910. The sequence continues at coordinate 193,971 of NZ_JAMYNZ010000007.1, forward strand.
GCAAGTGCCTTTTCGCTGCTGGCGCTGGGATCGGTCGAGGCGATAGAGGGTACGGTGCGCATTGCCGCCAGCGAAGTGGTGGCGGCCTATGTGCTGCCAGAAATCACCGCGAGGCTTGGTTTCGAGGAGCCGGGCATCGAGGTCGAGATCGTCGCCTCGAACCAGGTCGAGAATCTGCTGCGTCGCGATGCCGATATCGCCATTCGCATGGTCAAGCCGGCGCAGAATGAACTGGTCGCGCGCAAGGTGACCGACATTCCGCTCCGCGCCTGCGCGGCAAAATCCTATCTCGACCGGCGTGGCCGTCCGCGCGAGGCGCGCGATCTCGCCGGCCATGATCTGGTCGGCTTCGACCGCAGCGATGAGATCATTCGCGGCTTTGCCCAGTTCGGCGTCCCGCTTGCCCGCAATGCCTTCCGCTTCAGGACCGATAATCAGATCGTGCTGTGGGAAGCGGTGCGGGCGGGAAACGGCATCGGCTTTGGCCAGGAGCCGCTCGCCGACCGTGATCCGCTGGTCGAGACAGTGCTGCCGGGTCTCCCGCTGCCGACGCTGCCGGTGTGGCTGGCCATGCACCGCGACGTGCGTACAAGCGTCCGCATCCGCCGCGTCGCGGATTTCCTCTACGAAGAGTTCAAGCGCTATTCAGCCGGTGCTGCCTCGGCTGCGAATTCAGCGCGGTGAGCGAGCCCGGCCATCAACAGCACGACGATCAGCAGCCCGGAAAGAGCGACGAAGATCGGGCCGAAGCTCGAGTGTTCGGCGATGAAGCCGATCGCCGACGGCGCCACCAGAATGCCTGAGTAACCCATTGTGGTGACGACGCTCATGCCGGTGCCGGACGCCATGCCCTCCTGGTTGCCGCCGGCCGAAAAGATGATCGGCACCATGTTGGCAATGCCGAGACCGCAAAAGGCGAAGGCGGCAATGGCGAGCCAGGGCGAGGGAGCCAGCCCGGCCACCAGCATGCCGGCAGCAGCGGCAAGAGCCGAGGCGCGCAACGTCGTAACGGCACCGAAACGGTTGCGGACGCCATCACCAAGGAAGCGCATGACGGCCATGACACCGGAAAAGGCGGCGTAGGCCAGGCCTGCGATGGCAAGATCGGCACCGAGCTCCTGCCTGAGATACAGCGCCGCCCAGTCGAGCACCGCACCTTCGGAGATCATCGTCAGCAGCGCCATCAGCCCAACCAGATAAACCAGCGGGTTTGCCGGCAGCGCGAATTTGTGGTGCTCGGCGACTGGGTGCTTGTCCTCGGCGATCAGGTAGCGGATCGCTACGGCGATGACGGCAAAGGCAAGAGCCGTCACCACCGTCGCATGGGCGAGGTGACCGTAGTTCTGGATGGCGAAACCGCCCAAAGCGCCGCCAGCGAAACCGCCAAGGCTCCAGAAGCCGTGCGAGGACGACATGATGGCACGGGACAGCCGCCGTTCGACTGCCACTGCATTGGCATTCATGGCGACGTCCATGCCGCCGATCGAACCGCCGAAGATGAACATGGCGATTGCCGCCAAGGGCACGTTGGGGGCCAGAGCCACGACCAACAGGCCGAAGCTGCCGGCAAGTCCGAACCAGCGCAGCACCGTGCGCGAGCCATGCTTCGAGATCAGATGGCCGCACCAGGTCATGGCGGTTACGGCCCCGGCCCCGAACAACAGAATCAACAGGCCGAGCGTGAATTTGCTTATGTCCAGCCGGGTGAGGAACACCGGGATCTGCGGCGCCCAGCTCCCGGTCAGGAAGCCATTGGCGAGGAAGATGCCGGCCACTGCCCAGCGTCCACGAATCGCGGTCTGCGTCATTTTCTGCGCGTCCATCGGGTAGAATCCGGTCCGGAAATGGCTTCGCGCGGCAAATTAGATCGATTCAATTCACAGTCAAGCGCTCTTCGCCGAAAGTGCTTGGACCAGGCGCTACGTCCTCTCGCGTCGGCCAACCATCTCGGCGGTCCACTCCGAAATCCTTACGGCTCGGGATAAGGCGCGCCATCCTTGTGCACAAACCGGCCATCAGCGTTGGTGCTCATCATGTCGATGTCGGAGCAGGTGGCGACGTCGTCGGGCCAGCGCGAACCGACTTCGAGATAGATCGCCATCGCGCCCGATTTGTTGATCATGTGATGGCCGTTGCCTGATCCTTTCGGAAAGGCCGCGCAGCCACCGGCGCGCAGCACCGTCTCACCGGCATCTTCGACGAGCGTCAGCTCGCCTTCAAGCACGTAGACGAATTCGTCTTCGTGCGAATGCCAGTGGCGCTGGCTCGACCAGTTGCCCGGCGGCAGGCGCATGAGATTGATACCGAAGTCGGTGAGCCCGCCTGCGTTGCCCAGCCGCTGCCGCACGCGTTCGGCACAGGGTGCATCGAACGGCGGTGGATAGGATGAGCCCTTGCGTCCGGGCACGTCGGCAACGTCAATCTTAGGCACGGCGTCCTCCCTAGTGATCCCTGGGGCGCCTTGCCTCGAACTCGGCCTTCTTGGCATCGGAGGCTTCGATCTGGTTCAGTGCCTGCCACTCGGCATAGGGCATGCCGTAGATGATCTCGCGCGACTGTTCCTTGCTGAGTTCGACACCCTCGGCCTGCGCCGCATCGCGGTACCAGTTGGACAGGCAGTTGCGGCAGAAGCCGGCGAGGTTCATCAGGTCGATGTTCTGCACGTCGGAACGCTCGCGCAGATGCGCGACCAGCCGGCGGAAGGCAGCGGCTTCGAAATCGCGCTTTTGTTCGTCGCTGAGTTCGGTCATGTCTTTGGCGTCCCTTGGGCCTTTCGTCACACCGGTCCGGTGCGCGAGCCGAATATTTTCACCGCATGTATATCGGCACGTCGATCGATCGCGTCAACGATCGGCGCCAGCCGTTCGGCCCAGTCGAGGGCACCCTTAAGGTCGGCGATCAGGTCCTGGCGGATCTCGAGCAGCGCATGGGCAAATCCGTTGACGATGGCGTGCCTGAACATGGTATCGCCGCGTAGTGCGCCGTCATAGGGTTCGTTGTCGCCGACGATGAGGCTCTTGTCCTTGGCGAGCATGTCGATCAGCGGCCGCGCAACGCGATCGTCGAGATCCCATAATATGCCGACGTGCCACGGCCGCACGAAGCCCTGCATGGTCGGCGTGAAGGAATGCACCGAAAAGATGAAAGGTGCCTGCGCGGACGCTTGCGCCACCGAGGCGATCATGGCGCCGACGGCATCATGATAGGGGCGGTAAAAGCGGTCCAGACGTCTTTCGCGTTCCTCCGGCGCCATGGGATAATTTCCCGGGATGATGGTGCCGTCATAGAGCTGGCGAATCAGCGTTGGATCGTCCTCGCCGCGATTGGGATCGATCAGCAGCCGTGAAAAATTGGCAAGCACCGCCGGAACGCCGAGCAGACTTGCGAGTTCGCGGGTTACAGTCTCGACGCCGATGTCGTAGGCGATGTGGCGGTCGAACTCCGCCGCTGGCAGGCCAAGGCTGCCATACTCCTCCGGCAGGTCGCGGCGAGCGTGATCGGCCAAAAGCACCATGCCGCGCTTGCGGTCGCCTTCGACGATGTCGAAAGGCGCGAAAACTGTGGATCGGGTCATCGGCGGGAAAGGTCTGTTCGCGGGCTTCCTGGGAGGGTGGTATCGTCATTCCACGAAGAGAACGCTTGCGCAATGCCGTTGTTTGGCCACGGTTTCTGCCAAAAAACTGAGCAGGGGCGACCGCAAGCGCGCCGGAGCCTTCTAAATCGATTGGAATTGGACAGATCGGCGCGTTGACATGCGTACGGACTTTTCCGAAAAGGGGCGTTGAGAGATGCAAATGTGGTTCTTGAGGGGTTTCAGGATGGGTTTCGCCGGCAGGCTGCGTGTGCGCCATGCCTTGGCCATGCCGCTCCTGATACCGGCAATGGGCCTTTTCGCGGTGATCACGGCCTCGCCGGCACGGGCCGATTTCCGGGTCTGCAACGCCACGCAGAACCTGGTCGGCGTCGGCATCGGCTATCGCGCCAAGGCCGGCTGGATCACCGAAGGCTGGTGGCACATCGAAGGATCGAGCTGCAAGACGCTGATCGAGGGACCGCTGTCATCAAGGTTTTACTATCTTTATGCAGAAGACGCCGAGCGCGGCGGACGCTGGGATGGCCCGATCAACATGTGCGTGGCCGAAAAAGAGTTCAAGATCGCCGGCGTTACCGACTGCGTCGCCCGGGGCTTTCAGCGCGCCGGATTTCAGGAATATGACACGGGCGAGCAGGCAAGCTGGATGGTCCAGCTGACTGACGAGCCCGCAACGGATGGCGCTGCAGCCGCCCCGGGAACAAACAGTCAATGAGACGCAGCCGCAAGGTCAAGATCCTCGCCACCATCGGTCCGGCCTCCTCGTCCGAGGAGATGCTGAAGAAGCTGTTCGAAGCCGGTGCCGACGTGTTCCGGATCAATATGAGCCACACCGACCATGAATTGATGCGGACGCTTGTCGGCCGCATTCGTGCCGTCGAGGAGGCGGTCGGCCGGCCGATCGGCGTTCTTGCCGACCTGCAAGGGCCAAAGCTGCGCGTCGGTAAGTTCGCCAACGGCAAAGAAGTGCTGACCGTCGGCCAGACCTTCACGCTCGACGACAATCCCGAGCCCGGCAATTCGAAGAGGGTCTACCTGCCGCATCCCGAAATCCTGCGTTCGGTCGAGGCCGGTCATCGCCTGCTGATCGACGACGGCAAGCTCGAGCTCAAGGCGGTCAGCAGCAACGGCCAGGCGATCGTCTGCACCGTCGTCGCCGGCACCACCATTTCCGACAAGAAGGGCGTCAGCCTGCCCGACACCGACCTGCCGGTCGGCGCGCTGACGGAAAAGGACCGCCGGGATCTTGACGCAGTTCTGGCGACCGGCGTCGACTGGGTGGCGCTGTCCTTCGTGCAGCGGCCCGAGGACCTGGCCGAAGCGCGCAAGATCGCGCGCGGCCGGGCGCTGATCATGGCCAAGATCGAAAAGCCGCAGGCCGTCGCCCGGCTGGCCGAGATCATCGAGCTTTCGGATGCGCTGATGGTCGCCCGCGGCGATCTCGGCGTCGAGATGCCGCTCGAAGCCGTGCCTGGCATTCAGAAGCAGATCACCCGCGCCGCCCGCCGCGCCGGCAAGCCTGTGGTGGTTGCCACGCAGATGCTGGAATCGATGATCACCGCGCCGGTGCCGACCCGCGCCGAAGTCTCGGACGTCTCGATCGCCGTGTTTGAAGGCGCCGACGCGATCATGCTTTCGGCGGAGTCCGCCGCCGGCGCCTACCCGGTCGAAGCGGTGGCGATGATGAACCGGATCGCCACCAAGGTCGAAACCGACCCGACCTACGCCGGCATCATCAACGCGCAGCGCTCGGAACCGGAAGCGACCGGCGCCGACGCCATTTCGCTTGCTGCCCGCGAGATCGCCGAGACGCTGAAGCTGTCGGCCATCATCACCTACACGGCCTCGGGTACAACCGGCCTGCGCGCCGCGCGTGAGCGGCCGCAAGTGCCGATCGTCGCATTGTCGCCGATCCTCAACACGGCGCGGCGGCTGTCGCTGTTGTGGGGCACGCATTGCGTCGTTTCTCCCGATGCCATCGACCTCGACGATATGGTCGATCGCGCCTGCCGCATCGCCTTCGACGAAGGTTTCGGCAAGCCCGGCGACCGCGTCATCATCACGGCCGGCGTTCCGCTCAGGACGCCCGGTTCGACCAACATGCTGCGCATCGCCTATGTCGGATCGGAAGTCGGACGCTAATGCCGGCGGCGGCTGGCGGATCGGCCGGCTGCATGGCGCGTCGTAAACACGGCGCCAGCCCGGCGCATCGACGGCAGTCGGGTTAGGATCGACGCCGAACTCCGCCAGCTTGCATCGGCCTGCAGCCGGCGGTTCGAAGGTCCTGTTCGACTTGAGCTGGAAGTCAGTTAAGCTAATCTCTCCTGGGAGAAAGAGGAGGGTGATCCAATGTGGATGCGCACTGATCTTCTGGAACTCCTCGGCATTGAGCACCCGATAATCCAGGCGCCGATGAGCGGCGTCACCACACCGGAACTCGCGGCGGCGGTCAGCAATGCCGGGGCACTAGGCTCGCTCGGATGCGGTATTCTGCCTGCTGCGGCTATCCGCGAGCAGCTCACGGCGACACAGCACGCCACCAATCGTCCGGTCAACGTCAACTTCTTTGCGCACCCGGCGCCGGCACGCGATGATGCGGCTGCACAAACTATGCGCGACCGCCTTCGCGGCTGCTATGAGGAGGTCGGCCTCGGACCGGTGCCCGAGCCGGGCGAGCCCTTCCCCACCTTCGATCGTGAGCGTCTCGAAATCGTGCTCGAGCTGCGCCCGAAGGTGGTCAGCTTCCACTTCGGCCTACCCGACACCGCAATTGTGCAGCAGTTGAAAGCGGCCGGCTGTACTGTCTTGTGTTCGGCTACCACCGTCTCGGAAGCGCGCCAGCTTGAGGCAGGAGGGGTGGACGCCATTATCGCCCAGGGATACGAGGCCGGTGGGCATCGCGGCACATTCACTGGCGACCCTGCTATCGGCACAGCCGGCACCATGGCCTTCGTACCGCAGATTGTTGATGCCGTGCGGGTGCCTGTAATTGCCGCCGGCGGTATCTTCGACGGTCGCGGCATTGCCGCCAGCTTTGCACTTGGTGCATCTGGTGTGCAGATCGGCACGGCTTTCCTGGCCTGTCCTGAAGCCAATGTGCAGCCAGTCTATCGCGCAGCATTGCGCTCGGCCAACGACGAGAGCACGTCGGTGACCCGCTGCTTCACTGGCCGCCCAGCGCGCGTGGTGCGCAACCGGTTTGTGATGGAAATGGCTGGTGAGGAAGATGCTGCGCTGGCGTTTCCGCTACAGGCGAGTCTGGTCATGCCGCTTTCGATGGCGAAGGATGAAAGCAAGCGGGCTGACTTCTTGCCCATTTGGGCCGGGCAGGGCGTTGCGAAGCTGCGGCAGATGCCGGCCGCCGCGCTTGTGGAGAAACTCGTCACGGAAGCAAGCGGCGTAGATCGGGCCTATAGGGGAGTAGGGGAGTAGGGGAGTAGGGGAGTAGGGGAGTAGGGGAGTAGGGGGCATGCGTTCCGCAGTGCAATCTACACCTCACATACTGCCTTACTCCCCTATTGCCCTACTGGCTTCAAATGCCTTCGCCGGCAAGCTCCTCGGAAAGTGCGGCGACCTGGTCCTGGGCGCTGCGCATCATCGGGTAGATGCCGAGAACGCGCTGCCAGGCTTCAACTGCCGACTGCTTGTGGCCGGTTTCGGCCATGATCTGAGCCAGGCCGGACAGCGCGCCGAAATGGCGTGGTTCGAGCTGCAGGGTGCGGTCGATGTCCGCCATTGATTTTCCGTAGTTCTTCATCATGAAATGAACAGTGGCGCGGCGGTTCCAGCCTTCCGCATAGGTCGGCTGCAAAGTCACCACCTGATCAAGAAAATCGAGTGCAACATCGAATTTCTGGTTTTCGATTGCCTTCTGCGACCATTGCATCATCAGGTCGATAGAGGCACTGCCCGACTGGGACCACTCGCTGCCGATGCGTCCGGCAATGCGCTCGGCCGCCTTTTCATTGCGTTCGCGCTTGAGATCGGCAAACAGCTGATCGAGCCGCGCCTGTTTCGTCTTGACGACCGGAGGTGCTGTCGGCGGAGTTGTGGTCGGATCTTCAGCCCACGCCGGCAGCGAGACAGCGCCGGAAACGAGGAAAGCCGTGAAAAATGCAAAAAGAATCCGCATCGCGGGAATCTAGCCCCCGACGCCGGATCGTCAAACTGAATTTAGCGTGAGTGTCGTATCATGCGAACGGAGGCGCGCAGCCTCCGTCGAAAACTCAACCCTGGCGCGCCTTGTAGCGCGGCGCGGTCTTGTTGATGATGTAGATGCGGCCCTTGCGACGAACCAGCTGGTTGTCGCGGTGACGCGCCTTCAACGCCTTAAGCGAATTCTTGATTTTCATGGTCTTGCCCGTCGGTCTGGGCCCGGTCACGGGCCGAATTATTAAGGCGCGCCCACAGACGCGCCTTTGAACTGTGCGTGGCTCATAGACGAGGAGCGTTGCCCGTGTCAACCGCAAGCGCGTTGCCTAAACGATACGGACCGTTTCGTATCATCAAATATCCGCCACTGGCGCCTTGCGGCATTGCGCAGGCTTGCGACGGCTGGAATGATGCGGTTGCGAATTGGAGATCGTCATGCGCCGAATTCTTGTGTCCGCCTGTCTTGTCGTCCTCGCGGCAGGCTCTGTTGCCCATGCGCAGGAATGCGACCGCAACGACGACAGCCAGCAGATGATGAACATCTGCGCCGACGCGGACTACAAATCCGCCGACGCCAAGCTCAACAAGGCCTACCAGGATCTCATCGGCGGAAGTGACGCAAAAGCCAGGAAGCTGTTGCAGACGGCGCAGCGCGCCTGGATCGCTTTTCGCGACGCGGAATGCAGCTATCCGCCGCGGACAGCGAAGGCGGCTCGATCTATCCGATGCTGATATCGGAATGCCTGACGCGGCTGACCGACGATCGCACTAAGCAGTTCACCGCCGATTCGACCTGCGCGGAAGGCGATGTGAGCTGCGCCAGCCCCGACGAGGATGAGAGCGGCGACATCCAGTAAGCGTAGGTTCTAACTTTGTGTTTGAGCATGATCTTTTCCGAAACCGGATTCCACTTTTCGCTAGCGCGGACCTTCGGTTCGGGATCATGCTCTAGCTGCGGCGGCTCACGCGCGTAAAATGGCCCATCTTGCGGCCGGGCCGCGCCTCGGCCTTGCCATAGAGGTGCAGCATCAGATCGGGCTCGGCGAGCAGCTCAGCAACGCGCCGGATGTCGTCGCCGATCAGGTTTTCCATGACGCAGTCGAACTGCCGGGCGGGATTTCCCAGCGGCAGGCCGGCGACGGCGCGGATGTGCTGCTCGAATTGCGAGATGGTGCAGGCGGCCTCCGTCCAGTGGCCGGAATTGTGGACGCGCGGCGCTATCTCGTTGACCAACAGTGAACCGTCGGCAAGGACAAAGAATTCGACGCCGATGACGCCGACATAGTCGAGCGCTGCAAGGATCTCTGCCGCCGCCGTTTGAGCCGCAGCAGCCGTCTCGGATTTTACTCCGGCCGGCAGCGTCGAGCTGTGCAGAATACCGTTGCGATGGACATTCCACGCTGGATCGTAGGCGGCGAGCGAGCCGTCGCTGCCGCGCGCGGCGATCACCGAAATCTCGCGCTCGAAGGTGACGAAGGATTCCAGGATCAACGGCACGTTGCCCATCGCCTCGCAAGTGCCGGCAAAGCCGCCTGTTTCCATGTTGCGGAAGACACGCTGGCCCTTGCCGTCATAGCCCATGCGGCGCGTCTTCAATATGCCGCTGCCGTTGAACTGTTTCAGCGCAGCCGTCAGTTCCTCGTCATTGTCGACGGGACTGAAATCCGCGGTCGGTATGCCGATACCGTTGAGGAATTTCTTTTCCGCCAGCCGGTCCTGCGCCACTTCCAGTGCGCGTGCCGGCGGATAGACCGGCACCGTAGAGGCAAGTGCCGCGGCAGCCGCGACCGGAACGTTCTCGAATTCATAAGTAACGACGGCACTGGCCGCAGCCAGCTCGCCAAGCGCGGCCGCGTCGTCGTAGGCGGCGACGATCTGCCGGTTGGCGACCTGTGCCGCCGGGCAATCCGGCTGCGGCTCCAGCACGACGATGCGATAGCCGAGGCGGGCCGCGGCCATCGCCAGCATGCGGCCGAGCTGGCCGCCGCCGATGATGCCGATGCTCGATCCCGCCGGCAGGCTCACGGCGCGTCCGTGGGCTCGGCGGCCACCTTGGCGGTCTGCGCGGCGCGCCAGCTATCCAGCCGGGCGGCGAGCTTTTCGTCGCTCAGCGCCAGCACCGCGGCGGCGAGAAGGGCAGCGTTGGCAGCGCCGGCCTTGCCGATGGCCAAAGTGCCGACCGGAATGCCGGCCGGCATCTGCACGATTGATAGCAGCGAATCCTGGCCCGACAGCGTCTTTGATTCCACCGGCACGCCGAGCACCGGCAGCGGCGTCATCGCCGCCGTCATGCCGGGCAGATGCGCCGCACCCCCGGCACCGGCGATGATCACCTTGTAGCCGGCCGCCTTGGCGCCCTTGGCGAACTCATAGAGCCGGTCGGGCGTGCGGTGGGCCGAGACAATCAGCCGCTTGTGCGAAATGCCAAGCGCCTCAAGCGTTTCGGCGGCGTGGCGCATCGTCGCCCAGTCGGACTGGCTGCCCATGATGATGGCGACGTCGGCGCGGTGATCGTCCAAGCTTCTGCTCTCCGGCGGCAAAGGCGCGCATTAGCGGAAATCGAGGGGAGCCGCAAGGATGGCCGGAAACGGCAAAGCCGCTTGTGCCGTCTGCGTGGCTACGCACATGGACTTGGGCGGTCTGTCATCGGGCGGCCGCTGCTCGGAAGCGGTTGACGAAGTCGTCAAGTTCAGGCCGTTCGGTATCGGAAATCGCCCAGTAGGAAAAGGCGCTGTCGCTCCAGTGGACCAGCGAGAAGCCACCAGCAGAAAGATCGACCGGTCCGGCTGTCGAGCCGGTTTCCTCGGGCGCGGCGACGAGAGTGATCAGGTGCTCGCGGTGCCTGTAGACCAGTGCCGGCACTGGCTGGTCGGCGATCACCTCGACTCGGCCGCCGAGCAACGCGAAGCCGTCACTGGCAAGGTCAGGTGCCGGCGGCGACAGGCCGACCCTGCCATCCAGCCAGGGTTTGACCGTGTGCCGGTCCGACGAGACGACGTCCACCGGGCTGGCTGCCAGCAGGCTGCGACGGTGGCCGCTGGCGACCGCGGCAGCAAAGCTGTCGGGCGCCCTGCTCAGCATCATCCATTGCGTCGCGCCGCTGGCCAGCACGGCGGTAACGACGATCGACGCCGCCAGCGCGCGCCAGTCGAACGCGCCAAATCGGTGCACGGCTCTGTGTGCCGGCGGCACTCGAGCGGCGGGCGCCGGCGCCGGCAGCACTTTCTCCGTACCGGCTGTCCCGATTGCAGCGATGCGAGCCTTGAAATCCTCACGGACATCGAGCCTCGGCAGCCCGCTGACGACCGTCTGCAGCGCAACGATGCGGGCATGCTCGGCGGCGAGCGCCGGGTCGGCCGCGATGCGTCGCTCGACAGCCAATGCTGCTGCTGCGTCGAGCTCGCCATCGACCAAGGCATGGATCATCAGCGCCACGCCCGCCGGGTCATCGGGCAGTCCATCGTTGTGCGCGCTCATGGCGCCCTCCCAAGTTGGGATATCAGCAGACCGCGCGCCCTCGCCAGCCGCGACATCACCGTGCCTAGCGGCACGCCAAGCAGCGTCGCGATCTCGCGATAGCTGAGGCCGTTGACGTCGCGCAGCACCACAGTCTCGCGAAATTGGTGCGGCAGCGCGGCGATCGCCGCCTCGAGTGAGGCCGTGTCGGCCTTGGCGATCAGGCTTGCCTCAGGATTGTCCGTATCCGGCAGGCCGGCGCCATATGCAGCCGTCATGTCATCGAGGTCGCTCAGGTCGCCGACGGCGACGATACTGCGCGGCCGGTTGCGCGCCAGCCAGGAGTAAGAGGCGTTGCGCACGATCGCCAGCAGCCAGGCGCGTGCATTGCCGCCGGCATAGCCGGCGATGCCCGTATGCGCCTTCAAACAGGCCTCCTGCACCACATCCTCCGCATCGGCTGCGTTGCCCGTCAGCCAGCGGGCAAGCGCAAGCGCATCCGCGAGATGGGGCAGAACCACCTCGCGAAAGCGCCCGGTCGCGGCCTCTTGGTTCAACACCGTCGCATCGCCCGGCATCCCGGGCAGAACCTTCCGAAAATCCTCACGGAGCGACGGTGATCCTGCCCTGCATGTGCGGGTGAAGCCCGCAGAAATAGGCATAGTCGCCCACTTTGGTGAAGGTGAAGGCATATGTGTCACCGGTGTCAAGCGCCTTGGAGCGAAACGAGGCATCGTTGGCGACCACCAGATGCGGGATGTCGTCGTCATTCTCGAAGGTTACGGTAGTGCCCTGCTTTATCGTCAGCACCGCCGGTGTGAAGGCAAAGTTCTCGATCTTGACCATTGGCTGGTCTGCTGCGTTCAGTGGCATGGCAACCATTATCAGGATCGCCGCCACACCGAACGTGACAGGGGATACGACCAAGACGCGGGACGGGAAGCAGATCATCGCATTTCCCCTCAAGCCAGCGTGCTGTCGATGATGGCGAGGTCCTGCCCGCCTTGCTTGACTGTCACGCTGCTTGTGCCGAGCAGGCTGCGCAACTGGCCGGCAGGCACCGTCATCGGCCCGGGTGAGGCTGCGGTGCCCGGCGCCGGTTGCGGGAAAGCGGTCGAGCGCGCGGTATGAAAGGTAACGGTGCCTTCGACCTTCTGCATGATCTGGTGGATATGGCCGTTGAGTATGGTGACAGAGCCGAAGCGCTTGAGCAGGGCCAAGGCCTGCGCCGCGTCGTCGGTGCCCCAGCCCCATTCGGGATAAACAGCCCATAGCGGGATGTGGGCAAAGACGACGATTGGCGTCGAGGCGGTGACCGCCTTCAGATCATCGGCCAACCATGCCAACTGGTCGGCGCCGAGATTGCCCAGTCCTCCAGCCTTCAGGTTGACGACGTTGACCAGCCCGATGAAATGGACGCCGTTCTGGTCGAACGAATACCAGCCAGCGCCCTTGGTGCCTTTGCCGTAGCGGTCGAGATAGGCCTGGCCATTGCCGTCATCGATCAGGTCGTGCTCACCGGGCACATAATGTACGTCGAAGCCTGCGCCGCCGATGATCTGGGCAGCGTTGTCGAACTGCGCGGCTTTCGACAAATGGGTGATGTCGCCGGTGTGGATCATGAAAGCGGGCTTTTGCGGCAACGCCTGGATCTTGCCGATGGCCTCCTTCAGCGTGTCGATGGCGTGCGGGTTGGCAGCCTTGTCGAAGCCGATGTGGCTGTCGGAGATCTGAAGGAAAGTGAAGCCGGTGGCCAAGGCCTCTGCGGCTTGCGCCGCGCCGAGCAGGCTCAGCGAAACCGGCACGCCGGCCGAAATCGTCCACAGCACTCCCGTGCCGGCCCAGATCATGCATTCCAGTGCATGACGGCGGCTGATGCCGTCAGCTTCATTGTCGTGGTGGTAGGTCATACCGGTCTCCTGCAACGCCGGAAATGGCGTCTGCTTGGGAGACCAATGGGCGGGGTGGTTTATTCCGCCCGACGACCAAAAAGTCATTCACAGTGCCGTGATGGCGCAATGGCCCGATGCCAAGCCGGCGCTGGAAGGCACTGGCTCGACCACGTTCTGGCGATATCTAGTCCGGCCAGCGCAAGGCCCCGGCGGACTGCTTGCGAGCGGGTTTCATCGCATCCGCGGGCCGATCGGCAGCACTCAGCACCGCCCGCAGGCTTTCGGCGACGATCTCCGCCTCGCCGGGATGAAGATTGCATGGGTCGAGGAAGAAGTGACCGCGCTCGACCTCGTGGTTGCGCACGATGATGGGGGGCGAGCCCGCCGCCAGCGCCGAGGCAAGGCCGGCGGCGGTGAACCTGCTTTCAGGCGTAACAAACACCTGCAGGCGGTCGAGCGGATTGGCGGTCGGATCGGGAATGATATGCGCGGCGATACCAGGCAGTCCTTGCAATGCGTCTTTCCACAGATGCAGGGCGGCTTCCTCCCGCTGACGGATGCCGGCATGGTCGCGCCGCTCCCAGGCTTCCAGGGCCGCCATGGTGCCGGCAATGCTTTCCTTGCCCACCTTCATCGCCCGCGCAACGCCACGATTCTGGAGATAGGCGGCCCGCACCAGATCCTTGCGCCCCGTCACGATGCCGCTTGTCGGTCCGCTGAGGAACTTGTGCCCGCTATAGACGACGATATCGGCGCCGCGTGCGAGAAAGCCGCGCAGGTCGTATTCGGAGGCGGCGTCGACGATCACCGGCACGCCCTTGGCGTGGCAGATCTCGCAGAACTCCTCGAGCGAAAGCATGCCGTATTGCACCGTGTGATGCGCAACTACGTAGAGGCCGGCCGCGGTGCGGTCGCGGATCGCGTCGCGCACATGATAATCCTGCGTCACGCTGACCGTGCCGGCGGGTATCGTCTTCGCCCCGGCCAACCGGATCGACTGGTCGATCGGCGCGCCGTAATTGACGATGTGACCGAGCTGGACGATGACCTCCGACTTGAGGCCCTCAGTGTCGTCCGGCAGCCGCTCGATCGCAAGAAGGCTGGTTCCGGTCATCGCGCCGGCAATCGCCATGGTTATGCCGCTGGCGCAGCACGCGGTGATGAAGCCGGCCTCGCCGCCGGTGAGGCGTGCAATCACAGTACTTGCGGCGCGCTGCAGATCGTCCATCTCGACCCATTGCGAGGCGATTTCCGACATTGCGGCAATCGCTTCTGGCACGATGATCGAAGCGCCGAGCGCCGTCATCGTACCGGAAACGTTGATGATCGGGCGAAGGCCAAGCCGTTCGCGGATTGTCGTGTTGGAACGGTCAGCGGCATAGGTCGTCATCTCTGCAGATCCTGTTCGAACGATTTCAGGCGATCTCGACGACCGCCTCGATTTCAACTGTGATGTTGCCCGGCAGCGAGCCGACACCGATTGCCGAGCGGGCATGTCCGCCGATCTTATCAAAGACGGCCGCGAAAAGATCGGAACAGCCATTCACCACCTTGGGGTGCTCGCTGAATGTCGGCGTCGCATTGACAAAGCCAAGCAGCTTGACGACGCGCACGACGCGGCCGAGGTCGCCGGCCGCCGCATGCATGACCGCGAGCAGGTTCAGGCCGGTCAGACGCGCATGATCATAGGCCTCTTCAACGCTGACGTCGTCGCCGACCTTGCCGGTGCAGAGCGCGCCATCGGCGCGCAACGGCCCCTGGCCGGAGAGGAAGATCAGCCGTCCGCTCTCGGCATAGGTGACGAAGTTGGCGATGGGCTTCGGCGGCTCGGGCAGTGTCAGGCCCAATTCCGCGAGCCGGATGTAAGGCGTCATAAAAGCTCCTTGCGACAGCTTTCGCCGTCCGATGTCAAAAATGCGAGGCGCGAAATCGCGCCAGGAAGCTGCGAAGGCGTTCATTGTCGAAGCCCGCCGCCAGAATCTCGGCGGGTGGTCCGACGGCGCTGACGCCGCCGTCCGCCATGAAAACGATGCGGCTCGATGCATCGCGTGCAAAAGCCATCTCATGCGTGACCATCAGCATCGTCATGCCGTCTTCGGCGAGGCTGCGAACGACCTCGAGCACCTCGCCAACCAGTTCGGGGTCGAGCGCCGAAGTTATCTCGTCGAGAAGCAGTATCTTCGGCTCCATCGCCACGGCGCGGGCGATGCCGACGCGCTGCTGTTGGCCGCCGGACAACTCGGCCGGCAGGCTATCGGCCTTGTGGGCGAGGCCGACCCGGCCGAGCCAGTGCTCGGCAATGGTGCGGGCCTCGGCATTGCTCTTGCCGCGCACCTTGCGCAGGCCAAGCATGATGTTGCCGGCGGCAGTCAAATGCGGAAACAGATTGAAGCTCTGGAACACCATTCCGGTCTCGGCTCGCATCGCCGCCAGGTCGCGCTCGCTGCGTCGCTGGCGTGTTCCCGTCTCGCGATAGCCGACCTCCTTGCCATCGATACGGATCGAGCCGCTGTCGTAGCTCTCCAGGAAGTTGACGCAGCGCAGCAGCGTGGTCTTGCCGCTGCCGGAAGGGCCGATGACAGTCACCACCTCGCCGCGTGTCACCTTGAGACTGACCGAGCGCAGGACCTCGACGGATCCAAAGGCTTTGGAAACGTCGGAGACATCGAGAAGTGCCGGATTCTGGTGCGAGGCATTGGACATCTTGCTATTCCCGGATGAAGGAGAAACGCTGCTCCAGCCGCCGGCTGGCCAAGGAGAGGGCGTAGTTGACGGCGAAGTAGACGAGCGCACCGAGAATGTAGAGCGGCATCGCCTCATAGGTGCGGCCGATGACCTGGTTGATTGCCTGCATCAGGTCGGTGATGCCGAGCAGCGAGACCAGCGCGCTGCCCTTCACCGCGTCGGTCACGCCATTGATCCAGGGTGGCAGGAACCGCCTGAACGCCTGCGGAAAAATGACGTAGGCCAGCCGCTGACGAAAGGTCAGTCCGATCGCCATCGCCGCCTCGGACTGACCCTTGGGAATCGAGCCGACGGCGCCCCTCAGATATTCGACCACTTGTGCGGTCTTGAAGAGGGTGAGGGCGAGTACGGCCGCCCAAAAGGATTCCAGATGCAGCCCCACCGCGGGCAGGCCGTAATAGACGAAGAAGATCAGCACCAGGATCGGAATGCCGCGTATGGTGTCGCTGAAGATGCGCACTGCCCAGCGCAGCGGAGCCGGACCGTAGACAAGGCCGACGCCCATCAGCACGCCGGCGATGAGCGATAGCACCACGACCAGCAGCGACACCCACAAGGTCACGGCAAAGCCTTCGGCGAGGAACGGCAAGGCGTAAATGATCTGGCTCAGCATCTCAGCGCGCCGCCTTGAACCGGCGCTCGACCAGCCGCAACGCGAAAAGCAGCGCATAGCCGGTCAGCAGGTACATCGCCGTCACCACCAGATAGACCTCGACAATGCGGAACGTGTTGAAGTTGATCCACTGGGCGCCGTAGGTGAGCTCGGGTACCGAGATGACCGATGCCACGGACGTGTCCTTGAAGAGCGATATGAATGTGTTGGAAAGCGCCGGCAGGGTTATGCGCAGCATCGTCGGCAGGCGCACGTGGAGCAGCCTTTGCCATGGCGTCAGGCCGATTGCCTTGCCGGCGTCGAGCTGTCCGCGCGGCACCGCCTCGAGCCCCGAGCGAAACACCTCGACCAGGTAGGCGCCGCTGTATAGCGATAGCGTGGCAACAAATGAGGTTTGCGCACTGTAGGCAATGTCGACCACCGTCGGCAGGCCGTAGAAGACCAGATAGACGAGCAGGATCAGCGGCACGTTGCGGATGAACTCGACATAGGCCGCGATGATGGTCCGCACCGCACGTCCGGCCGATACGTACCAGACCGCCAGAACGAGCCCGATGACGATGCCGATCGCGATCGAGATGACGGCCAGTTCGAGGCTTAACAGCAGTCCGCCCCAGAGCTTGTCGAAATGCCGCCAGATCAGGTTGAAGTTGAGGGTATAACCCATGCATCCCCGTCATAGAGGGCTGTGATGAGAGGGGGGCGGAAGGACGTTTGTCCTTCCGCCTGCTTGCATCAGATGACCGGGAAACCGGGATGGCGGGCCGGCGGCTCCTGTCCGAAATAATCCTTGAACGCAGCGTCGTAGAGTGCCGTTTCATGGCCGAACATGGCGATGGTGAAGGTCTGGTTGACGAAGGTCAGCCAGTCGAGGTCGCCCTGCCGCAGTGCGGCGCCATAAAGCATCGAGAACCAGCTCTTGCCGGCATCGAAGTATTTGTCCGGATTGCGCGAGGCGAGCCAGCGGACCGTTGACAGATCAACCGCGGCAGCGTCGACGCGCTTGGATTCCAGGGCCTGCAGCACGTTGGCCTGCGTGTCTATCTGCATCACCTGCGACTCCGGCAGCACGATATGCACATTTGCCTCGGCATCGACGTTTTGCAGGATGGAAATCCGGGTCGCCGAACCGGCGGCAAGCAGCTTGTCGAAGGTCTTGTTTTCGGCGTTCGGAAGGGTCAGCAAGGCGATGCCTTCGACGTAGTAGGGCCTGGAGAAGTGGATCAGCTGCGAGCGCTGGGCGGTCATGGTCATGAACTGGATGGTGATGTCGACCTTGTTGGTGGTCACGTTCGGAATGCGCTGAGCCGGATCCTGCATGACGAATTCGACTTTGGTCGGGTCGTCGAAGAGCCCCTTGGCGAGAATGCGACCCATGGTGATGTCCATGCCCACCAGTTCGCCGGCGTCGTTCTCGAAATGCCAGGGCGCATTGGTGCTGCCGGTGCCGACGATCACCTTGCCGCGCTCGAGGACGGTGCGCAGCAGGCTGTCCGGCGCTGCCTGGGCCGTCGCTTTCTGAACGTCGACCGCGGTAGCGGCGCTCATCACTCCGGCCGTTGCAAGCCCGGCCATTCCCAGTTTCAGAAATTCACGTCTTTTGGATGTGTCGTTCACGGCGACCTCCTTTCGTGTTGTGTTCCCCTTTGGACCAGCGATACAGGCATCGGTTGCAACTGATGTAATTGTCTCTTACAAGAGACGCCTGTACTCTGTACAAGACAGATTAACATCAGGGATCGATAATGCAAGATGGCAATGCATTGGCCGCTCGACCGGACGTCGGACTGGACGAAGACAAGACCTCGGGCTCTCGGGAGAAGGGTCTCAACCGGGTTCTCCAGATTTTGGAGTTTCTCCACACGACCCAGCGCGCGATCGGCGTTGGCGACCTTGCCAAAGGAGTGAACGCGCCGCGTTCGACGACTTATACGCTGGTGCGCTCGCTGGTCGACGCAGGCCTGCTTGAGATGGCCGGAGACGGCAATCGGGTCTATTTCGGAAAGAAGCTTTATCTCTACGGAATGGACTATGTGCGGGGCAACGACCTGCTCAGGCGAGGGCGCCAGGAAGTCGACCATCTGTCGCGCGAGACCGGCGAGACCTCGGAGCTGTGCATGCTGCAAAGCGGCCGCTACACCATCGTCCATTCAAGCCCGGGAACGAGGCCATTCAGGATCAGTTCGGCGACGGGTCTGCAAATACCGCTTCCCTGGACAGCTTCCGGGCGGCTGCTCCTCGCCGGATTCGACAGGGCGGCGATCGAGGATATGGTCTCGGAAGACGATCTCGTGCTGCCGGACGGCCGCAGGTTGCGGCTCGACGATTTCATAGCCGACATCGCCGTCGCCAAGTCGGCCGGCTACTGCGTCACCTCGGGCCTTGTCGATGCCTATACGAAATGCCTGGCCGCGCCGGTTTTTTCAGCGCCGGGCAGGGTCGAGGCGACGATGTGCCTGGTGGTTCCGATCGATACTTCGAGGGAAAAGACCGACGATCTGATAGCGCTGTTGCGCGAGCGCGCCGCACGGCTTTCGATCGCGGCATAGCGCTTTTCCAGCAGGCCGTCGCCGGCATTCGTTCAAGCAATAATGTCTGGAATGATCTTGTCTTCCAGCGCCATCAGCCTGTCCTTCAGGAAAAGCTTCTTTTTCTTCATGCGCTGGATCTGCAGCGGGTCGCAATTCATGGCGATCATCGCATTGATGGCCGCGTCGAAATCGGCGTGTTCCTGCTTCAGCCGGGAATATTCGAGGCGGATATCCGCCTGTTCCTGATCGGACATTTTTACCGTCTGCACGTCTGCGGCGCCCAAACACTGGGCCTGATTGGGCGGGACCGGGGCCTTCTTGCACCGGCGCGCAGCCCATACCACATTTCACATTGTCGTGGAATGCTACCACGCAGCATTCGACATCGGTGCTCGATGGTGGCACACTGTCATTATGCCGTCACAGAAGCGAGCCTGCGGTGGACGTGCCTTGGCGGCTGCAATCGAGGAAACCATGAAAGGGAGAACCAATCATGTCTCTTGCATCCCATCTTGATGAGCTGCAGCGGAAACACGGCGACATCGAACGGGAAATCGACGATGCGATGGCCCATCCATCGGTAGACGACCTCGAAATCGTGAATCTCAAGCGGCGCAAGCTGGCGCTCAAGGACGAGATTGAAAAACTGAAGGCGAAACCGACGACGCACTGAAGCCCTTCCAGGACTAGAAGCGCGCGCCGCCCGGCGCGCGTCTCTTTCCGGTGGCCTATCGCTATGCTGCCGGAAACGCTCGTGGATTTGCGGCAAGCTGCCGTCTTGTCATTTTCCGATTTGCTAGGCCTGCGCGCCAGTCGCCATTGACAAGCCATCTTTGCTCCTCCACCTCATGCCCGGACCTTCAAGATTAAAGGCAGCCGGCATGACCGGATATTTTTCCTCACCCTTCCCACGCCGCAGGTCGGTCGGTGTCGATGTCGGCGGCGTGATTGTCGGCGGCGGCGCGCCGGTCGTCGTCCAGTCAATGACCAACACCGACACGGCCGATGTCGATCAGACGGTCGCACAGGTGGCGGCGCTGCATCGCGCCGGCTCCGAGATCGTGCGCATAACCGTCGATCGCGACGAAAGCGCTGCCGCCGTGCCGGCCATCCGCGAGCGGCTGGAACGACTCGGCATCGACGTGCCGCTGGTCGGCGATTTCCATTATATCGGCCACAAGCTCCTGGCCGACCACCCGGCCTGCGCCGAGGCACTGGCTAAATACCGCATCAATCCCGGCAATGTCGGCTTCAAGGACAAGAAAGACCGGCAGTTCGCCGCGATCGTCGAGATGGCGATCCGATACGACAAACCGGTGCGCATCGGCGTCAATTGGGGTTCGCTCGACCAGGAGCTGCTGACCCGGCTGATGGACGACAACCAGGCCCAGGGCTTTCCGCTGACCGCCCAGGAAGTGACGCGCGAGGCAATCGTGCGGTCGGCAATCCTGTCGGCCGAAACGGCTGAAGAGATCGGCCTTGCCCGCGAGAAAATCATCCTGTCAGCCAAGGTCAGCGGCGTGCAGGATCTGATCGCCGTCTACACCGAGCTTGCCACCCGTTCCGACCATGCGCTGCACCTCGGCTTGACGGAGGCGGGCATGGGCTCGAAAGGCATCGTCGCCTCGTCCGCGGCCATGGGTATCCTGCTTCAGCAGGGCATTGGCGACACCATCCGCATCTCGCTGACGCCGGAGCCAAACGGCGACCGCACGCGCGAGGTGCAGGTGTCGCAGGAGCTGTTGCAGACCATGGGCTTCCGGCAGTTCGTGCCGATCGTCGCCGCCTGCCCGGGCTGCGGGCGCACAACTTCGACCGTGTTCCAGGAGCTTGCCCAGAACATCCAGGCCGACCTGCGCAAGAACATGCCGGTGTGGCGCGAACAATATCCCGGCGTCGAGAACCTCAAGGTCGCGGTGATGGGTTGCATCGTCAACGGTCCGGGCGAATCCAAACACGCCGATATCGGCATTTCGCTGCCCGGCACCGGTGAGACGCCGACCGCCCCGGTGTTCGTCGACGGCAAGAAGGCGGCGACCCTGCGCGGCCCGTCGATCGCCGCGGATTTCGAGAAAATGGTTTCCGACTACATCGAACGGCGGTTTGGGCAACACGGCAAAGCCGCGGCGGAGTAGTTCGATGCGGCGTTTGCTTGGGGCGACGCTGGTTGTCATTTCCGGGCTAGGCTGGGCGGCGGCCGTCCAGGCCGATCCGCCGCGGCCCGCCAAGCAGAAGCTGATCGATCGAGTTTGCGATCTTATCGAGACGCATGCCGACCAGAACGGTCTGCCCCGGGATTTCTTTGCCCGGCTGATCTGGAAGGAGAGTCGTTTCGATCCCAACGCGGTCAGCCCCGTCGGCGCGGAGGGTATCGCCCAATTCATGCCGGGTACCGCCAAGATGCGCGGGCTCGCCAATTCGTTCGATATCGAGCAGGCTATCCCGGCCTCGGCAAAATATCTCGCCGAAATGAAGACCGGCTTTGGCAATCTGGGCCTCGCCGCAGCTGCATACAATGCCGGCGAGAGCCGGGTGACGCGCTGGCTGAATTCCGGCGGATTCCTCCCGATGGAGACCGAAAGCTACGTCCTGGACGTCATGGGCGAGCCGGCCGACAGGTTCACCGATGCCGCCTACGCCGGCGTCATCCGGCCGCTCGACAAGAAGGCGAGTTTCGCTGCCGCTTGCCGCGAGCTGCCGGTGATCATGTCCAGGACCGTGCCGATGTCGTCGATCAACATCAAGCCGTGGGGCGTGCAGGTGGCCGGCAATTTCCGTCGCGCCGCGGCGCTCAATCAGTGGCTGAGAGTGAAAAGCCGGTTCCCGGCACTGCTTGCCGGCCACGATCCGGTGGTCAGCCGGGTGCGTACCCCGATCGGCAGGCGCGGCATCTATGCCGTGCGGATCGGCGCCGATAGCAGAGCCAAGGCCGACACGATTTGCGACAAGCTGCAAAGCGTCGGCGGCGCCTGCATCGTGGTGCGCAACCGGTAAGGCCATATGTCGGTGCGTTTCTCGCCATTGCTGCCATCTTGCTCCCCGTGGGCACTTCGTCCTCGACACGTGAATCATATTTTCGGCGAACCGTTAGCCAGGTCTTGCATCGTCGTCGATGCGGGGTAAGGTCCCCGCGATTTTTCGCGAAAGGGATCAGCATGGCCGGCTTCAAGACACTGGACGACATCGGCAATATCAGCGGCAAGCGTGTGCTGGTGCGTGTCGACCTCAACGTTCCCGTCACCGAGGGCAAGGTCACCGACGCCACCCGTATCGAGCGCATTGCACCGACCATCGCCGAGCTTTCCGGCAAGGGCGCCAAGGTCATCCTGCTTGCCCATTTCGGCCGGCCCAAGGATGGACCGGTGCCCGAATTCTCGCTCGAGCCGATTGCCAGGGCGACGGCGGACGTGCTCGGCCGCCCCGTCGGCTTTGCCGCCGACTGCATCGGCGACAAGGCCGCAAATGCCGTTGCTGCCATGAACGGCGGCGACGTGCTGCTGCTCGAGAACACCCGCTTCCACAAGGGCGAGGAGAAGAACGACCCGGCCTTCACCGAAAAGCTCGCTGCTAACGGCGACATCTTCGTCAACGACGCCTTCTCTGCTGCGCACCGTGCCCATTCGTCGACAGAAGGGCTGGCGCATGTGCTGCCGGCCTTCGCTGGGCGCACCATGCAGGCCGAACTCGATGCGCTGGAAAAGGGGCTTGGCAATCCCGCCCGCCCGGTTGTCGCCATCGTCGGCGGCGCCAAAGTCTCGACCAAGATCGACCTGTTGATGAACCTGGTGAAGAAGGTCGACGCGCTGGTCATCGGCGGCGGCATGGCCAATACGTTTCTAGCGGCGCGCGGCACCGACGTCGGGAAATCCTTGTGCGAGCATGATCTCGCGACCACCGCCAAGCAGATCATGATCGAGGCGGCCGAGGCCGGCTGCGCCATCATCCTGCCCGCCGACGGCGTCGTCGCCAGGGAGTTCAGGGCCGGCGCCGCCAACGAGACCGTCGCCATAGCAGACGTGCCGGCCGACGGCATGATCCTCGATGTCGGCGCAAAAACCGTGAAGACCATTGCCGAATGGATCGACCGCGCCGCGACGCTGGTCTGGAACGGGCCGCTCGGCGCCTTCGAAATCGAGCCATTCGACCACGCAACGGTGGCGACGGCCAGGCACGCGGCAGCGCGCACCAAGGCCGGCAGACTGGTCTCGGTCGCTGGCGGCGGCGACACGGTGGCGGCGCTCAACCATGCCGGCGTCAGCGATGATTTTACTTATGTATCGACGGCCGGCGGCGCTTTCCTCGAATGGATGGAAGGCAAGCCGTTGCCCGGCGTCGACGTCTTGAAGCGCTGAGCGCGACCGCAAGAGCAGGGCGAAGGAGTGCGCCCGCGCCTTTCAATCGATTCGCGCTTGTTTGACGAAATGGTTCGACTTGAACCTGCGTGGCTCTGGTGGTCTGCTGGGCGCGGATCAATTCTTTCAGGAGAAGCACGATGAACGAACGTCTCGAGGACATTGCCGCCGCGATGGTGGCCGACGGCAAAGGCTTGCTGGCGGCCGACGAAAGCTCCGGCACCATCAAGAAACGCTTCGACGTCATCGGCGTCGAGTCGACCGCCGACAGCCGGCGCGACTATCGCGAGATGATGTTCCGCGCCAGCGAGGCAATGACCAAATACATTTCCGGCGTCATCCTCTATGACGAGACCATCCACCAGAAGGCCGCCGACGGCACGCCGCTGGTCGACATCATCAAGGCATCAGGCGCCATCCCCGGCATCAAGGTCGACGCCGGCGCCAAGCCTCTGGCCGGCTTTCCCGGCGACACCATCACCGAAGGCCTGGACGGCCTGCGCGAACGCCTCGCCGACTATTACAAGCTCGGCGCCCGCTTTGCCAAATGGCGCGCGGTGATCGACATCGATGTTTCCAAGGGCGTGCCTTCCGCCACCTCGATCGGCTCGAACGCCCATGCGCTCGCCCGTTACGCCGCACTTTGCCAGGAAGCCGGCATCGTGCCGATCGTCGAGCCGGAGGTGCTGATGGACGGTGCCCACGACATCGACACGTGCTACGAGATCAGCAAGGCGACACTGACAAAGTTGTACACCGAGCTCTATGCGGCCCGCGTCGCGCTCGAAGGCACCATCCTGAAACCGAACATGGTCCTCGCCGGCAAGAAATCGGGCAAGGTCAGCAGCCCGGAGGAAGTTGCCGAAAGGACCATAAAACTGTTCCGCGAGACGGTGCCGGCGGCGATTGGAGGCATCGCCTTCCTTTCGGGCGGACAATCGGACGAGGAGGCGACCGCCAACCTCAATGCCATCAACGCCATCGGCCCGCATCCGTGGAAGCTGACCTTCTCCTATGGCCGCGCCTTGCAGGCCGCTCCGCAGAAGGCCTGGGGCGGCAAGGCAGCGAACGTCGCCGCCGCGCAGGCCGCCTTCGCCCATCGCGCCCACATGAATCATCTGGCAGCGCTTGGACAATGGCAGCCGAAGCTTGAGCAAGCCGCCTGACCGAAGACATCTTGCGTTTCTCCCGACCCGGGCCACGTGCCCGGGTTTTTGTTTGAAAGCAGCAAGGGCTGCAATTTTCCTGCAACTGAAATGCAGCCCGGTGTCGGTATTGCTCGCTGCCGAACGTCCTCCGTGAAAAGAGGAGCAGACCTATGCCAAACAACAAGATCGTTTCGCAGGAAGACTGGTTTCAGGCGCACAAGGCGCATCTGGCGCGCGAAAAGGAATTGACGCGCTTTCGCGATCGTGTCGCCGCCGAACGCCGCGAATTGCCGTGGCTGAAGATCCGCAAGGACTACGTCTTCGAGACCGAGCAAGGGCCAAAGAAACTGCCCGACCTGTTTGGCGGCAACAGCCAGCTGATCGTCTACCATTTCATGTTCGGGCCGGGCGCCGATTATCGCTGCGAAGGCTGCTCATTCCTTGCCGATCATATCGACGGCGCCAACCAGCATCTCAGGCACCACGATGTCTCACTTGTCGTGGTAGCGCGGGCGCCATTGGCCGAATTGCTGCCCTACAAGCAGCGTATGGGATGGAAATTCGACTGGGTGTCGTCCTACGCCTCGGACTTCAACTTCGATATGCAGGTGTCATTCACGGACAAGCAGATCGCGGCCGGCGATACGACCTACAATTTCGAGCGGCGTGCGCGAAACTCGAAAGACCTTCCTGGCGCCAGCGTATTCTATCGCGACGAGAAGGGCGACATCTTCCTGACCTTCGTCTTGCGCTCCCGAGGCGGCGATCCGCTGATCGGCGCCTATCATTATCTCGACCTGACGCCGAAGGGTCGCAACGAAACCGGCCCGCATCATAGCCTCGTCGACTGGGTGCGGCTGCATGACGAGTACGAAGATCAATCCGGGACACATGACTGCTGCCATTGAGGCGACAAGGGTGCCACTGTAAGGTCGTTCACCTCCAATGCAACATGCGCTAAGTGCTGTTCGCTACGCCCTAAAAGGGACTTGCCATGCGGCGCTTTCCGACCCTTCTCACCTGGCTCGCCTTTCCGGTCTATGTCTGGCAAGGACTTGGCGTGCGTCGCCGCACCACCCGCATGCTGCCGGCACAAGGTCCGGTCATGCACGAGACATCTGGCCTGACGCCAGCAATCTCGGTTCTGGTGCTTGGCGATTCCTCCGCCGCCTCGGTAGGCATCGGCAATTCCGAAAACGGATTGGCCGCGCAACTGGCCGTTCTGATTGCGCAACGCACCGGCCGCATCGTGCGCTGGCGGTCAGCCGGCTTCAACTCGGCAACCTCCGGCCAGATCCGCGATCATGTGCTGCCCAATCTATCGGCCGATCCGTGGACGCATATCGTGCTGGCCATCGGCACCAACGACACCAAGAATTTTCATTCGGTACCGCGGTTCAAGCGCGAGTTTGGCGGCCTGCTTTACGCGCTGCGCGCCAAATGGCCGGAGGCGCGCGTCGTGTGGTCGCCGGTGCTGGAGTTCACCCGGGCGCCGGCAATGCCGCCGCTGCTCGGCAAGATTCTCGAAATCCGTGCCGTCGAAATGAACCGGATGGGCGCGCGCCTTTGCCTCGAGCGCGGCGCCATACCGGCGCCCCGCCTGCCGATCACCGATGCCGAGGCCGGCTTTGCGTCGGATGGATTTCATGCTTCGGAAGCCGGCTACCGAGCCTGGGCGGAACATCTGGTCAGCCTGGTGCTCGGCAACGAACCGGGCGTCGCGTAGCGGGCCGCCGGCACTAAAGCGCGTCGCGTTCGATTGGCCTCATCCGACGCGCTTCAGGTACTGTTTCCATGCATGTCGTTGTCGCAAAACCGCTGCACACGTTTGCGCGACATGCATCACGTCCAGTGCCCGAGCACCGCCGTAATCGAAATCGCCGCCATCGCCAGCAGCGCCAGCTTCCAGAAATCGCTGCGCCGCTTCAGTCCGGGCCAGCCGAGCGGCTTGATGAGCTGGATGACCATCATGGCGATGATGACGAGCGCGAGAAGTTTCGACATGCAGCCTTTGATCAGCATCGCGGCTGGCTGTCAAAGCGGCTCCGCGATCGCCGTCTTTCCAGTGCGGCAGGCCTCTTTTCAGCACTGCCTTGTCACTTCGATGGATAAATCGGAACGCCGGTCATGAGAGCCGCACCCTCCTGACAGACTGCTGTCAGCAGGGGTGTGCGATAGTGCCTGCATCGAAAGAGAGGAGACCAGCCATGAACGGCATTACCATTCTGCGTAGCGTGCAGCACTATGTCGGCAAGATCCGGACGATCCGCAATGAGATCCGCACCCAGCGATTCATGAACACCCTGCCGGCGGACATCCGCAAGGATATTGGTTGGCCGGACATGTATGGCGACCGCCGCAATGGCAGCAATTGAGGCAAGCTTTCTGCGTGGCGTTTGGATGCGACCTGGCGACGAGCTGAAATGGGCATGCTGAAGCCTCCTGACAGTATGGTGTCAGGAGGCTCGTGCCATAGTGCGATGGCCGCCGAAGCCGGATGGCCGAGAGGACGATCGATGAAAAGCTGGAACGACAGGCTGAACACGCCTGGCCTCAACGGCATAAGACCGTGGCCACGCACCATCGGCGACGTCGTCGAAGGCCAGCCGATGCTGGTTCCTACAGCTCGCCAGGTCCATGCATTCATCCGCTCCATCCCCGAAGGCATGGACGTGGATATCCGCGCTTTGCGCACCGCTCTCGCCATCGAGCACGATGCCGAGATGGCATGTCCGGTCACCATCGGCTATCATCTGCGCACCGTCGCCGAGGCCGCCAACGAGGATCTTGAGCGTGGTATGGCGCTGGGCGACGTTGCGCCGTTCTGGCGGGTGGTCGACGCAAGCACGCCGACAACGAAGAAACTGTCCTTCGGCGCGGCCTTCGTCGCCGCGCAGCGCAAGCGCGAAGGGCTGGAACGATAGACGCCGAGGGACCATACGATGCGCCGCGCCGACAGGCTCTTCCAGATCGTGCAGCATCTGCGTGGTGGTCGTCTGGTCACCGCCCAGAAGCTGGGCACGTGGCTCGAGGTTTCCGAGCGGACGATCTATCGCGACATCGCAGACCTGCAGTCGACCGGCGTGCCGATCGACGGCGAGGCCGGTGTCGGCTACATGATGAGGGAGGGTTTCGACCTTCCGCCGCTGATGTTCACGCGTGACGAGATCGTCGCGCTGGTCGCCGGCGCCCGCATGGTGCGCGCCTTTGGCGGCGCGGCCATGGCGCGAGCCGCCGACGAGGCGCTGGTCAAGATAGGCGCCGTGTTGCCCGACGCCGAAAAGGACCGCATCGCCCGTACCGAGATCCACACGCCGATGTGGGTGGTAAGCGATGCCGCCCGCGAAGCCATCGACCTGATCGAGCGGTCCATCGAGAAACGTCAGGTGCTGACCATCGACTATTCGGATGAGGCCGGCCGCAGCACCGCGCGCGACATCCGCCCGCTCGGCCTGTGGTTCTGGGGCAAGGTGTGGACCTTGGTCGCCTGGTGTGAGATGCGCGGCGATTTCCGCGCCTTCCGCATCGACCGCATCGCCTCGGTGGTCATCGCCGGCCGCACCTTCAAGCCGGAGCGCGGCAAGCAGCTCGCCGATTTCTATCGCGCGGTGGAGCGCAGCGAGGATTACGGCATGGCGCCGGACCGGGCGGCGCGAAGCTGACACGGAAGATCACAAAAAAGCCCGCTTGAAAGCGGTCTCAGACCGCTGACAAACCCCGCCGATTCGGCCGGCTTGAAAGCGGGCGTTTTGTTTTGGATGCGAAATGCCTACTCCTCTTCGTCGGCATCCTTGTCCTTCGACTTTAGCGCCGAAAGCTTGGCGAAGACGGCGTTGGCGTCGAGTTCCCGGTCCTCGTCTTTCGGCTTTTCCGGCGCCGGCACCAGTCGTTCGGTCAAGGCGGCCGGCAGCAGCGTATCGCCGACCGGCTGCGCCTGCTCACGGCCGCGCGAGGCGCGGTTGATTTCCATATCGAGGTCGATCTGCGACGTCAGGCCGAGTGTCACTGGATCCATCGGCTGGAGATTGGCGGAGTTCCAGTGCTTTCTGTCGCGGATCTGGTCGATCGTCGACTTCGTTGTGCCGACAAGGCGGGCAATCTGCGCATCCTTGAGCTCGGGATGGTTGCGCACCAGCCAGAGGATGGCGTTGGGCCGGTCCTGGCGCTTCGACAGCGGCGTGTAGCGCGGACCCTTGCGTTTGGATTCCGGCACCCGCACCTTGGGATCGGAGAGCTTCAGCCGGTGGTTGGCGTCCTTCTCGGCGCGCGCGATCTCGTCGCGAGTGAGCTGGCCGGTCATGATCGGGTCCATGCCCTTGATGCCTTGCGCCGACTCGCCGTCGGCGATCGCCTTGACCTCAAGCGGATGCAGTCCGCAGAACTGCGCGATCTGCTCGAAGGAAAGCGCTGTGTTGTCAACCAGCCAGACGGCGGTCGCCTTTGGCATCAGCAGCGTATTGGCCATTACAAAAATCCTTCTCGTTCGCCCGCGTTCCCGCGCGGGCGGTGGTTTAGAGCCACCAAATGGGAAAATCGCGGTCTATATAACCGCTCGCTCGCCGTTTCGCAATGTTTTTGGCAGGCGCGCGTCAAGGACGGCACGGCAGCGCGACCAGCAGACCGCGAAGGGTCGGCAGATGACGCCATGCAGTCGAAAGCTTCAAAAAGACAAAGCCCGCCAGACCAAGGTCGGGCGGGCTCGGAACCGGCGACGGAAATCCGTCTGCTGCGGCTCTGGCTTCTAAAGCTTGATCCCGAACCGCGGCTCGGCGTTGCGGAAAAGCAACGCCCGGTCTTCGGGCGGGATCGTGCTCGAGATCAAAGCCCTTGGCGGGCGATTCTCTCGATGTCGCCGCGGTTGATGCCGAGGTCGTTGAGCTGACGAGCGTTCAGCCGGTTCAGTTCGCGCACGGTTTCGTTGTACATGCGCCAGTTACGGAAAGCGCGGATCGGGTTCATGGTAGTCCTCCATCGTTTCGATGCCGCGTAAGTAGGCATCGGCGATGAAAAATTGAACAGACGCTTTTGCATGGCCGCAATGCGTTTGTTGCATTGCACCATTAAGCTTTCGTTCAGTCTGTTTGCCGGTCGTCAGGCGACATCGAGCACAATCTTGCCGATGTGCTCACCCTCCTCCATCCGCTCATGCGCCCGCCAGGCTTCCTTGAGCGGGAAGATCGTGTCCATCACCGGCGCAACCTTGCGCGTGCCGAGCAGCGGCCAAACCTGCGCCTCCAGTGCCGCCGCGACTGCCGCCTTGAACTCCACGGTGCGTGGCCGGAGCAGCGATCCCGTGTGCACGAGCCGCTTTGCCATGATCTTGAAGAAATCGGCGCTCGCCACCGCTCCGCCCTGCGTCGCGATCTGGACGATGCGGCCTTCCATGGCTGCAGCCTCATAGTTCCGCGCCACATAGTCGCCGCCGACCATGTCGAGGATGACATTGGCGCCCTTGCCGCCGGTTGCCTCCTTGACTGCGGCGACGAAGTCCTCCTCGCGGTAGTTGATCGCCCGGTCGGCGCCGAGCTTGAGGCAGGCGTCGCATTTCTCCTTGCTGCCGGCGGTGGTGACGACATAGGCGCCGAAAGCGGCAGCAAGCTGGATCGCCGTGGTGCCGATACCCGACGAGCCGCCATGCACGAGCAGGGTCTCGCCGCTCTTCAGGCCGCCGCGCTCGAAGACATTGTGCCAAACAGTGAAGTAGTTCTCCGGCAACGCCGCCGCTTCGGTGTAGGTAAAGCCGGCGGGCAGCGGCAGCACGCTGCCGGCGTGCACTCTGACATATTCGGCATAGCCGCCGCCCGCCGTCAGCGCACAGACCCGATCGCCGACGCGCCAGCGCGATATCTCATCACCAAGGGCAGCGACTTCGCCTGCTGCTTCCAGGCCCGGCAGATCCGACGCTCCCGGCGGTGGCGGATAGGCGCCCTTGCGCTGTTGCACGTCCGGCCGGTTGACGCCGGCGGCCCGCACCCGGATCAGGATCTCGCCGGGACCGGGAACCGGTACGTCGCGGGTTTCCGCTTTCAGCACCCGCGGCCCGCCCGGTTCCGATATGGCGATCGCCATCATCTTCGCCGGAATTTTCTGTGCGTTCGCCATGAATTTTCCCGTCGTGCTCCGCCGGTTTCTCGTGCCAGCTCTTGCCCGCCATTTGCATCCATACCCTTGCCCTATGTATGCTCATTGGCAAATCAGGCAAATGGGCAATCACGGAGGAGCGACGATGGCGATCTTCGACGACGAACCCAAGAAGAAAGCGCGCCCGCACGAGATCGGGCAGGATCTGTCGCTGCTTTCCGTCGATGAATTGTCCGAACGGATCGGCATCCTGCGCGACGAGATCGCCCGGCTGGAAGCCGAGCTCAAGACCAAGGGCTCGACCAAGTCGGCGGCAGAGGCGCTGTTTCGCCGTGGGTAGTTACTGCGGGTAATTCCAAAAGCTCGGGCACGCCGCCGAAAAGCCCGAATGCCGCTGTCTCCAGACTTGTGCCCTAAACCCCAGCCGGATTGAAAAATGTTCGCAAGCTACAGACCGATCCTCTCGCTGCTGCGCGGCACCGCGTTCCTGTTGGCGGCATCCGGACTGCACGGTCTGCTGTTGCCGCTGCGCGGCCAGGTGGAGGGCTTCTCGACGGCATCGCTCGGCCTGATGGGCACGGCTTGGGCCGGCGGCTTCGTCACCGGCTGCTTCTTTGCGCCACGCATCGTGCGCCGCGCCGGTCATGTCAGGGCTTTCGGCGCCTTTGCCGCATCGGGAGCGATCGTCGCACTGCTCACCGGCCTGATCATCGACGAATATACCTGGATCCTGCTGCGCGCCTTCACCGGCTTCACCATGGCCGGCGCCTTCATGGTCATCGAAAGCTGGCTCAACGAGAAGGCCACCAACGAAAACCGCGGCACCGTCTTCGGCCTCTACATGATGGTCACCTATGCCTCGATCATGGGCGGTCAGATGATCGTTGCCGGCGGCGATGTGAGATCGGCGTCGCTGTTCATGATCACCGGCATTCTGTTCTGCCTGTCGCTGATCCCGACGGCGGTCTCGACGGCGTCTCACCCCAAGCCGCTGCAGGACGTGTCGCTTGACGTCAAGGGGCTCTACGTCAATTCGCCGGTGTCGGCGATCGCTTGCGTGCTGATCGGCATCGCCAACGGCGCCTGGGGTACACTTGGTGCCGTCTATGGAGCGCGCATCGGCATCTCGACAGCCGAGATCGCGCTGATGATGAGCCTCGTGGTCATCGCCGGCGCTGCCATGCAGCTTCCGGCCGGGCGGCTCTCCGACACGACGGACCGTCGTTTCGTGCTGGCGGGCGCGGCCTTCGGCGCTGCGCTGTTTGCCATCGCCATCTTCCTGTTCGAACCGCGCTCCGGCGTCTTCGTCATCGTCTGCACCGCCGCCTACGGCGCCTTCGCCTACACGCTCTATTCGATCGCGGTGGCGCATGCCAATGACCATGCGCGATCGGAGGACTTCGTCAAAGTGTCGGGCGGCCTGCTGCTGCTTTATGGCTTCGGCACGATGATCGGTCCGCTGGTGGCCGCCGGCCTGATGGGCTGGATGCGCCCTGAGGGGCTGTTCCTGGCCACTGCGCTCGCGCATCTCAGCCTGGCTGGCTATACGCTGCTGCGCATCAGCCGTCGCGCGCCGGTGCCGATCGAAGGCCGCGATGCCTTCAAGACCCAGCCCGCCGATCGCTCGGTGACGCCGGAAGCGTTGCGGCTCGACCCGCGCAGAAAAGCTGAAGCCGACAGTTGAGATTCGAGGCGCTTTGCCCCACAAATAAGGCATGATGCTTTCCGACGCCTTCATGGCGATTGCCGATCCCAACCGGCGCCATCTCTTGGAAGAGCTCCGGCGCGGACCGAAGACCGTCAACGAATTGGCATCCGGCTTGCCGGTATCCCGCCCGGCCGTTTCGCAGCACCTGAAGGTGCTGCTTGATGCGGGGTTGGTCAACGCCAAGCCGGAAGGCACCAGGCGCGTCTATACGGTCAGCAATGCCGGCTTCCTGAAGCTCAACATCTGGCTCGACCAGTTCTGGGATGCGGAGCAGCTCGGTTCATCCGGAAGCTGAGGGCGTCGTCAGCACGTCGGCAACTATGCAGCTTCAGGCCTTAATCAATTCCAGGAAAAGTGTGAAACGGTTTTCCGTCCGGAATTGCGCAAAAACAAAGAGATAGAGCGGTCCGGCGTTTCCATGAAACGATGAACCACTCTAGCCATTGTTGTAGGGGAAGAGCTTGAAATAAGGCTGCGCTTCCTCGATCACACGGGCAACCGAGGGGCGTTGCAGCAACCGGTCGTGATAGCGCCTGACCGCAGGATATTCGTCTCCGAACGGCTCGACCTTGTTGGCGTAGAACAGCGCGGGGGCGGCAGCGCAGTCGGCCATGGTGAAGCTCGCGCCCGCCGCCCATATCCTCGACTGCATGTCCTGTTCAATGATGGCGTAGGAGCTGCGCAGCTGGGCGCGGGCCTGCTCGACGCCGAACGGATCGGTCTTGCCCTCCGGCCGCAGCCGGTCGCCAACGATCTTCTGCATCGGTTCCTGGACGTAGAAGTCATAGAAGCGGTCGGCGAGCCGGGTCTGGCGAGCGAGATCAAAATCGGCGGGGATCAGTTCGACCGGTCCAGGATAATACGCGTTGAGATATTCGATGACGATCGTCGATTCCGGCACGGTCCGGTCCAGCGCTTCATCGCGCAGCACCGGCATCTTGCCGAGCGGCCACAATTTCAGAAACGCCGCGCGCGACTGTTCATTGCCGAGATCGACAACGACGGATGTGAATGGCGTGCCGTTCTCATAGAGCGCGATCAGCGGTTTCCAGCAGAAGGAGGCCAGTGGATGAAGGTGCATAATCAGGGACATTGTTTGTCGTTCCTTGGGTGGTCTGTCTCGCGGTGTCGGGGTCGGATAACTATCTGGCCTGGCTGTGGGCGACGATGGCATCGATGATCGCGGCCCAGTCGTCGGGATGCAGCTCGTGGCCGCCGCCCTCGATCCGGAGCAGCCTTGCACCGGCGACCGCGTCGGCAAGAGCGGCGCCATGCTCGACTGGAAAGATGGGATCGTCGGTGCCGTGGATAACAAGGAGTGGGATTTTCATGTCGCGCAGCCGACCCGTCCAGTCCTCGCCGCTCCTATCTTCGCCACTCTTGAGCATGAAATGATTGGTCGCACTTAGAAAACCGCCGGACCGGTCATAATCCTGTTCGACGAAAGCCCGTGTTCGCTGCTCGTCGAAAGAGTGCGCCGCACCGGTGAGCGCATGCGCGTCCTTAACGATGAAATCGACCACTTGGCCCCGGTCCGCGCAGTCGACCTTCGCGCCTTCGGCCGAATGTCTCCTATAGGCCTCGGTGGTTCCGGGCAGATGCGACGTATCGATGCCTAAGGGCGAGCTGCTGATCACCGTCAGCGAAGTGACACGCGACGGGTATTTCAACGCCACGAGCTGCGCGATCATGCCGCCCATCGACATGCCGACCATATGCGCCTTTCGGATTCCATGGTCGTCAAGGACGCGGATAGTATCGTCCGCCATGTCGTCGAATGTATAAGGCGGCTCGCCCGGCGCGTATTTGGTCGAACGGCCGGTATCGCGATTGTCATAGCGGATCACGAAGCGACCCTCGCCGGCCAGCTTCCGGCAAAACGCTTCGGGCCACCAAAGCATGGAAGCCATCGCGCCCATGATCAACAACACCGCCGGATGGGCCGGGTCGCCGAAGGTCTGCGATACGATTTCGGGGTGTCCGGCGCTTTTCATGGTTTTCCTCCGTGGGCTTCCGATCTGATTGCAATTTGCAATCAGTTGCACGATACTAAAACCGATACAATAATGCAACCGGTTTTGGAGATTCGCATGAACATCGATCGTCGGTCCGGATGCCCCATCAACCTGTCGCTCGAAGTGTTCGGCGACCGGTGGAGCCTGATCATCCTTCGCGATATCATCTTCGGCGGCAGACGCCACTTTCGCGAACTGCTCAACGGCTCGATGGAGGGCATCGCCTCCAACATCCTCGCCGACCGACTGAAGCGGCTGATGGAGCTCGGCATGCTGACCAAGACGGGCGATCCCTCCCACAAGCAAAAGGCGATCTACAGCCTGACCGAAATGGCGATTACGCTGGTGCCGATCCTGGCCCATCTCGGCGCCTGGGGCCGCGTCTGGCTGCCGGTCAGCGACGAGCTCTCGATCCGTGCCGAGCTTCTGGAAAAAGGCGGCCCGCCGATGTGGGAGCAGTTCATGAACGAGTTGCGCTACGAGCATCTGGGCACATCTCCCGCGCCAACTGGACCCGCTGTCCGCGCGATCTTGCAGGCCGAATACGATGCGGTGGTCGCCCGCAACGCGGAGCGCGTCGGCTGCGATCCGGCGCCATGACCAACTTATTTTCCCAATTGCGGGCTGGCTCTGCTATCAAGGGACTGAAGATAATTTACGGGATTGGATAACGCTCTTGGTCGAGAACTCTAAGGACACTGCCCGTGCGCGGGCCGATTTGCGTTTCAAGAAACAGGAAGAGGCAGCCACGGTGCGCCAGAAGGCGATGGCGGAATATGTCGCCGAGAGCGACGCCCGCCAAGCCAAAACCAACAAGCTGCGGGCGCTGCGCCTTGCCAAGGAAGCGGAAGACCTGGCCAATGCGCCTCCGGCGCCGGTGAAGAAGCCTCGCGCCAAGAAGAAATAAGCCGGCGCTCCCTGGATCCCACTGCTTCCTTTCGTACGCGAAACAGTTTCACCGCGATCTGTTCTGCCGGTTGATAACTGGCGCGTTTAGGACACGGCCATGACCGCACTGACGCTCGACAAAGCCCTTGAAATCATCGCCGCCGCCTTTGCCAAGGGTGCCGAGCTCAAGCTCAGGCCGCTTGGCGTCTCGGTGCTCGATGCCGGCGCCCATCTGGTCGCGTTCCAGCGTCAGGACGGCGCGTCGTTCCTGCGTCCGCAAATGTCGGCCGGCAAGGCCTATGGCGCGCTCGCTATCGGCATGGGCTCGCGCCGGGTGGAAGCCTTCGCCAAGGAGCGCCCGCATCTGATCGCCGGCGTCTCCGACGTGTCGGGCGGGCGCGTCCTGCCGGTCGTCGGCGGCGTGCTGATCCGCGACGAGGCTGGCACGATCATCGGCGCCGTCGGCATTTCCGGCGACACGTCCGACAATGACGAAACGGCAGCCATCGCCGGCATCGAGGCGGCTGGCTTTCGGGCCGACCCGGGCTGAGCCGAGATCCTTAATTCATGTTGATGTCGCGGCTGGCCGACCGCATCGACACCGAAAAGCCGGCTAGCACGTCGATCAGCGCTATGATCATCAGTGTGAAGAAAACAGAATGGGCGGCGCCCTTCACCAGCAGGAACTCGACCAGATAGGCCACAAAGACGAAGGTCGACAAAAGGTGGTCCATGATCGAGGCATTTGTCGTACGCGTCGACTTCACCACTTCGACGAACAAGAAGATCAGTGCGATCAGCACGATAAGATCGCCGAGGGTCATCGAGAAAACGCCACCCGACATCATCCGGACCGAAAACATTTCGGTCGCCCACGGATCGTCGCCGCTGCCGAATATTCCTAGAAGCCCGAGATTGTAGAGGATGAAAGGCACGATCAGCAGCGGGATGGCACCGAACATGTGGCGGCTCCGGTTGGACTGATCTTTGTAGAGTGCGCCCGGCGTTCGCCGTCAAGAATTTTCGTGCGACCGATAAACACGGACAAAGACGGCGTGAAACAACAATGTCAGGCCCGGCTGATACGATCAGTTGTCGCAAACGCAAAAAGACCGGCCAATGGCCGGTCGTTTCGCAACCTGTAAACCGTCGAAAGCTCTCTCAGCTTTCCTTCGGCTCCAGAACCTGGCGACCGCGATACATGCCGGTCTTTAGGTCGATATGGTGCGGACGGCGCATCTCGCCGGAGTTCTTGTCCTCGACATAGGTCGGGGCCTTCAGTGCGTCGGCGGAACGGCGCATGCCGCGCTTCGACGGAGAGGTTTTTCGTTTCGGAACGGCCATGGATATGCTCCACTACATGGTCAAAACGCCCCGCCGGCCCTCGTGAAAGGGCCACATCAGGGGCCGGAATCTGAGAAAGTCGGCTGCCTATACACGCCCGATGGCGTTTTGGCCAGCGTCGCCGTGTTTTTTTTTGACACTATCGCAGGCAACCGACATAGGCGCCGGCGCGGCCCGCGCGCCGCTCGATCAACGCGGCAAGCCGCCTCAGTCCCGGCCCGGGCTTCGCTGGATTGCGCACGATCGGGTTCGGCAAGGTGACGGCAAGCAGCGCTGCCTGCCGGCGCGACAGCTGTTTTGCCGAGACGCCGAAATGATGCTGGGCGGCGGCCTCGATGCCGTAGACGCCCGGTCCCCATTCGGCGATGTTGAGGTAGATCTCCATGATCCGCCGTTTCGACAGCACCGCATCGAAATAGACGGCCAGCGGCAGTTCGACGACCTTACGGACCGAGCCCAACGGCCGCGACCATAGATAAAGGTTCTTTACCGTCTGCATGGTGATGGTCGAGGCGCCACGTGTCATCTCGCCTGCGAGCGCATCGTCGACGACGCCGCGCAGCTCGCCCAGATCGACGCCGCGATGGAAACAGAACTGCCCGTCCTCCGACATGATGACCGAATATGCCAGCACCGGCGCGACCTCGTCGATGGAAACCCAGCGCCGATCGTAGCCGGAAAACGTCGCCAGGTCCTTCAGCATCAATGTCGACACCGGATGCACGAATGACGGCAGGTACAGGAAGGTCAGCAGCACCGGCACCAACGCCAGCACGACGGCGACGGCGATGCCGCGCCGGACCCAGCGTTGAAGACCGATGCGGCTGCCGCGTCTCGGTCTTGCCATGTCCAACCCTTCGGTTTCGTGATCGACGATCGGTTCCGCCAAGCCACCCAGTCCGCGCTACTCCCTGCCCCCGGCATAATGGCGCTTGGCTTCTTGCGCAACGTCTGAGTGTCGGCTACCGCTCCCGACCATGACGAAAGACGACCAAATGGCGTTCGAAGCCGCACTTATTGCCCGGGCAGTTCCGCTCGAGGCGCTGCTGAGACGGTTGCTCGACGGACGCACGCTTTCGGGCGAGGTCGCGCGGCCCGAACGCCTGATGGCGGCAATGCGACATGGCGTGCTGAACGGCGGCAAACGACTGCGTCCCTTCCTGGTTATGGAAAGTGCTGCACTGTTTTCAGCCGATGGCGAGGCGGCGCTGCGCGTGGCGGCGGCGCTCGAATGCGTGCACTGCTATTCGCTCATCCATGACGATCTGCCGGCCATGGACGACGACGATTTGCGCCGCGGCCAGCCGACCGTGCACAGGGCTTTCGATGAGGCGACCGCCATTCTTGCCGGCGACGCCTTGCTGACACTTACCTTCGACATCCTTGCCGACGAGGCGACAATGCTGCCGGCCGAGCGCAGGGCAGCGCTGGTGCTGGCACTGGCCCGTGCCGCCGGGGCGGGAAGCATGGTCGGCGGCCAGATGCTCGATCTCGAGGCCGAACAAAGCCGGCCGGACGAGGCCGGCATCATCCGGCTTCAGGCGATGAAAACCGGTGCGCTGATCCGCTTTGCCTGCGAAGCGGGCGCCATCCTTGCCGGCGCGCCGTCGGGCGACCGCGAAAGGCTGGCCGAATTTGGTTCGGCGATTGGGCTTGCCTTTCAACTTGCCGACGATCTGCTCGACCTGACCGCCGACGCGCATCAGATGGGCAAGGCCACGGGCAAAGATGCCGCGGCCGGCAAGGCGACGCTGGTCGCGCTGCACGGACCGGGCTGGGCGCGGGATCAGCTCCAGGGCCTCGTCGACCAGGCTCATGCGCTGCTCGAGCCCTATGGCCAACAAGCCGCGCTTCTGAAACAAGCGGCGCAGTTCGTAGCGGCCCGCAACAATTAAAAGCGCTCCCCATGGCGCCGTACAGTCACGGAGAATTGCCGACTGTTCGGGCAGATGCCTTGGAGCAGCCGATCGGGACTCCGGCGATGTCGGACCATATGGCTCGCCACGCCAGTTGCCGGGCCATTCTTCAACCCTCGGCGGCAGGGTTCCGCGGCTAGCGTCGACAGCGGTCAGCCTTCGCCAGTTGTCTTTTCCGCCACGGGCTGCGGAACCGGTTCCAGCTCGGCCGCCGCCTCGACCGCCTGCGCTTCGGCCGGCTTGCGCCGGTTGCGGATGAAGGCGGCGATGCGGTCGCGGATTTCGCCGGCGCTGAGGAACACCGGAACGCGCGCCACCGGCGCGGTCGGCTCGAAGGACAGGCCAAGGCCGGTGATCCTGCCCTTGTCGTCGACGTCGCGAACGATCAACTCGATCGGACCGAGCAGCACGCGGTCGGCGTATTCGGCGTGGCCGCCGAGCCGCGTAGTGACCAGGTCGCCGATGCTGAGCTTGCGTTCCGCCTCGGTCAGGCCCGGCGCATAGGCGGTCTCCAGTTCCTCGGCGGAGCGTGACGGATCGACAGCGAAGGCGCCGAAGAAGTCCGCATCCTCGGGATCGACCACGGCACGGCTGGCGAACAGCTTGTCGAGCAGGCGCGGATAGCGGTCCGGTACGAAGATGTAGACATGGTCGCCGGCCGCCAGGCGGCCCATATCCTGGAAGCGCATCGAGCGTCCGTCGCGCAACACAAGCGATGGCCGCGCCCAGCGCGGAATGCGTTCGCCACGCGCCACCGGGCTGCCGGGTGCCACGCGGTAGGCGAGAAGCTCATGATGGGCGGAGCCCGGCAGTTCCAATTCGACCTTGTCGAGCGGTCCCAGGCGGGCCGGCACGATAAGGCCGAGGCGGCGCGCCAGCGGCCCGACGGTCCATCCCTGGATGATC
Source organism: Mesorhizobium sp. M0910 (assembly GCF_040319465.1). NCBI lineage: Bacteria > Pseudomonadati > Pseudomonadota > Alphaproteobacteria > Hyphomicrobiales > Phyllobacteriaceae > Mesorhizobium > Mesorhizobium sp. M0910. The sequence continues at coordinate 233,310 of NZ_JAMYNZ010000007.1, forward strand.
AGCGAGACCAGCACGATGATGAAGGCGGTGTTGAAGATGAGGCGGCCGTTGTCCAGGCCGCCGAGCAGCGGCGTGATGGCAAGCAGTATCGACACGGCGCCACGCAGGCCAACCCATGAGACAAAGGCGACTTCCGGGCGTGGCAGGCGGAACGGCACCAGGCACAGCCAGACCGCGATTGGCCGTGCCACAAATATCAGGAACAGGCCGAGCAGCACTGCCGGCATCAGGATCGCCGGAAATTGCGAAGGCGTCGCGAACAGGCCGAGGATCAGGAACATGATGATCTGCGCCAGCCACGACATGCCGTCCTGGAAGCGCTTGAGGATGGTGACGGCCCGAATATCGGAATTGCCGGCAATCAGGCCTGCGAGATAGACCGCCAGGAAGCCGGACCCGCCGACGGCGCCGGCGGCAGCAAACACCATCAGCGACAGCGTCAGCACGAAGATCGGCAACAGGCCGTGATCGAGATTGAGGCGATCGACAAGACGCACAATGGCCATGCCGCCGAGAATGCCGATGACCGCACCGAGGCCCATGTTGACCAGGAAACCGACGGCAAGATCGGTAACCAGCACCTTTGCCTCGGGGTGGATGTTGGCGGCGATGACCTCGACCAGCGTGATGGTCAGGAAGATGGCGATCGGGTCATTGGTGCCGGATTCCACCTCGAGCGTGGACCGCACGCGCTCGCGCAAATTGATCTCGCCGGCGCGTAGCAGGAAGAACACCGCCGCAGCGTCGGTCGAGGCGACGGCGGCACCGAGCAGGAAGGATTCCAGCCAGGTCAGGTCGAGCAGATAATAGGCGGCGGCGCCGAACAGGCCGGTGGTCAAAAGGACGCCGAATGTCGCCAGCGACAGCGCCGGCCCGGCCGCCTGCCGTAAGGCGTTGAGCGGCGTACCGAAGCCGGAATCGAAAAGGATGACCGCCAGCGCCAATGAGCCGGCAAAATAAGCAACTCGGGCGTTGTCGAAGTGGATGCCGAGACCGTCGGTTCCGGTAGCGAGGCCGATGCAGAGAAACAGCAGCAGGAGAGGGGCGCCGAAACGGAAGGCGATCAAGCTCGAAAACGCGGCGGCAACGACAAGTGCTGCTCCAACAAGCGTCACCAGATAGATACCATGCTCCATTCGTTGGTCGCCCCTAGTCGATATGCTCCGGCATCACGGGAGAGTGAGGCGAAGACATGGCCGCTGCAAGGCAGCAGCGTGGCTTTTTGCCCCACGCTGCCGATCGTCGAAAGTTTTGGCATCCCCGAGCAGCAGAGCGTGCGTTGGCGGTTCGTGCTGCAACGAAAAACGCCCGGACTGAGCCGGGCGTCTTCCAGGTCGAGAAGCTGGCTCTGCGATCAGGCGATGGTCTTGCCGAAGGCGACGGCGGTATCGCCCATGCGGTTGGAAAAGCCCCACTCATTGTCGTACCACGACAGCACCGAAACGAAGTTGCCGTCCATGACCTTGGTCTGGTCGAGCGCCACGATCGAGGAATGCGGATCATGGTTGAAATCGATCGAAACATTGGGGTGACGGGTAACGGCGAGGATGCCCTTCAGCTTGCCGTTCGAGGCGGCGATCACCGCGTCATTGATCTCCTGGACGGTGGTCGGCCGCTTGGCGATGAACTTGAAATCGACGAGCGAGACGTTCGGGGTCGGCACGCGGATGGAGATGCCGTCGAGCTTGCCCTTGAGTTCGGGCAGTACCAGGCCGATGGCCTTGGCAGCACCGGTCGAGGTCGGAATCTGCGACAGCGCGGCGGCGCGGGCGCGGTAGAGGTCCTTGTGCATGGTGTCCAGCGTCGGCTGGTCGCCGGTGTAGGAATGGATCGTCGTCATCATGCCCTTCTCGATGCCGACCGCCTCATTCAGCACGGCCGCCAGCGGCGCCAGGCAGTTGGTGGTGCAGGAGGCGTTCGAGATGACGATGTGGTCCTTGGTCAGCTTGTCATGATTGATGCCATAGACGACGGTGAGATCGGCGCCCTCTGCCGGAGCGGAGACGAGAACGCGCTTGGCACCGGCGGTCAGATGGGCGACGGCCTTGTCGCGGGCGGTGAAGATGCCGGTGCATTCGAGCGCGATGTCGATGCCAAGCTCCTTCCAGGGCAGTTGTGTCGGATCCTTGATCGCGGTGACCTTGAATTTTTCCTTGCCGACGATGATCTGGTCGCCGTCAACCGTCACCTCATGCGGAAAGCGGCCATGCACGCTGTCGAAGCGCAGCAGATGCGCGTTGGTCTCGACCGGGCCGAGATCGTTGACCGCGACGACGTCGATATCCTTGCGGCCGGATTCATGGATGGCGCGCAGGATGTTGCGGCCGATGCGGCCGAATCCGTTGATGGCAACTCTGACGGTCATTGTTCTCTCCCTGGGAGTTGGAGGCCGAAGATCAAGTCCGCAGCTTCATAACGGCGGACGGGCAAAGAATCCAGCCGCCGAGGCGTGGATTTAAATCGATTAGTGCTCCACCGCCCGGCAAAACCGCTATGCCAGCCTTTGCCGGGCGGGGCTCACTTTCATTTGCCATGCAGACGGGCTTCCGCCGCCTTCACCGTTGCCTCGGCTGTGATGCCGAAATGCGGGTAGAGCTGTTCGATGGTGCCGGAGGCGCCGAAGCCGGTCATGCCGACAAAGATGCCGTCGGTGCCGATGAAGTGATCCCAGCCCTGACGGATGCCGGCTTCGATGGCAATCTTGAGCGGCGCATTGCCGATCGTCCTGCTGCGATAATCGGCGCTCTGCTTGTCGAACAATTCGAAGCACGGCACCGAGACGACGCGGGTCGCGTGGCCGTGCTTTTCCAAGGCCTCGCGGGCGGCCAGCGCGATCTCGACCTCGGAGCCCGAAGCGAAGATCGTCACCGCCGCCTCGCCACTGGCGGCGGCAAGTTCATAGGCGCCGCGGCTGGAGAGGTTTTCCGCAACGAAGTCGTTGCGTACCGTCGGCAGGTTCTGCCGGGTCAGCGCCAATGTCGAAGGCGTCTTTTCCGACTCAATGGCCAACTGCCAGCATTCCGCGGTTTCCACCGCGTCGGCCGGGCGGAAGACATTGTGGTTCGGAATGGCGCGAAGTGCTGCCAGATGCTCGACCGGCTGATGGGTCGGGCCGTCTTCGCCAAGGCCGATGGAATCATGGGTCATGACGAAGATCGAGCGGATGCCCATCAGCGAAGCAAGCCGCATCGCCGGACGGGCATAATCGGAAAAGCACATGAAAGTGCCGCCATAGGCGATAATGCCGCCATGCAATGTCAGCCCGTTGAGCGCGGCCGCCATGCCGTGCTCGCGAACGCCGTAATGAACGTAGCGCTGGCCGTAATCGTCGGCGGTGATGTTCTTGGTCTGGCTGGTCTTGGTGTTGTTGGAGCCGGTCAAATCGGCCGAGCCGCCGATGGTTTCGGGCACGGCGCCGTTGATGACCTCCAGCGCCATTTCCGATGACTTACGGGTGGCGACCTTCGGCTTGTCGGCGGCGAGCTTCTTCTTGTAATCGCCAATGACGGCGTCGAAGTTGGCTGGCAGCGTGCCACTGATGCGGCGTTCGAACTCTGCGCGCAATTTGGCATCGGCCTTGGCAAGCCGGCTCTCCCAGTCGGTGCGCGCCTTGACGCTGGTCCGCCCGGCGGTACGCCATGCGTCGAGGCTGTCGGCCGGGACCTCGAAGGGCGGCGAATCCCAGCCGAAGAATTTTCTGGCGCCGGCGATTTCCTCGGTGCCGAGCGGCGAGCCATGTGCCTTGTTGGTGCCGGCCTTGGTCGGCGCGCCGAAGCCGATCGTCGTCTTGCAGGCAATCATCGTCGGCTTGTCGGAGTGGCGGGCCGCTTCGATGGCATAGGCGATCGCTTCCGGGTCCTGGCCGTCGATATGGCTGGCATTCCAGCCGGACGCCTGGAAGCGGGCGACCTGGTCGGTGTTGTCGGCCAGCGACACCGGGCCATCGATCGAGATGTTGTTGTTGTCCCAGAAGACGATCAGCTTGTTCAGCTTCAGATGTCCGGCAAGCGCAATGGCTTCCTGGGATACGCCTTCCATCAGGCAGCCGTCACCGGCCAGCACATAGGTGTAGTGGTCGACGAGATCATTGCCGAAAGCGGCATTCATGATGCGCTCGCCGAGTGCGAAGCCGACCGAATTGGCAAGGCCCTGGCCGAGTGGGCCTGTCGTCGTCTCGATGCCGGCGGCATGGCCGTATTCCGGGTGGCCCGCGGTCCTCGACCCCAATTGGCGGAACTGCTTGATCTGGTCGATGGTGATGTCTTCGTAGCCGGTCAGATAGAGCAGCGAGTAAAGCAGCATCGAGCCGTGGCCGGCCGACAGGATAAAGCGATCGCGGTCCGGCCAATGCGGGTTCTTCGGATCGTATTTGAGAAAGCGGGTGAACAGCACCGTGGCGATGTCGGCGCAGCCCATGGGCAATCCGGGATGGCCGGAGTTTGCCTTCTCCACAGCGTCCATGGCGAGAAAACGGATCGCATTGGCCATCCGGTCATGTTGTTCGCGCGAAGTCATGCTTCCTCCAAAATGGGGGTTTGGGCCTTGGGAAAGCCCTTGAAAAGGGTGCGCGACACATAGCAGGCGCGGCCTTTTAGTCAACAAATCGGTGTGCTTTTGCCGGTCTTGTGATGGCCATGCGCGACTTACATTAGCGTTAGCAGGGGACAGTCGCGACAGCTTTATTGACGTGCGGTTCACACGATGCGTAATGTTTCAGGGATAACGCGTTCTGAACGTGGATGATTCGGTGATGGGCAGGGCGCAGGACGAAAGCCATGACCGGGGAAACGACCCTCAAGGAAGTCATTGCCAGGCTGGGTAAGGCCATCGACGGGCTGGAAAACGCCGTCGCGGCCAAGCTCGAGCATGAGCGGGACTATTCGGAAGCCGAGGCCGAAGTGCAGCGGATGAACGCCGACCGCTCGCGGCTGGCGCAGGAGCTCGACAATTCCGAAGCTCGCGCCGAACGGCTGGAAGATGCCAACAAAGAAGTGTCGCGAAGGCTGGTGACAGCCATGGAAACCATCCGCGCGGTACTGGACAGGTAGGCTAATGGCACAAGTCACGGTTTCCATCGACGGCAAGCAGTATCGGATGGCCTGCGACGAGGGCCAGGAAGAGCATCTGATCGATCTTGCCGAGCGCTTCGACCGCTATGTTTCGCATCTGAAGGATTCTTTTGGCGAGATTGGCGACCAGCGGCTGACCGTGATGGCCGGCATCATGGTCATGGACGAGCTTTCGGAACTGCAAAAGCGGGTCAAGGGCATGGAAAGCGAAGTGCTGACGCTGCGCAAGACGCGCGACGACGCACTGACCAAGGCCGACAAGAACGATTCCGCGCTGACCGGGGCGCTCGGCGCGCTGGCCCAGCGCATGGAAGACCTGGCGACGACGCTGGCAGTGAACAAGGCCTGAGCCAGCGCAGCGAAAATTCCTGCGGCATTTGCCGAGAAGCAATGAAAATATTTCGCCGCCGGCCTTGATGCCGGCGCAACAGGCATTTGAAGGATGACGCCGGAGTGATAGAAAGGCAAAAGCAGCGCCGGTCAACGCCGGCTGCGATCTGCACTCACAGGGTAGGGACACGCCATGAGCCTTCGTATCAACGATATCGCACCGGACTTCACCGCTGAGACCACGCAAGGACCGATCAGCTTCCATGAATGGATCGGCGACGGCTGGGCAGTATTGTTCAGCCATCCGAAGAACTTTACGCCGGTTTGCACGACCGAACTCGGCACAATGGCCGGGCTCGAAGGCGAGTTCAGGAAGCGCAACGTCAAGATCATCGGCATCTCGGTCGATCCCGTCCAAAGCCATGAAAAGTGGCAGAACGACATCAAGACCGCGACCGGTCATTCGGTGAACTACCCGCTGATCGGCGACAAGGATCTCAAGGTCGCCAAGCTTTACGAGATGCTGCCGGCGGGTGCCGGCGAGAGCTCGGAAGGCCGCACGCCCGCCGACAATGCCACGGTGCGTTCGGTTTACGTCATCGGGCCCGACAAGAAGATCAAGCTGGTTCTCACCTATCCGATGACGACCGGCCGCAACTTCGACGAAATCCTGCGCGCCATCGATTCCATGCAGCTGACCGCCAAGCACCAGGTGGCGACGCCGGCGAACTGGAAGCAGGGCGAGGACGTCATCATCACCGCTGCCGTCTCGAATGAGGATGCCATCAAGCGCTTCGGCGCCTATGAGACGATCCTGCCATATCTCAGGAAGACCAAGCAGCCTTCCGCCTGAGCAGGCAGGGGCGGCACGGAGAAATTTTCGGTTTTCCTGACCCTATGAGCATGGGGTGCTTGACGGCGCCTGGTTGACGGACAACCATGCCTTTCATTTGCCGTGGCAGAGAAAATCCTTCCTGCCGTGGTGAGGGGCGAAGGAGGCTGGGATTGGACGCATTATCGGCCAGGTCGCAGGTCACCGGCTTCTATGACGAGCCGAGCGGGTCCGTCCAGTATGTGGTCGCCGACATGGCGACCCGCAAATGCGCCATCATCGATCCGGTGCTCGACTTCGACGAAAGGTCCGGTGCAACGGCAACGAAGAACGCCGACGCCCTGCTCGACTTCGTCAGGGAAAGCGGGCTGGAGGTCGAGTGGATCCTCGACACGCATCCGCATGCCGATCATTTCTCCGCCGCCCATTATTTGAGGGGGAGAACCGGAGCGCCGACGGCAATCGGCGAAAAGGTCATCGACGTCCAGAAATTGTGGAAGGTGATCTACAACTGGTCGGAATTCTCCCCCGACGGTTCGCAATGGGATAGGCTATTCGCCGACGGCGCAACTTTTTCGGTCGGCGGCCTTCCGGCGAGAGTGCTGTTCTCGCCGGGCCACACACTGGCCTCGATCAGTTACGTCATTGGCGACGCCGCCTTCATCCACGACACGTTGTTCATGCCGGATAGCGGCACCGCCAGGACAGACTTTCCGGGCGGCAGTGCCGAGCGGCTCTGGCGTTCGATCGAGGACATCCTGGCGCTGCCGGACGAGACACGTCTGTTCGTCGGTCACGACTACCAGCCGGGCGGTCGCGAAGCGCGCTGGGAAAGCACGGTCGCGGAGCAGAAAGCCAGCAACATCCATGTTGCCGGCGGCAAGACGGAAGCCGACTTCGTCGCGCTCCGCCAAGCCCGCGACAGGACGTTGCCGATGCCGCGGCTGATCCTGCACGCGCTGCAGGTGAACATGAACGGCGGACGCCTGCCGGAACCGGAATCCAACGGACGGCGCTATCTGAAGTTTCCGCTCGATTGCCTGTGAGGAGATGGGTCGCTGGCACTACAGTGCCATCCAAACTTGGCGCCGCCCTCATCGTTCTGCGACGGTCATTCAAGTTATTGATCCTTATTGATCCTGATTCGATTTTTGCGATGTTTGAATCCGATAGGCCATGCGGGAAGACGGTGGCGGCAGCCGGATGAGGAGCAGCGCAGACCTCAGCCAGGTGTTTACTCGGCGTCAGGGTTTTGTTCGGCGGGCTAAATGTTCATACGTGATTTGCCAAGGGTCGCTCTCGGAAGATCTTTCCTCGCCGATCCAATGGAAGTTGTTGGCAGTGATCTCTGTGAAACGCCAACGAGTTTTCAGGCCGCGCGAGTCATCGCCGAGCTGGACAATGTCCTTACCCTCGGCTCGGCCGATCTGGCGCGAGTGATCCCGGTTGAGCGGGTCGTTCCATATGATGTGCCAGCCATCGATCCCAGGGTCGAAGATGCGCAGGGTCGTGCCGTACATCGTGGACGGCGCAGGGCGCTTGGGCCTGATCCAAACGTCCTGAATCGCGCGGCCTTCGACCACCCAGCCAAAATGGCATTCGCCATCCCATTTCTGGATTGTGCCGTCGTCGAGATAGTGGACCGAGTCCATTTCCCAGCTTCCAATTAGCCATCCATAGAGGGCCATGTCTTTCGCCCGATCGGCTGGGGGACCTTCGGATCCAAGAGCGGTCAGAAACGGGGAAATCGTCATCGTCATACTGCCTTTCGTTTCCAACAGACGAGCTCCAACTGCCTGAGGCAGCCCCACAGGCTAGTTATCGCGCCGCCTGCCGCGAGCGCCGGTTTGTGGAATGCCGCGGTCGGCGCCGGAACATTGCCGCCACAGCTTGCAACGTTACGGTTTTCAGGGCTTGGGGAAAATTGCGGTAATGCCGCTATCAGTGGGATCGTCTGCGGACGCCATGGCAACGCTACTGAGCAGCTATGCCAGCGGATCGGACATCCGCGCGCCGCGGAACCGGCAACCCTCCAGAAAAACGGCGGCGCCAGTTACCTGACGCCGCCGTTTTTTGGTTCTCTTGGAGGCCTTACGCCGCCGGCTGCGCCTCAATCGTGCGCAACGCCTGCGTCTGGCGCTTGGCCGCGGCCTTGACCGCGTCCTGCACCTTCTCGAAGGCACGCACCTCGATCTGCCGCACGCGCTCGCGGCTGATATCGAACTCGGCCGACAGCTCTTCCAGCGTCAACGGCTCATCGGCGAGGCGGCGCGCCTCGAAGATGCGACGTTCGCGGTCGTTGAGCACGGCAAGAGCGCCGGACAGCATGCCGCGCCGGTTTTCCAGCTCGTCCTGCTCGATCAGCATCTCTTCCTGGCTTTCGTGGTCGTCGACCAGCCAGTCCTGCCATTCGCCGGACTCGCCTTCACTGGCCCGGATGGGCGCATTGAGCGAGGCGTCGCCCGACAGACGGCGGTTCATCGACACGACTTCCGCTTCCGAGACGTTCAGCCGGGTGGCAATCTCGGTGATCTGGTCGGGCTTCAAATCGCCTTCATCGAGCGCCTGGATCTTGCCCTTCACCTTGCGCAGGTTGAAGAACAGGCGCTTCTGGTTGGCGGTGGTGCCCATCTTGACCAGACTCCACGAGCGCAGGATGTATTCCTGGATCGAGGCCTTGATCCACCACATCGCATAGGTGGCGAGACGGAAGCCGCGCTCCGGTTCGAATTTCTTGACGGCCTGCATCAGGCCAACATTGCCTTCCGAGATCACCTCGCCAATCGGCAGGCCGTAGCCGCGATAGCCCATGGCGATCTTGGCGACGAGCCGAAGGTGGCTAGTGACGAGCTTGTGCGCAGCCGTGGTGTCCTCATGCTCGGCGTAGCGCTTGGCGAGCATGTACTCTTCCTGCGGCTGAAGCATCGGAAAGCGGCGGATTTCTTCCAGGTAGCGGCTGAGACCGCCTTCGCCGGAAACGATACTGGGTAATGACTGGGCCATGATAGCGCCCCCTCTCTATTGGAGTGATGCCCCCGAAACGCGGCGGGCATGTGGCACGAATGCCAAAGGCACATTCGCGCCAACCGACATATATAGGAACAAAACCAGAAAGACAGGCATTTGTTCAACACGAAACAGTGTGTCACGCTGAAGTGAACAACGCCGGTCAGGTTTTCAGGGTGTTGGTTCAGAGCTTGCGGAAGCCGTCGACGAGTTCCTCCATGTCCCACGGTATCGGTGCTTCGAACCTCATCGTTAGATGGGTATCGGGATGGCGAAATGCAAGGAGGCGGGCGTGCAAAGCTTGTCGCGGAAACGCCTTTACCTTGCTCCTTAGCGGCTCGGGTAACCGGTTGGCCTTGGTGCGGAAAGCCTGGCCGTATTCGGGGTCGCCGATCACCGGATGGCCGATATGGGCCAGGTGGACGCGTATCTGGTGGGTGCGACCGGTCTCCAGCCGGCATTCGACCAGGCTCGCCGTGGCGAATTCCTGCTCCTGCTCGCCAAAGCGCTCGACGACGGTGAAATGCGTTATGGCATGGCGCGCATCGTCGCGGCCTTGCGGCACCACGGCACGGCGTACCCGGTCGGCGGCGCGGCCGAGCGGCGCGTCGACCGTCCCGGTCGGCCTTGCCGGTATGCCCCAGACCAACGCCAGATAGGCGCGCTCGAGATCGCCGGTCAGGCCGTGGTCGGCAAAGGCCTCCGACAACGCCTTATGGGCGCGGTCGGTCTTGGCGACGACCATGACGCCGCTGGTCTCCTTGTCGAGGCGGTGGACGATGCCCGGCCGTCTCACGCCGCCGATGCCGGACAGGCTGTCGCCGCAATGATGGATCAGCGCGTTGACCAGTGTACCGGTCCAGTTGCCGGCGCCGGGATGCACGACCAGCCCGGCCGGCTTGTTGATGACGATTAGCGCGTTGTCCTCGTAGAGGACGTCCAGCGCAATATCTTCGCCTTGCGGCGCCGCCGGTTCAGGCTCCGGCATGTCGACCGACACGCTGTCACCTTGTGCCATCTTGCGCTTCGTCTCTTCGACCTGCCTTCCGCCGATCCTGACCGCGCCTTGCTTTATCAGCATCTGCACCCGGCTGCGCGACATGTCGGGGCCGAGCCTGGCCGCCAGCCATTGGTCGAGCCGCTGGCCGGCGGCATCGGCGCCCGCCTCCAGCACGATCGGTCCGGCCCCTATTAATTGTCTGACCTCTTCGTTATGAGCGCTCATCGAAAACAGTTCCGGAATCTGCTGCCATGGCCCGGCCGCTTGCCGACGAAGACGAGGAAAAGCCACTCGACCCCGAGGTCGAAAAGGTGCGGACGAAGCTCGTTCGCTTCGTCGCCATCAATCTCGGCCTGCTGTTCCTCGCCCTTATGGTGGTGATAGCAGCACTTGTCTACAAAGCGCGCAACGCGCCGCCTGCCGCCCCGCCGTTGACCAGTGACTTCCAGGTGCCGGCAGGCGAGCCGGTCAACGGCGACATCGTGCTGCCGGTCGGCGCCAGGGTGGTCAGCCAATCGCTCTCCGGCAATCACCTTTCGATCGACGCCGAGCTGCCCGACGGCAGCCGCGCCATCTTCGTCTATGACATTACCGAGCGCCGCATCGTCGGCCGTTTTTCGATCAGGAACAAATGACCGGTTTTGCCGAACACCGCAGCATTGCCACGGTCGCGCTTGTCGTCGCAAATTATGACGAGGCGATTTCCTGGTATGTCGACCGGCTGGGTTTTGTGCTCACCGAAGATATCGATCTCGGCGGCGGCAAACGCTGGGTCACGATCACGCCGGGCAAAGGGCAGGGCGCGCGGCTGCTTCTCGCCGAAGCATCCGGCGATGCGCAAAGGCACGCCGTCGGCAACCAGACCGGCGGGCGGGTCTTTTTGTTCCTCGAAACCGACGATTTTGCCCGCGACCATACGCTGATGCTCGAAAAAGGCGTCGAGTTCCGCGAAGCGCCACGCCATGAGGCTTATGGCACGGTCGCGGTCTTCGCCGACCTTTATGGAAATCTCTGGGACCTGATCGAGCCAAAACGATAGGCTTGCAACGGATTTTTCGTCTGTGCGAGCAGTGGCCCTGAGCCTAGTTGCTTTTTCCCAGCCGTCAGCCTATATCGCCGGTTCTTGAACGCGCCCATCGTCTAGCGGTCAGGACACCGCCCTCTCACGGCGGGAACAGGGGTTCGATTCCCCTTGGGCGTACCAAGTCTCTCCAAGCTCGCGGCAAACCATCAATCCGATCCATCGCCTAGGTCGCGGCGGATTTGGCTCATTGCCGCTTCTGACGCAGCGGAGCCGATTGCATTAGTATTGCATCATGGGTCTTGCGGCACAGAATTAGCGGCGCGCAGAACGTCGCGCTGAACAGGGCAGTCGATGCCACGCGGGGAGGAGCCAGATATAGAAACTACAATCGCCAGGCGTCCATCACGCTGGTCGGCACTGCCTGGAGCCGACCTGAGCTACAGCGGCCGGCGGCGGATCGTTTTGGCGAGCTCGGCGAAGGCGCCTCTCCCTTGAAGGGTGGATGCCGGGAATACTCGGCCCTTAGCACCGGCCAGCGAAGCTGCGCGCGACGCGCATGGCTGGGCTCTAAACGCGCCATACTCCAGTTGCAGTATCGTAGTTTCTTTGCCGTTCGAACTTCTCTCATGGTTTCGCACGATACCAAGATGTGCTGCGAACGACACATCCACGGCGCGCTCAACCATTCGATCTATTCCGGCAAGCCGAAAAGTGTTTGCGCGCCTGCTATTCCTCCGAGCGGATGACTGCCCATGGCGATCATCGGCTCGGTAGTTTCTGCTTCGAACACTGTCGACGCGAGCACCGTCCGTCCCAACGGCTTGCACAACCCTTCGATGCGGCTGACAAGATTTACAGCCTTGCCGATCGCGGTGAAGTCCAACCTGCCGGCAGTGCCGATATTCCCCCAGAGTATCTCGCCGACATGCAGGCCAATGCCATATCCGAGCTCAGGGCCGCCATTGCGGCGCCGAGTTTGGTTGAGATGATCTATCCCGGCGCGCGTAGCCTTCACGGCTCGGACCGCAGCGTCACATGCGGCATTTGCATCGCGCTCGCCAATCGGGAAAATCGCGAGGACGCCATCACCTATAAACTTGAGAACCTCACCACCAAATGCGTGCACCGCGCCGGCGACGCAATCGAACCAGGCATCAAGTACCAATACGATCTCGTCTGCATCATAAACCTCGGATAGATCAGTGAAACCTCGAAGGTCCGCGCACAGAAGCGCAGCCCGTATCGTCTCTCCCTTTACTCGACGAGAATGACCGTTGAGTACATGTGCTGCACTGCGCTTTCCCAAATATGCTTCGAGCAATGCGCGTTTCGCGGACCGTTCTGCGAGTGCGGTCATCGGAGCCGCAGCAAACCGGGAGATTTGCCGCAGCAGCTCTGACTGCGCCTCATCCGGAGTATGATCGAAGGCCCACACCAAAGTCGGTGCGACACCGCCCGCTCGCTCGTCGAACATGATCGCCCGCGTCGTGCCAAGCCACTCCCGCAGCACGAGCCGGGGATCGGCATTCTGACGGTCGGCGCCTATTCCCAAAGCCTCGACCACTTCACCCCCAGGCGCTCGCCAGAGCCAGATACGGCGTGAAATGATTGGGTCGGGAGCATCCTGCGCCAGCGCGCCGGCGATGATCGGCAAGCCGTCTTCCATCAAATGCGTTGAGAGCTGCAATAGAAGTCGCCCACCGTCGCCAATATGCGCGGCGTCGTCCAGAAGGAATGAAAGCGACTTTGCGAGAAGCATCGGTAGAAGGTCACTCGGCACCGGCTTATGCTTACGCCTCGAACATCTTCTTGCAACTCCCCATATTCGCTTAAATAGCACGGTATTCGATGCGGATGTGACCTGGAGTGAGCTATGGCGGAATCGGTTTACACAGAGATTGAGGTCGCCGCGCCACAAGCGACCGTGTTCGCGCTTTTGACGGATCTGGACCAGATCGTGCGATGGATCGGGACCGAAGCGAATTTGGATGCAACGCCGGGCGGTCTGTTCCTCGTCAATGTCGGTGGTCGCCATATGGCGCGCGGTGAGTTCACCGAGGTGATCCCGGTCCACCGTCTTGCCTACAGTTTTGGCTGGGAAGACAACGAGACCGTGCCGCCCGGCTCCAGTCATGTCGAGATCGACCTGATCGCGAGGGATGCGGGGACACTGATCCGCTTCACGCACAGCGGACTGCCGAACGCAAAGGAGCGTGACAGCCACCGAAGGGGATGGGAGCACTACCTCTCAAGGCTGAAGATCACTGCCGATGGGGGACATGTCGGCCCCGACGTGCCGATGAAGAATATGTGATTTCATCTAAGGGCCGCGGATGCCCGTAATCCGAACCAGGCGCGGCATGCGTCAACGAGGCCCCTTTGACCTGCAGTCGCCAAACCGGCCGCTCGGGAAACCCAGCGACCTGCGGGCCGCCGCACCATTACAGCTGCCGGCGACGGATCGTTTCAGCGAGCTCGGCGAAGGCGTCCGCGATCCCGGTGCTGCTCTTGGCGCCTGCGTGGAGTTCTTAAAACTCAGCGCTTCTGGCGCAACGCCTCGGATTGAATTAGCATCCGTTCATCAAAGCTCCGGCCGAACTCCTACAGGATGCGGAATGCGGAGCGCAGGCGCGCGAGGCCGGGCGCGGTCACATGCCGGGCGCCGATCCAAGCGCGACTGGGCATCCGAACTTCCGTTCGGCGGCAAGACGGCGTGGCCGGGAGGAGTCAGATGCAGAAGCTGCAGTCACAAGGCGTTCATCACATCACGCTGGTCGGCGCCGGGCGTCAGACCTCGATCGATTTCTGGGAGGGCGTGCTCGGCATGCCTTTCATCTTCGAGCAGCCCAACCTCGACAAAGCCACCGAAAGCCATCTCTATTTCGATCCGGGCGATGGCCGGCTGATCACCGTCTTCACCGACGAGAGCCGCACGCCGGAGAAACGGCGCACGCCGACCGATACGGGCTGCGTGCATCACATCGCGTTTGCGGTGTCGCGCGTCACCTTCCTGCAGGCGGTCGCCCGGCTCGACGAGCGCGGCATCAAGCACAGTGGCGTCAAGGATCGCGGCTTCATGGACTCGATCTATTTCGAGGATCCGCTCGGCCTGCTGATCGAGCTCGCCTCCTACCGCTTCGAGCCGCCGGCCGGCTTCAGCCATGCCGACGTGCTGATGCAGGCGCACAAGCTGCGTGTCGCGCGCGGCGACTACAACATCGCCGAAGTGCACCTTGCCGATGCGATCCAGGCGCTGGTCGAGCGTTCGCGCACGACCTTGTCGGAGGATCGCGCACCGAAAAATCCGTACTGACGGCACGCCGAACAAAGGGAGGATATAATGGCAAAGACAGCAACCATGAGTGCAAAGAAGCCCGCGGCCAAGGCAGCCAGGCCAGGAGCGAAGCCGGCGGCCAAAGCCGCCGCCAAGTCAGCGGCGAAAGTGGCAAAGCCGGCGACGAAAGTCTCCACCAAAAAGACCGCGAAGGCCAAGGCGAAACCGGCGAAAAAGCCGGCGCTCACGCTCAGCATGCTGAAGCCGAGCGTCAACAATATGAGCGTTCGGGTGTTTGCACGCGCCGCCGGGCTCGACCATTCCGAGACCGACGTATGGGGCCTCACGCGCTCGCCCGAATACATGGCGCGAAACCCGGCCCATTTGACGCCGATGATCGAGGACAAGGGCCTGCCGAGAGGTGTCTTGTGGGAAAGCTGCGCCATCATGCAGTACCTCGCCAACAAGCACGGCCTGGAGAAACTATATCCCAAGGCGCCGGCCAAGCGGGCAATGATCGACAGTGCCATGTTCTACCTGATCGGGACGCTCTACCCCTATGTGGCGCGCGCCACCTATCCTGCACTGAATTTCCCGCAATATGCCGGCGAGGTCGGGCACAGCGACGCTCATCCCGACAAGAAGTCGGAAGCCCAGAAGGCCGCTATAGAAGCGATAGCCGAGCCGCTGGAGGTGTTTCACTCCTTCTTCAGGAACGGCAAGCCGTTCATCGGCGGCAAGGACCCGTCGATCGCCGACATCCGTCTGGCGGCGACGCTCGAGTTCCTCGCCGTCATCGACTATGCGTTGCCCCAATGGGCAAAAGACTATATGGCGGCGATCGAGAAGAAGCTCGGCAAGGCCTATGCCGAGCCGGCCGGCGACGTGCGCGGCTATATCGCCTATGTGAGGTCGCAGGCCAACGCCTGAGGCACATGCCAATAGCGGTCGTCCGCACGTCTGCAGGAGCCGGTAATGAATTGGGGATTTTTTTAATCTCCCCTGTTTGCACGATGTGGGGAGCTTAAGGTTTCGTTAACCTAAACCCTTTCTACTGAATCCACCTCCAGCCCGCGACCACGGATGTACTGGCGCGGATGGGAAGCAAAGGTCGGCTGCGCGCCGGCCTTTTGCTTATTTCAGCCCCTGCCGAAGTTGCGCCAGACGGCGTTTCACGACGCCTGCATGGCTGATGAAACGCGTCGCCGCCATCTTGTCATCGCCGCCGTCGGCCCTACCATCGAAGTTCGTCCCGTCCTCGAGGGCGGTTCAAGGACAGAGGCCCTGCCATGAAAAGCATTGCTGGAATGATCGTGATTGCAGGCGCCATGCTGGTGGGCGCAACCGGTCAATCGAATGCAGCGACGCTCAACACCATGCCCGAGGTCGGGGCTGCCATCCAAGCGTGCTGGACCCCTCCGGCGAATGCCGGGAATTCCACCGTCACCCTGAGCTTCAGCTTCAGGCGCGATGGCACGCTGATCGGCCGGCCCAAGCCGACCGCCATCCGCGTCGCCGGCGAGGAGAAGGCGCGCCAAGCTTTTGTCGACGCGGCGGTCGCGGCCGTGGACCATTGCCTGCCGTTGAGCTTTTCACCGGCGCTGGCTCAAGGCATCCCGGGCAAGGTGTTCACTCTGCAATTCAACTCGCCCAAACAAGAACAGGCTGCACCGCGAGTGAAGGCTTCGCCTTGATCTTTTCCAAAAACCGGATTCCACTTTTCGGGATCTAGTGGCGGCTTCGTCTGGCCTCGACATGTCGCGCCAGTTCCGGCATCTCGAAGACATAGTCGCTCCAGGCCGATTCCGGAATCTGGCCGGCGAGATAGCACTCCAGCAAAAGCCTCTGCTCGTGATCGAGTGGCCTTGGTGCGCGTTCATGGTCCAGCCCAAGTGAATGGAACAGATTCCTGGTCAGCCCCGCGACAGTGAAGTGGATCGACATCTTCGGTCTCCTCCTTTGGCCGCTCAACGCCGAACCTGGGGCTAAGGTTTCAGCAACGGCCGGCCGGCAACGCCGGATTGATCGCGGTGCGGAACCAGCCGCGCGCTTCAAATTTCGCCGTGGCGGGCGTCGTTGCTGCCGGTTCGTCTCAATCTTGAAATAAAAATGTAATATTGAATTCACGCGAGTGGATTTACTACACTAGAACTGAAGTCTCCGATGGTGTTGTGGTCTAATTCAATTAGGTATAACTGATTTAGCCAGCACTTATCCATAGTCGACAAAGAAATCCTGTTCTCGGTGCAACAAGGACAATGGTCGTTCCAATGACACGCTTCTGGTTCCTCACGATTCTGATGCTGGTGTCGGCAATAGCCATTGCGCTCGGGACATCCTTCTCCTACGCGGATAGCTGCGGTGCTATCAGGAGCCAATTGTTTTCGGCGGGGCGCAGCGGCGGGACCAGCCCCGAGCTTGCCCGACTGCGCCGGCAACTCGCCGCGCTTCAAAAGCTGGAGAGACAACGCCGATGCACGGCAAAAACGGCCGGCTTCTTCTTCAACCCCTGCGCCGACCTGGTCGCCAGCAAGGCGGAGGTGCAACGCCAGATCGCCAGACTGTCGAATTCGGGCAGGGACACGTCCGGATTGAAGGCCAGGTTTGTCGCGCTGGGCTGCGCCGCCCCCGCTGCCAAGAAACAGCCGGCGCAGCAGCGCACAGCACCCAAACCCCAGTTCGCAGGCACAATAATGGGCGGCAATCGGATGCTGTTTTGCGTTCGCTTGTCGGACGGATATTTCTTCCCCGCGCCAAAATCGCAGTTCGCCAAGAGCGACGATCTGAAGGAAACGGTCGATCAGTGCCGCTATATCTGCGACGATGCCGGCGTCGACCTCTACACGCTGAGCGACGCCACTCGCGAGACTGAAGAGATGGTCGCGCTCCAGTCGGGAAAACCCTATGTGGAGCTACCTGCCGCGTTCCGGTACCGCGACGACGCGAACTTCAAGGCCTGCGACGTCAAGCGCTATTATCGGCGCGTCGCCGAACTCAGGGCACGAACCGTGACACCGGCCAACATGACCAACGCCATCATTCCCTTGCCGACGGCAAAGCCGGATTTTGGCATCGTCGCGGAAATTCCTGAATCCGGGATCGAAACCGCCGGTGCCGTTCCCGCAGAGGCAAAAACGCCTGTTGCCGAGGTGCAAGGCGCCGCCCAGCATCAGCCGATCGAAACGGCGATCGGCGCGCGGCCGGTGAGAGTGGTCGGGCCGGCCTTTTTCCCGGCGGACTGATTCAGGCGGGCGATGTTCCGAGACGGCGAACTTTTGACCGGATAGCCGCTTCGAGGCGTAGGGCCGTCGACCGACGTCGGCTGGTTATTCGCAGACCATGCGGGCACGTTTGCCGGGCTCGCTGACGTTCCTGCAAGTTAGCGCCTTCGTCGGCTCCGGCGACAGCACGGGTGGGTTGTTGGTGGCCCTCCTCCGTGGCGCTGCAACGGAAGCTGCATTCCTGCGCATCGCCGGCCTTTTCGTCGTTTGCGGCGCCACTGGAAAGACGTCGGTCTCCAGTTGCGACTGTTCGGCTTGCGCCTGCGGCGAAGGCCGGTCCCAGAACCGGCGAACATCGAGCGGCTTGGGAATGATCACGGTGCCGTCATAGCTGCGAGCGCAGCCGCTTCCCAGAGGCAGCGCCAGGCACAGGAAGACAGGCAGAATCCGTCGAGACATCAGCAATACCCCTGCAAGCTTATAACGCCGCTTCGGCCTAACCGACAACCGGCGGAATAGGGCGAAGGGAGTAGATACCGTGAAGTAGAAGTCGTCGCGCTTCCCGTCGAAGGCCTTGCTCGAAGATCGAGCGCCGAGTCGGGCGCGAATGGGGATCCAGCGCGAGTTAGAAACTTGCGATTCGTCAACGCTTCCAGCGTAAGGCCATGGTGCGATCGCACCATACCAAAGCCGCGCTCAGTGGCGACAATGGGATGTTCGAAGTTCCGCTCCTCCAGTTACGGGCGGGAGCAGCGACCGCCGGCAAGAAACAGGGTCAGATTTACCCCAACGGACCTGTTTCGGCGATGGCGCGGCCATGACACGTTCTGGCTGCATGCAACGCGCTCCCGTCCGGTTTTTTTCTTTTAAAGCCGGTGGCTGCGATCGCCGAGCCGACGATGCCGGCCGGAAATCACGCAAGCTGCTGATTCCAGCGGCAAACCGCGGCCCATGCCGACAAAGCCCGCGGCCGCTCCTTCTTAACCCGGCTGGACGACGTTACCGGAGCGACATGAAACTGTCATGCGACTGTAATAATCGGGGGCTATTGGCCTCAGCGGGCGCCGGAGGAATGGCGCCGAGAGACCATATTCCGAACAGGAGCAGGCCACATGAGACATTTCATCCGCTCGGCGGCCGTTGCGATTGCAATGGCGGCGACGACCACCCTCACCCTGTCCGCCGCGCTCGCCGCGGACATCTCCGGCGCCGGCGCCACCTTCCCCTACCCGATCTATGCGAAGTGGGCCGACACCTACAAGAAAGACACCGGCGTTGGCCTCAACTACCAGTCGATCGGTTCCGGCGGCGGCATCAAGCAGATCAAGGCCAAGACCGTTACCTTCGGCGCTTCGGATGCGCCGCTCAAGGGCGACGAGCTTGAAGCGTCCGGACTGGCTCAGTTCCCGATGGTGATGGGCGGCATCGTTCCGGTCGTCAACCTCGAAGGCCTCAAGCCGGGCGAGTTGGTTCTCGACGGCCCGACGCTGGCCGACATCTTCCTCGGCAAGATCACGAGCTGGGATGACGAGGCGATCAAGAAGCTCAATCCCGACGTCAAGCTGCCTTCGCAGGCGATCGCGGTCGTTCACCGTTCCGATGGTTCGGGCACGACGTTCAACTTCACATACTACCTCGGCGACGTCAGCGCGGACTGGAAAGAAAAGGTCGGCGTCGACAAGGCCGTGGAATGGCCGGTCGGCATCGGCGCCAAAGGCAATGAGGGCGTTGCCAACAACGTCTCCCAGACCGGCGGCGCGATCGGTTATGTCGAATACGCCTACGCCAAGCAGAACAAGCTCACCCACACCGACATGATCAACAAGGACGGCAAGAAGGTCGAGCCCACCGCAGCCGCGTTCTCGGCGGCAGCGGCCAATGCCGACTGGAGCTCGCAGCCGGGCTATGGGGTGATCCTCGCCAATGAGCCGGGCGCCGAGTCCTGGCCGATGACGGCGGCGACGTGGATCCTCCTGTATAAGAAGCCGGACGACGCCGCGACCACCGGCGAAGCGCTCAAATTCTTCGCCTGGGCGTATGACAAGGGCGACGAGATGGCCGGCGAGCTGGACTACGTTCCGATGCCCGACAAGGTGGTTGAGAGCGTCAAGGCCATGTGGGCCAAGGAAGTCGTCGGCGACGATGGCAAGCCGCTCTACTCGGCTATGTAATCTCCTCCAGGGAGGGCGTCGACGGCGCCCTCCCTGTTGCCTTTAATCGCGAGGACCCAATGACCATCGCTTCCGATGCCATGCCATCATCTGCAGCAGCCCGGGCCAGGGACGCTACGGTGCGGCGCTTCGCGCTCACAGATGCCATATTTCGCGGACTCACCCGCGCTTCCGCAATCCTTGTGCTGGTCATCCTCGGCGGTGTCGCGATCTCGCTGTTTGCCGGCTCATGGCAGGCGCTGTCGTCCTTCGGCTTTTCTTTCCTGACGACTGAGAGCTGGAATCCGGTCACGGAAAAATTTGGCGCACTGGCGCCGATCTACGGCACCCTGGTGACGGCGGCCATCGCCATCCTGATCGCGGTTCCGATCGGCATCGGCATTGCGATCTTTCTCACCGAGCTCTGCCCGCGCCCGCTCAGGCGCCCGATCGGCATAGCGGTCGAGCTATTGGCCGGCATTCCCTCGATCATCTATGGTATCTGGGGCCTGTTCGTGTTCGCGCCATTCCTGCAGACGACGATACAGCCCTTCATCATCAACATCTTCCACGGCGTGCCGGGACTATCCAGCCTTTTCGCCGGCCCTCCTTACGGCATCGGCCTTCTGACCTCGGCGCTGATCCTCGCCATAATGGTGTTGCCCTTCATCACCTCGATCACCAAGGATGTCTTCGATACGGTGCCGGCGGTGCTGAAGGAATCGGCCTACGGCATCGGTTGCACGACCTGGGAAGTGACCCGGCGCGTGGTCATTCCCTATACCCGCATCGGCATCATGGGCGGCGTCATGCTTGGCCTCGGCCGGGCACTCGGCGAAACCATGGCGGTGACTTTCGTCATCGGCAACGCGCATCGCATCAGTGCCTCCCTGTTCGCACCGGGCACGACGATCTCGGCGACCATCGCCAATGAATTTACCGAGGCCGACGGCGACCTCTACACCTCCTCGCTGGTCGCGCTCGGCCTGATCCTGTTCGTCATCACCTTCCTGATCCTTGCCGCCGCCCGCTATATGCTGATGCGGATCGACGCCCGTACGGGAGCCTGACCGATGTCGACATCCTCATCGCTCCACAGCCGCCGCAAAGCCAGGAATTCGGTGATGATGGCGCTTTGCGTCGTCGCCGCCGGCATCGGACTTGCCTGGCTGGCGCTCATTCTCGGTGCGTTGGTCTATAAGGGCACAGCCGGGCTTTCGTTCGCGGTCTTCACCGAGATGACGCCACCACCGGGCGAAGCCGGCGGCCTGCTCAATGCCATCGCGGGCAGCCTGCTGATGACGATCATCGCCGTTGTCGTCGGCACGCCGATCGGCGTGCTGGCGGGAACCTACATGGCCGAGTATGGACGCTTTTCGCGCATCACCACCGTCGTCCGCTTCATCAACGACATCCTGTTGTCGGCGCCGTCGATCATCATCGGCTTGTTCGTCTATGAATTGATGGTGCGGCCAATGGGACATTTCTCGGCCATTGCCGGCGCCGTGGCGCTTGCCATCCTGGTCATTCCGGTGGTCGTGCGCACCACTGAAGACATGCTCAACCTGGTGCCGAACGCGTTGCGTGAAGCCGGTGCCGCGATCGGCGCGCCACGCTGGGTGGTGATCCGTTCGGTCGCCTACCGCGCCGCATTGTCCGGCATCGTCACCGGCATATTGCTGGCGATAGCACGCATTTCCGGCGAGACGGCGCCGCTGCTTTTCACCGCGCTCAACAACCAGTTCTGGAGCAGCAATATCAACGCGCCGATGGCCAGCCTGCCGGTGACCATCTTCCAGTTCGCTCTCAGCCCTTACGAGGAATGGCAGCAACTGGCGTGGACCGGCGCACTCATAATCACCCTGACGGTTCTGGGCTTGAGCATCCTCGCCCGCAGCCTTACCGGACGCAGAGAGGACAGATGACACAGATGTTGTCCCCAGACATGACGATGACCGAAACGGTCACCGAGAAGACGAAGATCGAGGTCAAGAACCTCAACTTCTACTACGGCCAGAGTAAGGCGCTGAAGGACATCAGCCTGTCGCTGCCCGAGCGCAGCGTCACAGCCTTCATCGGCCCTTCGGGTTGCGGGAAATCGACGCTGCTGCGCGTCTTCAACCGCATCTACGAGCTCTACCCGAAACAGACCGCCGAGGGCCAGGTGCTGCTCGACGGCAAGAACATTCTCGACCGGTCGCAGGATCTCAACCTCCTCAGGACAAAGATCGGCATGGTGTTCCAGAAGCCGACGCCGTTCCCGATGTCGATCTACGAGAACATAGCATTCGGCGTCAGGCTCTACGAGAATCTCGGCAAGTCCGAGATGGACGGCCGCGTCGAGCAAGCGTTGAAGCGGGCCGCGCTGTGGAGCGAGGTCAAGGACAAGCTAAACGCCAGCGGGTTGAGCCTGTCCGGTGGCCAGCAGCAGCGGCTCTGCATCGCGCGCACCGTGGCAGTGAAGCCGGAAGTCATTCTGCTCGACGAACCGGCTTCGGCCCTCGACCCGCTGTCGACGGCCAAGATCGAGGAACTGATCGACGAGTTGCAAGCCGACTACACGATCGTCATCGTCACCCACAACATGCAGCAAGCGGCGCGCGTGTCGCGCCAGACCGCCTTCATGTATCTGGGTGAACTGGTCGAGTTCGACCGGACTGAGAAGATCTTCACATCGCCCCGCGAGAAGCGCACGCAGGACTACATCACCGGCCGCTTCGGCTGAGCCGTTCCGATCATGCATATGAGGACAGGACCATGGGCGAACACACAGTCGCTTCTTTCGACGAGGATCTCGAGCAGATCAGTAAGCTGATCCGCGACATGGCCGACCTCGCCGGTTCGATGGTCGGCGGGGCGACCAAGGCCCTGTTGAATTCCGACAACGTGCTGGCGCAGCGCGTCGTCTCCGACGACGCCATCATGGACGCGCGTCAACGCGAACTGGACGATCGCGCCATCACCCTGATCGCCAAGCGCCAGCCAATGGCTCACGATCTGCGCCATGTCGTCGGAGCGATCCGCATGGCCGGCGACCTCGAACGCATCGGCGACCTTGCCAAGAATATCGCCAAGCGTGTGAGCGCGGTCGGCCTCAGCGTCACGCCGCGCGACCTATCGCATTCCATCGATGCGATGGCGCAGCTGGTGCTCATCCAGGTGCAGGGCGTCATCGAGGAATATGCCGCAGGCGATGCGGCCGCGTTGGCCAAGCTGCGCGCCGCCGACGAGCGTATCGACGTCAAATACACGTCCGTGTTCCGCGAGCTGTTAACCTACATGATGGAAGATCCGCGCAACATCACCGCTTGCACGCATCTGCTGTTCTGCGCCAAGAATCTCGAGCGGATCGGCGACCATGTCACCAACATCGCCGAGAATGCGTATTATGTGCTGACCGGCGAGCAATTGCCCGTCAATCGTCCGAAGCAGGACGAAACGACAATGTCCGCGCCGGTGACATGATGGGGGTGCCCAGCCGATGATCGCACCACGCATAATGGTGGTGGAGGACGAGGAGCCGTTGGGCGTGCTGCTCCGCTACAATCTCGAATCCGAAGGCTACCAGGTCGAGGTGGTGACACGCGGCGACGAAGCCGAGATCCGTTTGCAGGAAAATGTGCCCGACCTTCTGGTGCTCGACTGGATGATACCGGCGGTTTCCGGCATCGAGCTCTGCCGCAGGTTGCGCGTGCGCCCCGAAACCGAGCGGCTGCCGATCATCATGCTGACCGCGCGCGGCGAGGAGAGCGACCGGGTGCGCGGTCTTTCGACCGGCGCCGACGACTATCTGGTCAAACCGTTTTCGACGCCGGAATTCATGGCCAGGGTCAAGGCGCTGCTGCGGCGCGCCAAGCCGGAAGTGCTGTCCAGCGTGTTGAAGGTCGGCGACATCGTGCTCGATCGCGAATCGCACAGGGTCTATCGCAAGAAGAGCGAGATCCGGCTCGGGCCGACCGAATTCCGACTGCTCGAGTTCATGATGCGGCATCCGGGCCGCGTCTTCTCGCGTAGCCAGTTGCTCGATAATGTCTGGGGCGAGACGATCTACATCGACGAACGCACCGTCGACGTCCATGTCGGGCGGCTGCGCAAAGCCGTCAATAACGGCCGCATGCCGGATGTCATCCGCACCATCCGCGGTGCCGGCTATGCGATCAGGGAAGATTGACCCGCCTGGTCAGGCGACGTTCTTTCTGACGCCGGGCCTCATTTGCGCGCCCGGCGCGAAAATCTCCTGGTCGACGAAGCTTAACGCCCGCATCGCGCAGCCTTCGCGGATCAGCGGCAATTCGTTCGGCTCGGTATCGAAGGAGATCGAGCCCGAGTGCTGGCCGCCGGCGGTCTGGGCGATTGCCTTGCGCAAGGCCGGCTCGATCAGATCGAAGGCAGCGGCACTGGCGCCGACCATCGCGACCGGTGCCGGATCGATCAGCGCGAACAGCGAGCCGAGACCGAAACCCAGCGCTTCGCCGGCCTTGCGGTAGGCCTCGCGTTCCGGCCCATCCTTCTCGCGCGCGCGGGCGGCCAGCGCGCGCATGTCGGCGTCGCTGACGTCGGCGATAGGTTCGCTGTCTTCGCTCATCTGCCTGGCGTTGCGCCAGATGGCATAGTTGCCGGCATAGGCTTCGATGCAGCCGCGCCGCCCGCAACGGCAGAGCGCGCCGCCCGGACGATGGATCATGTGGCCAAATTCGCCGCCCGAGGAATGCGTCCCGGTGAACAGTTCGCCCTTCAGCACAAGCCCCATACCGATGCCATGCGAAAGCAGGATGGCGATGAAGTCGTCGCGATAGCGATCCGGATTGCGCCAGCGCAAAGCCACCGCCATCATATTGCAGTCGTTCTCCACCGTGGCCGGGATGCCGAATTCGTCCTCCAGCATGTCGGCAAAGGCGATGTCGGTCTGCGGCGTGATCGGCGACCACAGCATGGCGCGTGCAGGGGAGTCGGTAATGCCCTGAATCGCCAGGGCGATGCGGGCGACACTGCGGACGTCAAGGTCTGGGTCCTCAAGCCGGCGCCGGACGATGGCCATGCATTCGCGGATCAGCTCGTCGCGCGGCATGGTCAGCGTGTCCAGCCGGCGCTGTTCCTCGGCGACCACCTGTCCCGCATAGTCGATAATGGCGGCCGACAGGAAATTCAGTGACAACACCACGGTCAGCACCGCCGCCGCTTCCGGGTTGAGGGCGAGGCCGACCTGTGGACGACCGCGTTTCAACGAAACGGGCTCACTTGCCTTGCTCTCGGCGAGGATGCCTTCCCGTATCAGGTCGGAGGAGATCGCCGATATGGTTGAATGACTGAGGCCGGTGGTGGCTGCGATCTCCGTACGCGATGGCTGGCCGGCCCGGCGCACCGCCGAGATCACCATCGCCCGGTTGCGCCGGCGCAAATCGTCATGGCGGATTCCGACCGACATCGTTTTGCTTTCCTCCCGGTTGCCGCGGCCGCTCATGAACCGGAAGCCGTCGGTAATGTCCGACAAATAGTGTCGGATGCGGCAAATAGTGTCAGATGCAGGTGGCGCTGTCATCGTTTATTCCGACGCTCGAAAAAACTCGCACAGTCATCAAAATCCATCAGAATCGATGTTGACAGCAGCCGGAGATCGGGCCAGTATTTTTTCGAGGCTCGAAAAAATTAGAGCTTCTAAGCTGGTCTTTGAGCCAATTGGTCACGCCGTACGCGGCGCAGGGAGGATATGATGAAGAAATTCACGACCGCCATTCTGGCGGGTGTCGCCATGACGCTGGCGCTGGCGTCGGTGGCGCAGGCGAAAGACAAGGTCATCGGCGTTTCCTGGTCGAACTTCCAGGAAGAGCGCTGGAAGACCGACGAGGCCGCAATGAAGGCGGCCATCGAGGCCGCCGGCGACAAGTATATTTCCGCCGACGCACAGTCCAACCCCGGCAAGCAGCTCACCGACGTCGAGAGCCTGATCTCGCAGGGTGCCAATGCGCTGATCATCCTGGCACAGGATGCCTCGGCCATCGGGCCGGCCGTGCAGAAGGCACTGGACGAAGGCATCCCGGTCGTCGGCTATGACCGGCTGATCGAGAACAAGGACGTGTTCTATCTGACCTTCGACAACAAGGAAGTCGGCCGCATGCAGGCCCGCGAAGTCTTCAAGGTGAAGCCGGAAGGCAACTACGTCTTCATCAAGGGTTCGGGTTCCGATCCGAATGCCGATTTCCTGTTTGCCGGTTCGATGGAGGTGCTGAAGGAGGCCATCGACAGCGGCAAGATCAAGAATGTCGGCGAGGCCTATACGGACGGCTGGCTGCCGGCCAACGCTCAGAAGAACATGGAACAGTTCCTGACCGCCAACGACAACAAGGTCGATGCCGTGGTCGCGGCCAATGACGGCACCGCCGGTGGCGTCGTCGCCGCGCTGACGGCGCAAGGGCTGGCCGGATCGGTTCCGGTCTCGGGCCAGGACGGCGACCACGCCGCACTGAACCGCATCGCGCTTGGCACACAGACCGTGTCGGTGTGGAAGGACGCGCGCGAGCTCGGCAAGAACGCCGCCGAGATCGCCTCGCAGCTTGCCGACGGCAAGCAGATGACCGACATTGCCGGCGTGAAGGATTTCACCACGCCCGGCGGCAACACGGTCAAGTCGCTGTTCCTGACTCCGGTCGCCATCACCAAGGATAACCTCAACGTCGTCATCGACGCCGGCTGGATCAAGAAAGAAGAGGTCTGCGCCGGCGTGGCGGCTGGCACTGTTGCGGTCTGCAACTGAGCCGACGTTTCCGAGAAGTCCGAACGCCGCGGCCGCTCGCCGCGGCGTTTTTTCAAAAAGAATTGTTTTTCCGCTTCCGGCGGATAACTTCTAGGCTGCTTCCGGCATCCGCGGCAGACGGCAACCCGGCGGGAGAAACATGATGACCGACACGACTTCCAACACGCCGGTCGACAGCACGGCAGACCGGGCGCGGGAATCCGAGCTCGGCATCGTTGCCCGGTTTCTCAAGGCAACCGAGATCGACACCCGCATGCTCGGCATGGTCGGCGCGCTGTTGGTCATCTGGGTCGGCCTGCATGTCGTTTCCAGCGTACGGCTCGGCGTCAATCCGTTCGACTTCGACAGCCGGACCTTCCTGACGCCACGCAATCTCTGGAACCTCTCGGTGCAGACTTCCGCCGTGGCCATAATGGCCGCCGGAATGGTGCTGGTTATCGTCATGCGCAATATCGACCTGTCGGTCGGTTCCGCCGAAGGCCTGATCGGCGTGGTCATGGGCTTTGCGCAGGTGCATTTCCTGGTGCGAATGATCGGTCTACAACTCGGCAACCCCTGGATCTGGATCCTGGCGCTGGCCATTGGCCTGGCGCTCGGCCTTCTGATCGGAGCGTTCCAGGGATACATCATCGCTTACCTCGAGGTGCCGGCCTTCATCGTGACGCTGGGCGGCCTTCTGGTCTGGCGGGGTGCCGCATGGTGGGTCGCCAGCGGTCAGACGATTGCGCCGCTTGATGCCACTTTCCAGCTGATGGGCGGTGGGCCGGCGGGTTCGATCGGCGCGCGATGGAGCTGGATCGTCGGAATTATCGCGTGCCTGGCGGTTGTGTTCATGCTGCTCAACGGACGGGTGCAGCGCAAGCGGTTCCGCTTTCCGTTGCGCCCGATCTGGGCCGAGACGTTCCTCGGTGTCCTCACCTGCGCTGTCATCATGGGCGCCATATGGCTCGCCAATTCCTATCCTTGGCCGGTCGGCATCGTGAACAGATACGCGGCGGCCAACAATATAACAGTTCCCGAAGGCGGGCTGTTCATCGCCCATGGCATCGCCATACCCGTGCTGATGGCTGTGGCCGTCGGGCTGATCATGACCTTCATCACCAAGCGTACCCGTTTCGGCCGCTATGTCTTCGCCATCGGCGGCAATCCGGAAGCCGCCAACCTTGCCGGTATCAACACGCGTTGGGTGACCATGAAGGTGTTCATGATCATGGGCGTGCTGGCGACGATCGCCGCGGCGATCTCGTCAGCCAGGCAGAACTCGTCGACCAATGCGCTGGGCACGCTAGACGAACTGCTGGTCATCGCCGCCGCGGTCATCGGCGGCACGTCACTTGCAGGCGGCTCCGGCACGGTGCTCGGCGCCATGCTCGGCGCACTTTTGATGCAGTCGCTGCAATCCGGCATGGTGCTGCTCGGCATCGATTCACCGCTGCAGAGCATCGTCGTCGGCGCCGTGCTGGTGCTCGCGGTCTGGCTCGATACCGTCTATCGCAAACGCGTTTAGGGAGGAGGAACGATCATGGCCGACAAGACCGCTCCCACGGGCACGCCGCTGATCGACATGCGCAACATCTCGATCGCCTTCGGCGGCATTCGCGCCGTCGACGATGCCTCGGTCGATCTTTTCCCGGGCGAGGTGATGGCTTTGCTCGGCCACAACGGTGCCGGCAAATCGACGTTGATAAAAATCCTGTCCGGCGCCTATAAGCGCGATGCGGGCCAGATTTTCGTCAACGGCGAGGAGGCTTCGATCTCCAACCCCCGCGACGCCAAGAAGTACGGCATCGAGACGATCTATCAGACGCTTGCGCTGGCCGACAATGTCGATGCGGCCGCCAACCTTTTTCTCGGCCGCGAGCTGATGACCGGCTGGGGTACGCTCGACGACGTCGCCATGGAGGCCGAGGCGCGCAAGGTGATGGGCAGGCTCAATCCGCGTTTCCAACGCTTCAAGGAGCCGGTGGTAAAGCTGTCGGGCGGCCAGCGGCAGTCGGTGGCGATCGCCCGCGCCATCCTGTTCAATGCTCGCATCCTGATCATGGACGAGCCGACGGCGGCACTTGGGCCGCAAGAGACGGCGCAGGTCGGCGAACTGGTCAAGCAGCTCAAGGCCGACGGCATCGGCATCTTCCTGATCAGCCATGATATTCACGACGTGTTCGAGCTTGCCGACCGTGTCTGCGTCATGAAGAACGGTCGGGTTGTCGGCACGGCGCGCACAACCGACGTCACCCAGGACGAAGTGCTCGGTATGATCATCCTCGGCAAGTGCCCACCCGGCGCCATTCCGGGGCCGGGCGCGCTGAAGATCGCCGCATGAACGAGAATTAGCCGGCTAATCACAAGCCGCCAAAATGTGCCAGTCGTCACCATGCTTTGGCCTGGGCATTGTGTTGGCGTCGGGACTTGCCCATAAAGATGCCGAACCGTCCACGGGACGTATCTGCAATTGAAGAAGCTGTTTCCGACCGTCGCTTTTATCGCCGTCGCGCTGATCAGCCTGACGATGGCGGGCTTTGCCTATTTTGCCACCCAGGAGGCGGCCCGCATTAAATTCGAGGCGACGGCGGACGACGCGCTTAACCGGATCGAAAGCCGCATCGACCTGGACCTGTCGCTGCTGCGCGCAACGCGAGCGCTGTTCGACGCGCGCAATGGCGGTATCTCGCAAGGCGAGTTCAAGGCTTTCTTCAACGCGCTCGACATCGACAATAATTTCGCCGGTCTGCGCGGCATCGGTTTCCTCCGCCTGGCGAAAACTGGCAACGAGGCGGCGGTCGAGCGCGACATCCTGCACGATCACGGCGCAAGCCACCCGATCTACCCCGACACGAACTTACCGTGGCGTACGCCCATCGTGCTGTTCGAACCGCTGGATCCGTCCAACAAATCCAGCATCGGCTACGACATGTTCACCGGGCCGGCGCGGCGCGAGGCGATCGAAAAGGCGATGGCCGACGACCAGCAGCACGCCAGCGGGCTCGTGCAGCTCGGCAAGGATACGGGTGCCGCGCAGACCTTTACCGGGTTCCTCGTCTTCGTCCGGCTCAATGTCGAAACCGCGCCGGACGCCGTGAACGCGGCGAGATCCTCGACTGCCGGCCTCCTTTATGCGGCCTTCCGCGCCCGTGACCTGTTCCAGGCTGCGCTCAGTCGGGCACCATTGCTGCCGGTTAACACCGAGATCTATGACGGCACGGTGGACAGCGACAACCTGCTGTTCCAATCGGAAACGCCGCCTGTTTCGAGCCTCGGCGACAGGCTGCTGGTCACCCGCAAGATCACCGTCGCCGGCCGGCCGTGGGTCGTCCTGTTCAGGCCGACAAGTGCTTTCTCGCAACCTTCCTCGCGCGCCATCCCGGTGATGCTCGGATTGTTCGGACTGCTGCTTGCGGGCGCCATCGCGCTGGTGGCCCGCTATCAGGAGCGGGCCTATGAGGCGGTCTCGCTGCTTCACGAAACGACCGAAAAGAGCCTGCTGGAAAAAGACCTGATGCTGCAGGAGATGAAGCATCGCATCAAGAACTCGATCACGCGGGTGCTGGCAATCGCGCGCCAGACAGCATCGCACACCACCGACGTCCAGGAATTCTCGGCTTCTTTCTCGGCCCGGCTGCAGGCGATGGCGGCTTCCCAGGACATGCTGACGCGCTCACGCTGGCAGAAAGCCGATCTCGGCGACCTGCTGCGCATCGAGCTAGGCCAGGTGTTCGGCAGTGAGCTTCCTGAAGGGCTGCTGTCGGGACCGCAGGTTCTTCTCGATGAAAAGACGACGCAGGCACTCGGCCTCGTCTTTCACGAACTGGCGACTAACGCGCTGAAACATGGCGAAGCCGGCAATTCAGTCGGTGCGCTGAAGGTCGACTGGTCGCTCGAAGGAGGTAGCGGCGCCCGGACATTGGCTCTCAACTGGCGCGAGGCCGGTCAGAAGAAGCCCGCGACACCGGCAAAGAGCGGTTTTGGCACCAGACTGATCGATCTCAACATCACACGTGAATTGCGTGGCACAATCAGGCGCGATTTTCGCGAAGATGGCTTGAACGTGGAAATCAAGGTTCCGCTGCCGGCCTGAAACGCCATCTTGTGGGCTGCGTCGCAACAGCGCTTTGAAAGGGCAAACGCGGAGACAGGTGGCCTGCCTCCGCGTTTGCTGTTCGCCTGGAGCTCGAAACTAGTTGCAGCGAGCTGTGTAAATCCGGCCGTGACGATCTCTGTATTGGCAGTAGCCATTTTGCAGACGGCGAACCAGCAGACCGCCAATCGCACCAGCGCCGGCGCCGATCAAAGCGCCCTTGCCGCCGCCGACAGCGCCACCAATGAGCGCGCCGCCCACAGTGCCGATACCCACGTTCTCTTCCGTGGTGGTGCAGCCGCTGACCGCAACCACGGCAACCATGGCAATAATCATCTTCCGCATGGAGTCATCCTCACTTTTGTCCTCACTTTAATAAGCTCCAGCCGCCATTTAGCATGAAAGTTCGGCCTTTGCCCGCACAATTTCATTGTTGATTAAGATAGTCTTTTTCGGGGCGTGCGCCGTTTGATGCTACCACGAACCCGGAAATCTCCAAGGACGGATCGAGCGTGCCGTCGGGACGCACGTTCCAGACCATCCTGTCATAGTCGTCCTCGAGCGCCGGATCGACGGCAAGGCATTTGGCGACGAGATGTTGGGCTTGGCCTTGCAGGTCGGTGACCGCGAATGGGCGCGGCCGAGTACTCGGGCAGTGGTTTCAAAGCGGTCAAGCAGAGGCGAGCTCGATCAGATCAGCTGGGACGCGGCGGTCAGGACGATCGCGACCATAAGCGCGACGGCGGCGAAGCGGAGGGGCGAAGCACGAGGCGCGGGCGCTGCGGACGCTTCAGGATCCTGAAAACCGCCCATCGAGACGCGAGCGGCCTGTTCCAGTCTGTTCAAGTCGGCAGCCGTCAAGGCCCATTCCTTTCATTTTGTGCCAAACTCAATCGATGGATCGACACGTCGGACAGGATCGGACTTTATGGTGAACAGTCGGTTAAAGTTGGCGATGCGCAGAAGCCTTCTCGCGGCGGCCGCCGCTCGTTCAATCCGTCTCGAAATTGCCGTGAGGAACGACAAGGCGGTATTCGAGGCGGTTCCCGGTGATCTCAAGTGTCGCCGTTCCATTCAACGATGTGGGTACGACGCGTTCAAGCGCGACGCTGCCAAAACGCTTCTCATTGCGCTGATTGTCGTTGGCTCCGATCACTTCGGCCCATGTCAGCGACAGCGCAGGCTCGCCAGCGGAAGCTGCCGTCAGATCGGCCGTCACCTCGACGAAACCGTCGCTGCGCGACAGCGCGCCATAGCTGACCGAATTGAGGGCGAGCTCATGCATGGCCAAGCCGATGTGCAAGGCGGCATTGGGGTTGAGATATGGATTTGCGCCGCGGAAACGCAGGCTGTGTACGGGGTCCGCGCCGTACCTGCCGACCTGACCGGAAACCAGCTCGCGCAGCGCTGCGCCCCGCCAGTTGGATGACGTGACCAGGTCCTGCGAGGAGGCCAGCGACTGCAATCGGCCCCGGAAACGCGTCAGGAAATCGTCAATGCTGCCGGAATAACGGCCTGTCTGGGTGGCGATGCTCTGGATGATGGCCAAAAGGTTCTTGGAGCGATGACTGACTTCACGCAGCAGCGCCTTCAGCGTCTGCTCCCGGCGTTTCTGCTCGGTTGTTTCGACCATGGTGGTCACGACGCCCTGCACCGCGCCGGTGTCGCTGCGGTCGGCGTCGATCCACACCTGAAACCAGCGGGCGCCATCATCGGCCGGCACGCTGAGTTCGAGATGTTGAGGATTGCCGGAGACGATGACGTCGTGCTTGGCGGCGCCGATACGCTCTGCCTGCGCCGGCGGCAAGATGCCGTTGTTGTCGGAGGCATCGGAAGTCCATGGTGCGCGCATGTTGCGCGCCCACACAGTTTTCATCTCGCGATCCTGGTATAGAACGGAAATCCCGGTATTGTGCAGTGCATGGAGAAGGGCCCGGCCAAGCTGCATTCCGGGATGCAAAGCGATGATCTCATCACTCCGGCCGCGGTCTTTCATTTTTCCGACTCTGGAACGCATCGGTCAATTTTGCTCAACCCACGTCAGGCTGAACGGCTCACGGAAAAATGGGTTCCAAAAGGAGGAGCTGCGGATCAAGCCCTAAAAGCGGTCCGCCGAGCGGCATCCCGTTGGAGGACACTGCCCGGCGGTGGCTGGAAACCGTTTGAGGGGTGCGGCTTCCAGTGTTCGCTTGAATGGCCGCTGGCATTCACGCCCGTCTGATCAGGCCGGCAATTAGCGATATGATCAGGAAGGCGAGAAAGATGAAGAACAATATCTGCGCTATGCCGGCCGAAGTGCCAGCGATGCCGCCGAAACCAAGCGCACCGGCGATGATCGCCACGACTAGAAATACGAGCGCCCAGTAAAGCATGATCCATCTCCTTCCAATGCTGCGGTGAAAACGTGATTCGCCTCCGTCTGTTCCACCATTTCCCGAAAAAGACGATGCTGAAAATCGTTACGGCCCGAATTGCTGGGATGTGTGCGAAAAGGTCCTCGTCAGGTTCGGCAGCAGTTGGCTGCGTATGTTAAGCCGGCGTCACGCCCCATCTGGTCCAAGAAGAGTGGCTATCCCACACCCTGGCGGCGGCAACTCGGCCGCCCGCTGTTCATGCCGCGGCTTTCGCGTGCCGGTCAAAGAACAGGGCCTGGCTGATAAGAGCCTTGACCATATCCGGGTTGAACGGCTTGGTGACGAGGAAAGCCGGTTCCGGCCGCTCGCCGGTGAGCAGGCGCTCGGGAAAGGCGGTGATGAAGATCACCGGCACCGAGGTGGACGACAGGATCTCATTGACGGCCGCGATGCCCGAACTGCCGTCGGCAAGCTGAATATCGGCAAGCACCATCTTTGGCCGCGTCTTGCCGAACATCGCCACCGCCTCGGCGTGGGTGCGCGCCGTTCCGACGACGCGGTGGCCGAGGCTTTCGACCATTTCCTCGATATCCATGGCGATCAGCGGCTCATCCTCGATGATCAGCACATCGGTTGCCACCTGGCGGGAGATCTCGTTGCTCGCCTGCGCGAGAAGTTCGGAGAATTCCTGTTCGTCGACGTCGAGAATCTCCGCCGCCTCGTCTTCGCTGAAGCCTTCAACCGCGACCAGCAGAAAGGCTTGGCGGGGACGAGGCGCAATTGCATTCAGATTGGCCGCGGCACGCTGTTCCCATGCCGACTGGGCATGCTCCTGCGGAACGCGAATGGCCACTGAGGTGAAGAGCTTGGCAAAGACCTTGTAGAGCGCGATGCGGTCGTTCGATGCGTTCGGAAAGATGTCGACATCGGCAATGATGGCCTCGAGCATTGCGGCGACCAGCGCGTCGCCGCTCTCCTGCGATCCGGATACAGCGCGCGAGAAGCGACGCAGGAACGGCAGGTGCGGAGCGATGGTTGCTGATAGGCTCATATTGGACGTCTCCCTCATATGACGTGATGCATGTTACAGCTAAAAACGGTTCGCAGGGCCCAAGGGTGAAAACGCAGGTTCTGCGAAAAAGTTCCGATCATGCGGAACTAAGTATATGGGCTGGCGTTTAAGGGCGGGTTGGGCAACCAGACGAGGCTGCCGCTTGCCTTGCGTTATGTGTTGAAGGGCGGCTTAAGGCTGGGACAAAAGGGCGAATGAAGAACATGACGAAAGCTACCATGGGTGGCGTTGGCAACGGGCGCCGGGCTGCTTCCCGCGACCCGCTTGGGCCGAACTCGGAAATCGGCCGCAAACTCAAACAATACTACGACGAGCTGGTCTCCGACAATGTGCCGGATCGCTTCGCCCAACTGCTCAGCCAGTTGGAAAAGGCCGAACCTGTACAAAAGAAGGACTGAGGCATGGCGGCCGTCTCCCAGGGCTTCAAGACCGACTTGCTCGGCTCGATCCCGAGCCTGCGGGCTTTTGCCGTGTCGCTGACGCAAAACGCCGACAAGGCCGACGACCTGGTGCAGGAAACATTGGTCAAGGCCTGGGACAAGCATGAAAGCTTCCAGCCCGGCACCAATCTGAAGGCATGGCTGTTCACGATCTTGCGCAACGAATTCTATTCGCAGATGCGCAAGCGCGGCCGCGAGGTGCAGGACAGCGATGGCGTCATGACGGCCAGGCTTGCCGTTCACCCGGCCCAGCACGGCCAGCTTGACCTCGAGGACTTTCGCGGCGCGCTCGAATTGCTGCCAGAAGACCAGCGCGAAGCCATTATCCTCATCGGCGCGTCGGGCTTCTCCTACGAGGAAGCGGCCGAGATCTGCGGCTGCGCCGTCGGAACGATCAAGAGCCGCGTCAGCCGCGCCCGCACACGGCTGCAGGAAATCCTGAAGATCTCCGGTGAAGACGAGTATGGCCCGGACGCAATTTCGGCTCAGGTAACCGGGTCGACGGCTGCGTGAGGCGCGGCGTGTTCGAACCGCTCCGCGCCTCAGCGGAGAGGCGTTCGCCTGCAGGCCGCCGCCACTGCCTCGAGGAGATCGTCTCCCGAATAGGGCTTGGTGACCAGCCTGACGCCGGGAAAGGATTTCTTGATCTCATCGGTATCCGAATAGCCCGAGGCGAAGACGAACGGGATGCCCGCTTCACGCAGCCGCGAAGCAAATTGGAGCGTCGAAACGCCGCTCAGCATGAGGTCGACGATGGCGACATCGAACTGCGCGGCAACGTCTTGCTGTTCGATCTCAGTCAGATCACGGGCGATGACCACATTGAGCGCGCCGTAGTCGCGGCAAAGCTGCTCGATATCCATGGCAATCAGGAACTCATCTTCCAGGATAAGAATCCGCAAACCGTCAAGTGATGCGCGCACGCAGCAATATCTCCTTAAATGCGTATCGTGAAACGAGGGAAGTCATGATCGTTATTTGGCATGCTGTCATTTAAAAAAGACGTGCCGGCGCGGATGCGTCGGACTCGGCCCATGCAAGGCATTTGCAACGCGCGCTGCCGGAGATAGGGTTAGAAGAGGTTCGCGCCGGAACCTTGGGGTCTGTCGGGCGTTTCGACCGAGCAAAATCATGGAGAGTGAAGCAATGGCGACTGCCGCAGGTAAGGCCGGGAACGAAGCCCGCACGAATTCCGATATTGAGGCCGACATCGCACAATTGAAGGCCGACATCGATCAACTTACCAAGCTGTTGGCCAAAACTGGCGAACATGGCTACGGGGCAGCGCGGCGAGCCGCCGCCGAAGGCGTCGAGCAGTTGCGAACCCAAGGCGAGGCAGCCTTCGATAGCTTGCGCGCCAACGCCAGGGACATCGAGGCGCAGATGATAGCGCATATGCGCGAAAAACCGGTGACTTCGCTGGCGATCGCCGCAGGCGTCGGATTCCTCTTCGCGCTTCTCGCGCGCCGCTAGTTCTGCACGCATGGGAATGCTTGCATCGCTGATCTCGGGCCTTGCCTCGGGCGAAACCATTGCGGCGGTGCAACGCGTGCGCGTCGCTGCGATTGTCTATTCGGTCGCAGCGCTCGCGGCGCTGTGCGGCCTCGGGTTCCTCGTCGGGGCGGCCTATATCTGGGCGGCGGCCCGCTATGGGCCGATGGCAGCTTGCCTGAGCTTCGGGATCGGCTTTCTGGCAATCGCCGGTCTCATCCTGCTCGTCTACCGGATGTCGGCCGGCTCGCGCGCCAGGCGCCGGGCGAAGCGACGCAACGCCGACATGAAGGCTATCGGCATCACTGCGGCACTCGCCGTGCTGCCGGCGCTGCTCAAGGGCAAAGGTGGCCTGGCGAAGGGCGGGTTGGGCGCCATTCTCGGCCCGGCGATAGCACTCGCTGCCTACGCCATCTACCGCGAGAATGTGAAGCGCGGCTCGGATAATCCGGATACCGGCAAACCCGAATAGTTCGGAGGGGATAGTTCAGGGCAAACGGTTCTGGCGCCGGTCGCAAAATGCCGGCGTTACAAATCTTCGAGCGGAATCGATATTTCCGCGACCACGCCATCCGGCCGGAATTCATGGGTCACCTCGCTGGAAATGACCTTGGCCAGGCTGCGGCGGATCAGGATCGAGCCGAAGCCATGGCGTTCGGGCGGCGCAACCCGCGGGCCGCCGCTTTCGCGCCAGGCCAGCAACAGACGCCGTGCACCCTTCCTGCCTTGTACCTTCCAATCGAGATCGACCTTTCCGGAAGAAACCGAGAGCGACCCGTATTGCAGTGCGTTGCTTGCCAGTTCATGCAGGATCAGCCCGAGTCCGACTGCCTGGTCGGGTGAGAGCAAGACATCGGCGCCGGAGATCGCCATCCGCGATTGTCCGGCGGCTTGGAACGGCTTTACCTCGATCTGCACCAGCTCGCGGATGCCGATGCCGCGCCACTCGCGGTCCGACAGCAGGCTGTGCGCAACGCCCAGTGCCTGCAGCCTGGCGCTGAAGGCGCCGAGGAATTCGCTTGGCTGGCGGGCATGGCGAACGGTCTGCGTGGCCAGCGCCTGTACAGTTGCCAACGTGTTCTTGACGCGATGATTGAGCTCGCGCAGCAACAGCCGTTGGCGTTCGTCGCCTAGCTTGCGTTCAGTGATGTCGTAATTGACGCCGAAGATCAGCGTCGGCTTGCCCTCGCCGTCGCGCTCTATGACGCGGCCGCGCGTTGCGACCCATCGTGGCGGATCGAGGCCTCTGACACGGTATTCGCCAAAATAGTCATCGCTGCCGGTCAGCGCGTCGCGAAAGCGTGTTTCGGTCTGGTGAACGTCGCGCGGGTCGATGGCGGTCAGGATGTCGCGCGCCCTCAGCCTGTTCGACTTCGGCAGGTTGAACAATTCGGGCAGCAGGACGTCGCAGTCGATCATGTCGCTGCGGATATCCCATGCCCAGCTGGCAAGCGAAGCCGCGTCGAGCGCGATAGCGCGCCGCTTTTCCTCTCGAACCAATGCGGCCTTGGCGATCGCCGCGCTGCGGGTTGCATCCTTCAGCGTGAACAGGCTGGCGGCGAGTCCAGCCAGCGCCGACAACTGGTCGAGCTGGACAGAGGAGGGATGCGCGTGCGGCTTCCGGTCGAGCACGCACAGCGTGCCGATCAGCGCGCCGTCGATCATGATCGGCACGCCTGCGTAAAAGCGGATATGATGCTCGCCGGTGACCAGCGGATTGGCTTTGAACCGCGGATCGGCCGCCGCGTCGGCCACCACCATCGGCACGTTGCCGGCTGCGATGGCATAGGCACAGAACGATGTCTCGGTCGCGGTTTCGGTCTGGTCGAGGCCGATACAGGACTTGAACCACTGCCGCTCGGCGTCGAGCAGCGTGATCAGTGCGACAGGCGTTTGCATCGCCGAAGCGGCAAGACCGCCGATGCGATCGAAATCAGGGTCGGCAGCCCTGTCCAGCGCGTCGAGGCCGTGCAGCACGGCAAGACGGTCCGCGGCGCCCACCACACGGCGAATATCGGCCGGCAGGCCCGGCGTGTTCTGGCTATTGTCGTCCACTATGCCCCCAGTGGCCGGCTCTGATTGATCAGGCCAACCGGCCCGTTTGCCGCCTTGCAGAGCCGGAACTTTCGCTGCGGGGGACCGTTACCAGCCAACGCCCCGCCAGTTACGCCTGCCGGCGCCAAATATGGAGCCAGACAATGCCAAAAACCATTCCTGAAAACA
Organism: Mesorhizobium sp. M0910; assembly: GCF_040319465.1. Taxonomy (NCBI): domain Bacteria; kingdom Pseudomonadati; phylum Pseudomonadota; class Alphaproteobacteria; order Hyphomicrobiales; family Phyllobacteriaceae; genus Mesorhizobium; species Mesorhizobium sp. M0910. Next base: position 271,622 of record NZ_JAMYNZ010000007.1, read on the forward strand.
AAGCCCGTCAAGGGCGGCGGGGTCAGCATGTCCTTCGTATCCTGATCGCCGCGCTGTTGCTGGCTTTTATCGCCTGGGGCGTCGCCGAAATCTACGGCTGGATGATCGAGACGCCGAAGACCGAACAGAGCAACACGCCCAGCGGCTAGGTTCTCCCCATCGCTCGTGCCAGCTCGCATCACACAACCCCACATCACGGTACCCCACGTCAGGCAACCTTTGCCTCGGCGGCGCGCGCCGGGACGAGAACATTCAACGCGCGCGGATGGATTTCGACGGTCGTCTCGCGATCGAGCTTTACCAGTTCACCGTCCATGACGGCCTGAACTTTCCTGTTCGTCGAATGGATTTTCAAAACGGCGCGGTTTGCCTGATGGATTTCGACATGCTCGTTGCCGCGCCATTTCCCACGGGCGACGTCAAAGAGGAACCTGATCAATTCGCCGCGCCGCCGTGCCACGGTGACATAGATGCCCAGCACGCCGCCTGCCGGATCATCGGCATAGGGCAGGTGGCCCTCGCCAAACAGATTGTTGGTGATGCCGATACCGGTGATCCGGGTTTTGATCTCGGCCTCGCCGATCGTCAGCGTTACGTTCATCGCCGGCGGGTTGTTGATCGTTGCCCAAGCGGCTCGCACCGAGGCACGCATCTTCCCCAGCCGCGAGCCGAATTCCATCTTCTGGCGCAGTTGCACCATCCTGGCATGCATGCCGATCGAGAATTGATGCACGAAAGGCCGGCCGTTGGCTGTTGCAATGTCAATCGCCATCACCTCGCCGTCGGCAAACGATTTCAGCGCCGCATCGAGGGTCTGCGGAATACCGAGGCCGCGCGCAAAAAGGTTCATTGTGCCAGCCGGCAGAATTGCCAGTGCCTTCTCCCCATTCATCAAACGGCCTGCCGCGGCCGAAATGGTGCCGTCGCCGCCGCCGGCCAGCACGGCGTCGATGCCGCGCCTGGAAGCTACGCCGTCCAGTGTGGCGACGATATCCTTGCCGGCAACGATTTCGATATCGATCGAGTGGCCGGCAGTCTCAAGCGTGCTGCGCATCCGACTGGCGAAGGCCTCAACATCGATGGTGCGCAGGGTGCCGCCGTCCTTGTTCAGCACCGCTGCAAACCGCATGGCCGTTCCATTTTTTCCAGCACCTATCCGGCCGGGACGGGGTCCCAGCCGGGAGTGGAACGGCGCGGCCGAGAAAATGTTCCTTTCGACCAGCGCAGTGAATCCGAGAACCATTGACATCGTACCGGGTGCACCACGGCTTTTTTCGGAACAACAGTGTGGTCACAACGTTGTGAACATGCAGAAGACGCTGCGCCCGCAGTGACGCCAAGCGGGCAGGGCGTGCACGAAATCACCGACGAGGAGACACTAAGATGATCCGCACCCTTTTAACCACGACAGCAGTCGCAACATTGATTGCGACGGGTGCCTTTGCGCAGTCGGCGACGACCCCGGCGCCGGCGCAACCACCCGCAGTAGAGAACCCCGCTCCAGCCGCTCCGGTGCAACGGGCCGAGGGCAGCCTTGCGACCAACATCATCGGCGAATCCGTCTATAACGGCACCGGCGCCGATGCCCAGAATATCGGCAACGTCAGCGACATCGTCTTCGACGAGCGCGGCGAGGTAAAATCCGTCGTCATCGGCGTCGGCGGATTCCTGGGCATCGGAACCAAGAATGTCGCCTTCGACTACGGCAAGATGCAATGGGCAGAAAAGAACGGCGACCGCTGGCTGATAGCTCAGACGACGAAAGATGAGTTGACGGCTCAGCCGGATTTCGACCGGAAGCCTTACGATCCGCCTCCGCCGCCAGCTTCGGCCGATAATGCGGCACCCGCCGCCCCTTCGGCTTCGACCAGCGCGCAGAATACAACGCCAGCGCCTGCCGCGCCGGCTGAGCCAGTGAAGCGCGCCGAAGGCAATCTCGCCACCAATATCATCGGCGAGACCGTCTATAACGGCACCGGCGACGACGCCCAAAACATCGGCGACGTAAACGACATCGTCATCAACAAGGAAGCCAAAGCGCAATCACTGATCATCGGCGTCGGCGGCTTCCTCGGCATCGGCGAAAAGAACGTCGCCTATGATTTCGACAAGGCGCAGTGGGCCGAGAGGAACGGCGATCGCTGGCTGGTCGCGCAAACCACCAAGGAAGAGCTGCAGGCGCAGCCGGACTTCAACCGCAAGGCCTATGATCCGGCGCCAGCATCCACTGCTTCGAACGATGCCAATGCGCCTGCTACCGTCACGCCTACCGTGATGGCCAGCAACACCGCGTCGACCAACAACACTGCGACGACCAATAACGCCGACCAGGCCGGCAAGACGGCTCAAAACGCCCCAGCGCCCGCAACGGCCGACCAGACCAAGACCGGGTCGATCGACAAGTCGACGTTGACTGAAATGCCGATCGGCCAGATCCGGGCCGAGGATCTGGTTGGAACGACCGTTTACGGCGCCAACGATGTCAACGTCGGCGAGATCGGCGATATCGTGCTGGGCGCCGATAAAAAGGTCGATGCAGTCATTATCGATGTTGGCGGGTTCCTCGGTGTCGGCGAGAAGGAGGTGGCGGTCGGCATGGACAACCTGAAATTCATGACCGACAAGAACGGCAAGCGCTATCTCTACACGAACTTCACCAAGGAGCAGCTCGAAGCGCAGGCCCCCTATGACAAGGCCAGCTATGCGCAAAACCGCGACAAACAGCGCATGATCATGCGCTAGCAGCACACAGGTCGACAGAGAAGCCCGCGCCGGCAACGGCGCGGGCTTTGTTTATATCGAGGGAAAGCCGGCGACATGGCCGGCAACGCCATTGTCCGTCAATTCGGCGAGCGCCAGAGATTGGTCGAGATGCTCGGCCCGCCAGGCAAGCAGCCTTTCGGCAAGTTCCAACCGCACCGGTAGATAGGCTGGGTCGTCAGCGACGTTGGCCAGCTCGCCGGCATCTTTTTCCAGGTCGAAGAGCAAGGGCGGCAGGCCGCCCCCGAAATTCACATATTTGAACTTTTGCGTGCGGATGACGGCGAGATTGCACTGACGCGGACCGATACCGAAATAGCGTTCTGCATCACCATCGGCGATCGAGCGGAAATCGAACTCCCAATGTGCCGCATCGCGCCAATCGTCCGGCTCCGTTGCGTCTAGGAAAGGCGCCAGCGAGCGGCCGTCGAGATGCGGCAGCACTTCGCCGCTGGTGAGCTCGAGCAAGGTCGGTGCCAAATCGGCCGCCTCGGTGAAGCGGTCGACGCTGCTGCCGGCAGCCTTGCGGCGGCGCGGATCGCGAATGATCAGCGGAATATGCAAGCTGCAGTCGAAGAAGCCGCCCTTGCCCAGCATTAAATGATCGCCCATCATCTCGGCGTGGTCCGAGGTCAGCACGATGACGGTGTCGTCCCATGCATCGGCCGCCTTGACCGCTTGCCAGACACGGCCAAGCTGCGCGTCGACCTCCGAGATCATGCCGTGATAGAGCGCCCGGATGCGCCGAAAACTATCGTCGCTCCAGTCGCGCACCTTACCCTCCGAGCCGGGGCGGAATTTTCGACCGTTCCTGCCGGTCTAATTCATAGGCGAGATAGGGGTGGCTTGCTGCTTCGGCCTGCCAGCTTTCGGCGCGGTCAAAAGCTGGGCCGACGGCCGGATCGTACATGGTGTTGTAAGGCGCCGGCACGATGAAGGGCGGATGGGGGCTGATGAAGGAAAGGTGCGCGAACCACGGCGCATCGTGCTCCTGCTCGCCGAGCCAGCGGATGAATTCGCCAGCCAGGAAGGCCGACGGCGTCTCGTCCTTCGAAAAGGCTGGCGGGGCGTTGCTGATCTCGCCGTCGTTTTCCAGGATTTCGCCCGCCGGGCGGTGGATGTCGGGGGAGCCGGCGCCGGCATCGACGCCGCGCGCCTTGAGCCATGACAGCCAGGGCCTCTGGTGCTCGGGCAGAAGCTGGCGCACGGTAAAGCCCGGCAGCACGCCTTCATAACTCTTCAGCTGCGGGTCGCCAGGCGCCAGCGTGCGCGGGTCGCGCGCGGTGTCGGTATAACCGAACAGCGTCGGATCGTAGCCGAGGGCGCGCGCCCAGAGCGCTATGTTGCCGTGGCGGGCGTCGAGCGGTGTGCCGTTGCGGCAGACACGATTGTTCATCTGGTAAAGGCCGGTGTAGAGGCAGGCGCGCGCCGGCGAGCAAGGTGCGGCGGCGCCATAGTGCTTCCGGAACAAAACGCCCTCGGCAGCCAGCGCGTCGGCATTCGGCGTCCTTACCACCTTGTGCCCAGCAGCTGACAGACAGCCGCCGCGCCATTGGTCGCAGGTGATCAGGAGAATGTTGGGGCGTTTTCCACTCAACCGCTGTATCCTCATGCTGGCTACATGCGTCGCTCATGGAGCGCAATTTCGGCGAGTATGCAAGCCGGTCCAGTTTGCCAAATGGTGAACAAAACCTGCTTCATCGTTCACTTTAACAGCACAGTCCATTCTGTGTTTGCCGCCTTTGCGGCCAGGAGGCGGATGCTCATATTCGGGTGGACAGCGGCAAGGGCCGCACCGACACAAGGAAAGGAGCAACAGACATGCTCGACCAGGTCAAGGGCCTGCATCACGTCACCTCGATGGCCAGCGATGCGCGCCAGAACAATGAATTCTTCACCGGGACGCTCGGCCTGCGGCGGGTCAAGAAAACCGTCAATTTCGACGCACCCGACGTCTACCACCTCTATTACGGCGACGAGGTCGGCACGCCCGGCTCGGTGATGACCTACTTCCCGTTCCCGAAAATCGGCAAAGGCCGCCATGGAGTCGGCGAAGTCGGCACCACCGCTTATTCGGTGCCCGAGGGCACGCTCGGCTATTGGGAGAAACGGTTTGCCGAGCAAGGTGTCACCGGGCTGTCACGCGAGGAGACGTTCGGCGAGAAGCGTCTTGCGTTTGCCGGTCCCGACGGCGACGGGTTTGCGCTGGTCGAGGACAGAGCGGACAGCCGTGCGCCATGGGCCAAGGGTGGCATCCCCACCGACGAGGCGATCCGCGGCTTCCACTCGGTGTCGCTCAGGCTGAAAGATGGCGGCGCCACCGAAGAGCTGCTGAAATTCATGGGTTATGAGGAGGTCGACAAATCCGGCAACGTCAGGCGGCTGGCGGTGAAGAACGGCAACGGCGCCGATGTGGTCGATATCGAATCGCTGCCAGGGGCCGGCTTCGCCAATCTCGGCGCCGGCTCGGTCCACCATGTCGCTTTCGCCGTCGAGAACCGCGCCAAGCAGCTCGAAGTGCGCAAGGCGCTGCTCGATACAGGTTATCAGGTGACGCCAGTGATCGACCGCGATTATTTCTGGGCGATCTACTTCCGCACACCGGGCGGCGTGCTGTTCGAAGTCGCCACCAACGAGCCGGGCTTCGACCGCGACGAGGATACCGCCCATCTCGGCGAGGCGCTGAAACTGCCGTCGCAACACCAGCATTTGCGGCCCTATCTCGAGCAGCATCTGCAGAAACTGGAAGACTGAGGGCAAGGTTATGAGCAAGGATTCGTATATTCACAAGGTGCTGCCCGGTTCGCCGGGCGGACCGTTGCTCTTCGTCTTCCATGGCACTGGCGGCGACGAGGATCAGCTTCTGTCGCTTGGGCGCGATCTTGCGCCGCAAGCAACGATCGTTGCCCCGCGGGGCGATGTCTCGGAACAAGGCGCCGCACGCTTTTTTCGTCGTACCGGCGAGGGCGTTTACGACATGGGCGACCTCACGCGAGCGACGGACAAGATGGCCGGCTTCGTCAAGGCGCATGTCGAGGCGGCAAAGCCATCTTCGGTGCTAGGCCTCGGTTATTCCAACGGCGCCAACATCCTGGCCTCGGTGCTGTTTGCCGAGCCGTCGCTGTTCGACGCAACGGTGCTGATGCATCCGCTGATCCCGTTCGCGCCGGAGGTCAAGGGCAGCCTTGGCGGCAGCCGCATCCTGGTCACCGCCGGCAGGCGAGACCCGATCTGTCCGCCTAATTTGACGGCGCGGCTCGAAGCCTATTTGCGCGCCGATGGCGCCGATGTCACAGTCGAGTGGCATGACGGCGGCCATGAGGTGCGGCCGGGCGAGATCGAGGCGGCGCGGCAGCTGTTCGCCGTGGCGTCGGATGAAAGGACCGCAAGCCATGTCTGACCTATTGCCGGAGATTGAACTGGAGGACCGCGGCTCGAAGGGCCGCTACTTGCTGCGTGGGCCGGGCGGCGCCGAGGCGGAGATGACCTTCACCAAGATCGGCGAGCACCAGATCATCATCGACCATACAGAAGTGCCGGATGCGTTTCGCGGCCAGGGCGCGGGACTTCGCCTGGTCACCCGTGCCGTCGAGGATGCGCGTGCGGCGGGCAAGACGATCATCCCGCTTTGCCCGTTCGCCAATGCTCAGTTCCGCCGCCATCCGGAATGGGCGGACGTGCTGAAGCGGTAAGAGGCAGCCCCTCGGTGAATGACAGGAGAAAGGGTGCGCGGCTTTACCGCGTGCCCCTTCAACCACTGGCGGCGTACAAACACAAGGCAAACATGCGGGATTTGCGCAGAGCGCCCGTCTTGCCTAAGTATTGGCAACAACCGGCTCGCCTTCTGCGGACCGACCACTTCAACCGAATGGCCCCCATGACCGAATCCGATCTCGTTCCCGTCTTCGACGGCCACAACGACACGCTGCTCAGGCTCTACCAGTCGAAGGATGCGGACGTCGAAAAGCTGTTCGTCGAGGGGACGCCGGGTGGCCATATCGACCTGCCGCGCGCGAAGAAAGGCGGATTTGCCGGCGGCATGTTCGCGATCTTCCCGCCGCCTGCCGAGAAATCCAAACGCGGTACGGTGCCGCTGGCGCCGAGCGACAGCGAGCCCTTGCCGCCCGAGGTTCCGCGCGCCGATGCGCTCAACTCTACCGTAGCGATGGCCTCGATCCTGTTCAGGCTGGAGCGGGCTTCGGCGCTTACCGTCTGCCGCAGCGCCGGCGATGTGAGGAAGGCGATGGCGCAAGGCTCGATTGCGGCGGTGTTTCATATCGAAGGGGTCGAGGCGATCGACCCTGAGCTCACCCTGCTCGACGTTCTCCACGCAGCCGGCCTGCGCTCGCTCGGCATCGTCTGGAGCCGTCCCAACGCCTTCGGCCACGGCGTGCCGTTCCGCTTCCCCTCGTCGCCCGACACAGGGCCGGGGCTGACCGATGCCGGCAAGGCGCTGGTGAAAGCCTGCAACCAGCTGAAGATCATGATCGATCTTTCGCATCTCAACGAAAAAGGTTTCCGCGACGTCGTCGAGATCAGTGACGCACCGCTGGTCGCGACCCATTCAAACGTGCACGCGATCTGCGGCCATTCGCGCAACCTCACCGAATGGCAGCTCGGCGCGATCCGCGAGTCCGGCGGCATGGTCGGGCTGAATTTCGCCACCGGGTTCCTGCGTGAGGACGGCAGGATGAACGCCGACACCAGCCTCGACATCATGGTGCGCCATGTCGATTCGCTGCTGCAGGCGCTGGGCGAAGACGGCGTCGGCCTGGGCTCGGATTTCGACGGCGCCATGATCCCGGCCGTGATAGGCGACGTTGCCGGCCTGCCAAGATTGCTCGACGCTTTCGCGGCGCGCGGCTTCGGGCGCGCGCTGATCGAGAAGATCGCCTATCGCAACTGGCTCGGCATCTTGGAAAAGACCATCGGCTAAGCGGGTGATGCCGGCTTGTCCGGAACACAGTTTGGAGGCGGACTATTCGAACCTCATGCGTTTAAGCCAGTCCTGGCCAATGCCGCGGTCGCGGATGATCGGCAGCGGATCGGTCGAATCCAGCCTCGCACAAATGCGGTAGACCTCCAGCGTTTCAGCGCTCATCTCGCCGCGCTTGTAGAAGAACATGGCCGCGGCATAGCGGGTGCGGCCCGACCATTTTTCGCCGAGCGGCGTGTTGACCAGCTGCCACTGTTCGGCGGCTTCGGCGTCGATTTCGTGACTGTCGATGTCGTCGGCCATATTCAGAAATCCGCAGGCGATTGGCAGTGCGGCGGCCGAGCTTGATGACCAGCCGCGGCACCAGTTTGGCACGCTTCAGCAGCTTTTGATATTGCAGCTCGCGCCTGGCGTAGATCTCGACTCAAGATCCGCTGCAGGCGGACTCGGCGGCGCTGATCTGGTCCGCGTGCCGGGATCGCTGCCTTTCGCCGATGGCGCCTTCGACGTCGTTTTCTATAAGGGTGCAGTCTCGACGAGAACATTCGAATATGGGCAGCCATGCAGAAGGTGCTTGACAGTGCCAAACACCGTCCCACTGATCTTCGCGGCCGAAGCCGGTCGGCTAGCCGGCGATGCTGGAGACCGTTACCCGATGAAGACAACAGAGGCGCGCGAAGCCCTCCTCGAACCGGCGCGAAAAAGCGATTCCGATAAGCGCGGCCGCAAAGCGTCGAAGCAGACAAGGCAGGTTCAACTGATCGAAGCGACTATCGATTCATTGGCCAAGCGCGGCTATTCGGAAACGACTATGGCCGACGTCGCCGACGGCGCCGGCCTGTCGCGCGGCATCGTCAATTTCCATTTCGAGAGCAAGGAGAAGCTGCTCGTCGCCACTTTGCGGTACATGCATGACGAGTATTCGGCGCATTGGCGCAGCGCCTTGCAAAGTGCCGGCGATGATCCCGCCCGCCAGCTGCAGGCATTGGTGGCGGCCGATTTCGACCGCTCGATCTGCAACAAGCGGAAGCTGGCTGCCTGGTGTGCCTTCTGGGGCGAGGCCAAATCGCGACCGAAATATCAGGCGCTGAGCAGCGCACGCGATGCCGTCTACCAGAACATCTTCATCGATCTTTGCGCGGCGCTCAAGCAGAGCGGCTTCTATGCCTATGAGCCGCAAGTCATGGCGCTGGCGCTCAGCGCCATGCTGGATGGTCTGTGGCTGCATTTGATGATGGGCACCGAGGACGCCACACGCGAGACGGCGCTGCAGGCCGCGAACGAGTTCCTGTCTGCGGCATTCCCCAAGCACTATCCGAACTCCGCAGCCCGCGGTGCCAGGCCGGCGTGAACCATCAAAAAGAGGGTGGGACCAGCAATGAAGACAATGATCCGGCCCCTGACATTCGAGAAGATCAAGGCCGGCTAATGAAGTTCAAGATCGAACGAGCCGATGTGGCGATCGTCGGCGCCGGCTTCACCGGCCTGTCGGCCGCGCATGAATTGGACCACGCCGGCATCGATGTCGTGCTGCTCGAGGCCCGCGACCGTGTCGGCGGCCGCGCCGAAGCCGTGCAGAACGGGCTCGGCGAGCGGATCGACAGCGGCGGACAGTTCCTGTGCGAAGACATGCCGGAATTAATGGCGTTGGTGCGAGCGCGCGGCAAGACATTGGTCGAGACCCATGTCGCAGGCGAATTCGTCACGCAGCCGCGAATGAGCGAGGCGCAAGCCGTGCGCACTTACGGCACCGCGATGCGAATGCGCGAGCGGATGAACGCGATCGCACCGACAGACCCGACCATTGCCGGCTTGACGGTCGCGGCATGGCTCGATCGCCAGGCCGATCCCGACGATGCGAAGGCCGCCTTTCGGTCGATGATCGAGGGCCTGTGGTGCCTGGCAATGGAAAGGCTGCCGCTGTGGTACTTGATCGACAATGATCGCCGCATCACCAACGAGGTGTCGGAGCTGCAGTATTTCGTGGGCGAAACCATGCATTCGCTGGCGGATGATCTTGCGCGGGATCTCGGCGATCGACTGCGGCTGAGTACAGCTGTCGAGGCCATTGAGCACGGCCCGGGAGGGGTTCGCGTCGTTTCGCCTGCCGGCGCGATCGAGGCACGAGCGGTACTGGTCGCCGTACCGCCGATGATGGCCTCGAGAGTGGATTTCGTGCCGCCGCTGCCGGCTGTGCTGAAGAGGGCCCTCAGCGTCTGGCAAAGCGGCGCGGTGATCAAGATGCTGCTGCGCTACCCCAAGGCTTTCTGGCGCGACAGGGGCTTGAGCGGCATGGTGATGTGGCGCGACCCGCACGGGCTTTTTGCCTGCGATGCCAGCAGGGACGAGGATCATGCAGCACTTGTCGTCTTCATCGGCGGGCCGCTGGCGCAGCGCTGGCGGGATATGGACGACGCGGCGTTACGCGCAAAGGTGACGTCAAAGCTGGAAGAGGCGCTCGGTATCGAGGCGGCCGGCATTATCGATCTCAGTTATCGCGACTGGACCGGGGATCGCTGGAGCGGCGGCGGTTACAGCGATCTGATCGTCGATGCGACGGCAACTGATGCCGAACGCATTATCCGTGCGGGCGCTCCGCTGGTCCATTTTGCCTCGTCGGAGCTGTCGCCGTCATTTCCGGGCTATGTCGAGGGCGCCATCGTCGCCGGCCGCATTGCTGCCCGAAAAATTATTCAGTCGGCCATCGACAGCAGAGCCTCGGGGCCATAAGCGAGGCGGATCAAGCTGCGGAGCGGGATCGACACGCATTGCCGCGAGCTCGGCCTGCTGGTCAGGCCGCTGATCAATATGTGCGTCATGTCCCGGCGCTGATCATCACGCGCGAGCAGATCGACGACATGGTGTCGATCCTGCGCCAAGGTATTTCGCGCACGATGGACGATCTGCGCCGGGAAGGGGTGTGGCGGGGATAAGCGTTTATGACTGGCGATCTCGCCGGTCGTTTGGGCCATATCGGGTTTCCAGGAGGCGAACTGCCGTCCTGAACTATGCGTGCTGTGCCCGCGTTCTGGCGGCCTTCTGCGCCGCCGCCTTCCTTCCGCTGGCGCCTTTCGTCTCGGCGGCCTTCTTGGCGGCGGCCGAGCGCTCCTCAGCCGTCCGGCGCGAGGCCGCACGCTTGGCCTGCTGCGAGAGCGCCTCGTGCGACGCCGTGCTCTTCGGCTCGTGCTCGAGCACCTTGGAAACGGCCTTCGAGACCCGCGGGCGGCGTTTCGGCGTGCGCTCGCCCTGGCCGGCCTCATAGGCGTATTCGGCGCTCTTGCGCGTGCTCTCCTTCACCTTGGCCTTTTTGGGCGGGGGCAGGTCTACGCCTGCGCGCCTCGCCTCGGAAAGCCCGATGGCGATAGCCTGCTGGGTCGACCGCGCGCCGTGCTCGCCGCGGCGGATTTTATCGATCTCCTCGTGCACGAACTCGCCGGCCTGGGTGCTCGGCGATTTGCCCTCGCGCTTGTCCTTTCGGGCCTTCTCGATGGTTTTCTTGTCCGGCATTGTCTTTCTCCCACATACGGGTTGCGACAGCCTTTCGGGTTGCCGCTGCGCGCGGTCTTATGAGGATCATAACGCGTTGAGGACGCAAATGATCCCGGGACTGGTGATCCAAGCCCCGGCTGTCAGGACGTCGACGCCGATCCGTCCGAAATCAGATGGCGCAAGAACCATTGAGTAGCGAGATCCGCGACTTCGTCCAGGGCGCCGGGCTCCTCGAACAGATGTGTCGCGCCAGGGACGATGGCGAGCTCCTTCTCGCCGCGGAGCGCCACCAGCGCCGAGCGGTTGAGTGCGATCACTTGCGTGTCCGCGCCTCCGACGACGAGCAAGGTCGGCGCCCGGACGCGCGGCAGGGCGAGCGCTGCGAGATCGGGCCGGCCACCACGCGAAACCACGGCCGCGGCCTGGTCGGGCCGCTCGGCCGCCGCCACGAGGGCGGCACCGGCGCCCGTGCTCGCGCCGAAATAGCCAAGACGCAACCCCGACGTGTCCGGCGAGGCGCCGAGCCAATCCGTGACGCCAACCAGCCGATCGGCGAGCAGTCCGATATTGAAGCGCAACTCGGCCGTGACCTGGTCGATCCGCTCCTCTTCGGCCGTCAACAGGTCGACGAGGAAGGTGGCGAGGTTCGCCTCGTTCAGCCTTGCGGCCACGTAGCGGTTGCGCGGGCTGTGGCGGCTGCTGCCGCTGCCATGGGCGAAGAGCACGAGGCCAGGAGCATCCGGGGGCAACGAAAGATTGCCCTCGAGCGTGACAGGCCCCGCGGGAACATGAACGACGTGCTCGCTATGCCGGTCCATATCCACCTCCGCTATGGCGATCTGGTGCCGCGCGCCGGACCCGCGCCCGCGTGCCCAGCCAACTCCTCTTCGGAAGCGGCAGGCTTGTCGGAAGCTGCAGGCTTGGGCACGGACCTGGCGAGCAGCGCGCGGACCTCTTCATCGCTCGTCTGCGAGAAATCCACGTACCAGCGCCCGACACCGAGCAACGGCTCTGGTGTCGTCGCGCAAACGACCTCGTCGGCGTCCGCCCGCATCGCGTCGCAAGTGTCGGGGCTACCGACGGGAACGGCCGCGACGATACGGGCGGCGTGGTTTTTTCGCAGCGCCTTGATTCCGGCCCGCATGGTCGATCCGGTCGCAAGCCCGTCATCCACGAGGATAATGGTCCGTCCATTCAACTGCGGTGGGGGTCGCCCGGCCCTATAGAGGTGCTCGCGGCGCAGAAGCTCTTTTTCCTCCTTTGCAGCGACCGCGTCGATGACATATGGCGGGATCGCGAGACCGCTGACGATTTCGTCGTTCAGGACACGTACGCCGGAGGGCGCGATCGCCCCCATGGCCAGTTCCTCGTGGCCGGGGACGCCGAGCTTGCGCACGACGAAGACGTCGAGCGGTGCCTTGAGTGCCTGCGCGACCTCGTAGCCGACCGGCACGCCGCCTCGGGGCAGCGCCAATACGATCACGTCGTCGCGGCCGGCAAAGCGAACGAGCTCCCCGGCGAGTTGCCGCCCGGCCTCGCGGCGATCTGAAAATATGACGGCCATGACCTTCAATCCGCGTGCATCTGTTTTCCCGGTGGATGTGCTTTCACCAACCTGCGGCTACATCCCGTGGGATGGCTGATCGGCGACAGCAAATAAAACTCGTCCGCCCATGAGGATGTTCCGCACGCCGGCCGGGAAAGGCGGTCCGAAAAACCCCGGAATGCGCATCGGGGAACAACCGGCAGGTAGGACTGTTTGGTCACATCCGCCGTAATCGGATTTGAACGGAAGGAGGATTCGATGAACGCCACTGGACTCGACGTATTCGACAAGACACTGCAGACCACGAACATCTGGCTCGACGAGATCATGGACGAGATTGGACCGGATCGGCAGGTCGCCTGGCACGTTCTCGGAGCGGTGCTACACGCCCTGCGCGACCGTATGCAGCCGGATCTTGCAGCCCACCTCGGCTCGCAGCTGCCGATTCTGGTGCGTGGCGCCTTCTATGACCAATTTCAACCTTCCAAGGCTCCCGAGAAGGTGCGGTCGCTCGACGAGTTTCTGGCCAAGATCAAGGCGGAGCTTGAATTCACCCGTCCGGTCGATTCCAAGGATGCATTCAGGGCCGTGTCCAAGGTGCTTGCCCATCATGTCGGAGAAGGACAGATGCACAAGGTCTGGGAATCCCTGCCAGGAGAGATCAGACGCGTCGCCGAAGCTCAGCAAGCGGCGTGAACGGCGCCGGCGCGGGTTTCTTGGTCGCAATCTTCTTGGGGAAACAGCAATGCCACTCACCCTTATCAGCCCGGCGTTCCCGGCAGGCGGAAAAATTCCCGAAAGGTATACGCGTGACGGCCAGAACGTCTCGCCGCCACTGAAGTGGTCCGGCGTTCCGGATGGTGCCAAGAGCCTTGTTCTTGTCGTGTTGGATCCCGATGCGCCAAGCGGGACTTTCGGGCATTGGGCGGTATTCAACATCCCGCCCGATGCCGGCGAACTCGCCGAGGCAGCAGACGGCAAGCCCGGTCCGTCGGCACTCAGGCAGGGCACCAACGATTTCGGCAATGCCTATTACGATGGCCCGCAGCCGCCCGTAGGGCATGGCGTCCATCATTACCATTTCCGGCTGGCCGCGCTTGATGTGCCGAGCCTCAGCGTACCGGGACAGGCGGGCGTGCATCAGGTCTGGAAGCAAGCCCAGAAACACGCATTGGAGGAGACGGAGTTGGTCGGAACCTACGAACGGCCGGCGTGACGCGGGCGACGTCGGTCGCCGCCTTCACAACGTAATCTGGGCAAGCGGTTTTCGGGCAGGGCCGTGGATGACCGAACCATCGGCCGCGAAGATCGAGCCGTGGCAGGGACAATCCCAGGTGTGGTCCGCAGTGTTCCAGGTTACGGTGCAGCCCTTATGGGTGCAAGTCGCCGAAACCGCCTGTAGTGCGCCTTCGGTGTCTCTCCACGCCGCAATCTTTTCCTCTCCCCTGACGATCACGCCCCCCATACCACGCGCAATGTCGTGGGTGCTCGAGACGATCGATTGACTGCGGCCGTTCTTGTGGAAGTCCTCAGGATAGGGCCGGGCCGGATCGTAGAGTTTTTGCCATGGGCTCGGGCGGCCGCAGATCAGGTCGGCGATCATCGCGCCCACGGCCGTCCCGTTGGTGATGCCCCAGGCGTTGAAGCCGGTGGCAATGTAGAAGCCGGCTGCCTTGGTGGGATCGGGCTCGCCGGCATATGGAATTCTGTCTGCCGTATCATAATCCTCATTGCACCAGCGCCACGCGACGTCGCCGACCGAAAGGTTCTTTCTTGCCCATTTTTCCAGTTCGACAAACCGTTTGGCCACGTCGCCGTCCCAGCCGGTGTTGAACTTGGGGCCGAGCGTGACCAGCAGCGGCCCTTCGGCATCATGGCCCGTGCGGATGGAATGCGTCGGGTCGTCGATGCCGATGAACATGCCGTCGACAGTAAAGGGATCGTCGATCCGAAAGGCCATGGCGGTGTGGCAGCGCGGCTGCGTCCGGTTCGCCATGCCGATGGGGCTCTTCACCGTCATGTTGGTGGCGACGACGACATGCCCGGCATCAACGGCGCCGCCATCGGTGACGATGCGCCAGCGGCTTGCCTCGTCGATCGAGGTGGCGCGGCTGTTTTCGAAGATCCGACCGCCACGGGCCGTCACCGCTTCCGCCAGGCCAACCAGATACATCGCCGGATTGAACTGCGCCTGGTCAGAAAACCGTAGCGCGGCGGCCGTTTCGAAAGGCAGCGGCGCGTGGTCGAGGATCTCGGCCTCCAGCCCGACCTGGCGCGCGGCCTCCGCCTCGGCCGCGACCTCCGCGCGCCGGCTTTCATCGCAGGTGTAGGTGTAGGCGTCCTTGCTCTCGAGATCGCAGGCGATGGCGTACTCGCGAACCCAATCGCGGATCTGTCGGGCGCCGGCGGAATTCGCATCGGCGTAGACCTGCGCCAACTCCCGGCCGACAGTGTCGATGAGATGACGATAGATCAGTGCATGCTGCGTGGTGATCTTGGCCGTCGAGCGGCCGGTCACCTGTCCGCCCGTGCGCAGGCCTTCAACGACGACCACCGACCGGCCTGCCTCGCAAAGGCGAAGCGCCGTCGTCAGCCCGACAATTCCAGCACCCACGACAACGGCGTCCGCACGGATCGAACCTTCGAGCTGGGGATAGTTCGTGGATCTGGCTGCCGCTACCCAACAGCTTCCCGGTTTTCCCAAGAGAATGGCCATTTCAACCGCGCTCCTTGCGTCTTCCATCGACAACCGCGCCGGCAGGGGAACGTTCCCGAGCTTGGTTGCTTCTTTCAGTCATTGTCCCGCCACCCCGGGTCAGAAAAGCACCGGGAAGGCGCGAGGTGCAGGCCATCACCCAGGTGATCGCCTCGCGGTCGTATTCGTCGCCGGAGCGCCAGTCCTCGAAGAAGGCATTCAGCCTATCGACACGCCCCGGCCAGATGCCGGCGGCTTGCAGGCCGAGCGATACGCCGTAATTGGTGAAGGCGAACTTGGTATCGCGCAGCCATGGCGCGCGGCTGAAATAACCGGGCGGGTCGACCCACATCGTTTCCAGGGTTCGCAGCGAACGCCTCGTCTGGGCCTCGGCCCACGGCTCGTCGGGAAAGAAATGGGCGAGCCACAGCATCATGCCGAGGCCGAGGTCCTGGTCGACGTCGAGTGTGCGCCAATCGCGCTCCATCAGGTCACGCATCTGCGCGATCTCGGGCGCCAGTTCCTCTTCGTCGAGCATGCGATAAGAGACGTAGCCGTCATAGGCATCCATGCTGCCGAGGCCGTAGCCGGGGTAAGGACCGCTCAAATCCTCCTGCATCTTCCAGATCACGCCGCGGCCGGGGACCACAAACGCCGGGTGAATGTCCCGCGCCAGCGCAATGCCGCGTTCGCGGTATTCCGCCTTCAGATCGCCGAGACGCGCCAGGGCAAACAGCCACATCGCCAGATAGTGGAAATACTGGCCGTCGCGATCGGCCGCTTCGCCGATCCTCAATCCGCGCCGGCGGCCGAGCACACGCTCGACATCCACCACCAGCCGCTCGGCCTCGTCCAGCCAGCGCTCTTCGCCAAGTTCCGTATAAAGCGAGACGTAGAGCACGACCCCGAATGCATCGGTCCACAGATATCGCAAGCCGTTGGGCCAGATGCCTTCGGCGCGCATCCAGTCGAGTTTTTGCAGGACATAATCGACGTCACGCAGCATTGCGCCAAGCCCCGTATCCACGGCAGACTTTGCCGATGTTCGGCTCCATGCGATTGCGAGCATGCGGAATATCTGCCTCAGGTTGATCTGGCCTGATATCGCCAAACGATCTGATCGGCGGCGGGGTTCCTTGGTCGCTTCCACCGGCCGCGACCGGGAACCCTCGACCTGATCATGAGTTTCGGGTCCAGGCGCTCACAACGGGATGCGGGAGGTTACCAGTCATTTTCGGAGCCTTTCAATCGAGGAGGCAAAGTTGCGACACCGCCAAATCAGAGTTGACGGAATTACTGTCTTCTTTCGCGAGGAAGGGCCGGCCGACGCTCCCGTGCTTCTGCTGCCGCACGGCTATCCCTGTTCCTCCTATCAGTTTCGAAGGCTGATGCCCGGACTGGCTGATCGCTGGCATACGTTCGCCCCGGACTTTCCTGGCTTCGGCTATAGCGCTACGCCCGACATGGCTGCATTCGGCTACGATTTCGAGACCTATGCCGGGTTTTTGGCGGCTTTCGCGGACACGCTCGGCCTGTCCCACTATGCGCTCTGGCTGCACGATTACGGCTCGCAGATCGGATTGCGCCACGCCATCGCCTATCCGGAGCGCATTGCCGCGCTTATCATCCAGAACGGCGACATCTACGAAGACGTGCTCGGCCCGAAATACGCAGCCATCAAGGCGTATTGGAACGACAAGACGCCCGACAAGCATCGCCCGCTGGAAGAAGCGGTGAGCGAGGAGGGCTTCCGGCACGAGTTCATCGGTGAGGTTGGCGAGGCCGTGGCCGAGCGCGTGCCACCGGATCTGTGGAAACTCCATTGGCCTCTGATGGACACGCCGCCCCGTCGGCGGCTCGCGGTCGGCCTGATGGAGAAGCTGGAGGCGAACCTCAACTGGTTCCCGAAATACCAGGCTTATCTGCGCGAACGGCAACCACCGACACTGATCGTCTGGGGTCCTGAGGATGGCTATATGCCGGCCGCATCGGCCCGCGCCTACAAGCGCGACTTGCCGCAAGCAGAGCTCCATCTCCTCGATGGCGCCGGCCACTGGCTATTGGAAACCCATTTCGATGAGGCGCTTGCGTTGGTGCGCGACTTCCTCGCGCGTTCACAGCCGAGCACCGATGCAACCGTCTGGTAACCTGTTGAAAACGTGGTGATCCCGACAGGGATTGAACCTGTGACCTACAGATTAGGAATCTGCCGCTCTATCCTACTGAGCTACGGGACCACGCGGCCCGACACATAACCGCTTCGGATCGTTTCGCCAAGAGGCAGTTAGGCCGCTCGCTTCGGCTCCACCGCGAACGGACTCAGGCCGAGCCAGGTCTGCATTTTGCGCGCGATATCCTGGTCGCCAGTCAAGATGACTTTCGGCCCGGCCTTCTCGACGGTGATCAGTCCCATCCAGATTTCGGTCATGGTGTGCAGGTCGGTCGAGACGTAGAGATCGACATCGAAGCCCGGGTCGTACCAGCAGAGGTCGACCTCGCCGTGCTTCTCGACGATCAGCCACCACGACCGTTTCGAGGCGGGGAGCTCCTGGTACAGAAATTGTATCACCGTGCGGCCATCGGGCAGCGGCGACGCATTGAGGTTGCGCCGCATGTCCCACATCAGCAGCGACGGATCGAGGTTCTTCAGCGACAACCGCGACTCGACCCATTTCTGCCCCCAAAAGCCCATCGCCTCGACAACGGAACGCAGATCCTTGCCTGCCTCGGTCATCCGGTATTCGAAGATGCCTTTCTCGCCGCGCACCTCCTTGCGCTCGACGATCCCGGCCAGCTCGAGCTCCTTGAGGCGTTGCGACAGAAGGGTCGGCGACATTTTGGGGACGCCGCGGCGCAGATCGTTGAAACGGGTCGAGCCCGCCACCAATTCGCGAAGCAGAACCATGGTCCAGCGGGTGCACAGCACCTCCGCGGCCATCGATAACGGGCAGAACTGTTTGTATCCGGACTGGGTCACGATGTTGCCTTCCCCTCAAACTCCGCCGGAACCATAGGCCTTTCCCAGCGACGCGGCGAGTACAGAAACTGTACCACACCAGTACAGATCGCGGACTGGCTGGCGCGACCCTTGCCGTGCGACCCCTCTGCCGCTGCACGGGATACCCCTGTGCACGACCAGGAGACATGACCCATGACCGCTTACGTTATCGCAGACATCAAGGTGAGGGACCCGAAGTGGATGCCGGCCTATGCCGCGTCGGTCCACGACCTCGTTCACAAGCACGGCGGCAGATATCTGTCGCGCAGCGGCAATGTGAAGACACTCGAAGGCAAGCCGCTCGACACGACGCTGATTGCCTTGATGGCGTTCCCGACCGAGGCAGCGGCGCGCGCCTTCACCGACGATCCTGCCTACGCACCGTTCGTTTCGGCCCGTCAGGGCGGCAGCGACAGCCGTTTCCAGCTGATCGACAACTCCGATCTGGCTGGGACGATCCCGTATCTGCCGAAGGGATGATCTTCCCCTGCATTCGTCGCATCGGGATAGGGATCTCCCAGCAACAACAGCCACAGCGCCCACCTGCCGGACCTCCTTACCTCCGGCGGCCAGCCGGGCTGTGCTTTTCAAGAAGAATGGAATGACTATGACAATCAACTTTCGCAATAGACTTCTCGCTGCCGCGGCGCTGCTGTCGGCCTGCACTGCGTTGGCGCAGGCGCATCAGGCAGCGCCCGCGTCCGGTCCCAATCCGCTGGCCGACAAGGTACGCGCCGCCAACAGCCGCTTCGAGAATGTGGCGGCGGCGACCGCCGAGGGCTATGCGCCGATCCCCTGCGCCAGCGGCATCACCGGCGGCGCCATGGGCATCCACTACGTCAATCCCGGCTACCTCAAGGACGACGCTGTCGATGTCGCCAAGCCGGAAGCGGTGATGTACGAGCCGATGGCCGACGGCACGCTAAAACTGATCGCGGTCGAATACATCACCTCGAAAGGCCCGGCCTCGCTCGATGGGCATCTGTTCAACTTCAACAGCGCGCCCAATCGCTATGGCCTCGGTCCGTTCTATGAGCTGCATGTCTGGGCCTGGAAGGGCAACCCGACCGGCGCGTTCGCGGATATGAACCCGAACGTGTCGTGCGAACCGACGACTGCTGTCAGCCAGTAAGCAGCCGAGCCAGGCGGCGCCAACGCCGCCTGGCCGAATGTGGGAGCAGGCCCCAAAGAGGTCGGGATAGCGGAACTTTCGGGACGCCGGCGCGCTTTAGTGTCCCGAAGGAGACACCGCATGAGCGCCACCAAAGAGTTCTTTCAAACGTGGCTGCAGGAGAATGTCGGCAATTTGCCTGCCGAGAGCGAGGTGAGCGTCGCCGTTCTGGCGCAGCAATTCGAGCAGGACGCCGACGCTGCCGGCTATGGCCACGAGGTTCGCGAAGACGAACTCGGCAATATCCAGGAGGCGATCGAGGCAGCCCTGAAGAAGGCGAGGACAGGCGAAGAACCGCAACCCGCCGACGACAACGAGCTGGCGCCGGTCATGGAAGCGCTGGAGGTCGAGGATCCGAAGAGCGGGCCGTAAGCCAATGCCGAACGGCTACGCCGCCAGCGCTGTTTCCGCCAGCTTCACCCAATAGCTCATGCCGTGCGGGATGACCTCGTCGTTGAAGTCGTAGGCTGGGTTGTGCAGGCCGGCGGTATCGCCATTGCCGATGAAGATGAAGGCGCCCGGCCGCGCTTCAAGCATGTAGGAGAAATCCTCGCCGCCCATCACCGGCTGGATCGCGCGGTGCACATAGCTGTCGCCGGCGACGTCGGCCGCGATGTCGCTGGCAAAGACCGTCTCTTCCGGATGGTTGAAGGTGACCGGGTAATTGGCATTGTAATCAACCTCGATTGTCGCGCCGAAGGCAGCGCCCAGGCCTTGGCAAAGCGCGCGGATGCGCTCTTCGGCCTTCTTGGCGACCTCCTTCTTCAGCGTGCGTACGGTGCCGGCGATCTCGGCGGTCTCGGGAATGACGTTATAGGCATCGCCGGCGTGGAATTTCGTCACCGAGACGACCACCGCCTCGACCGGATCGGTGCTGCGCGAGGCGATCGTCTGCAATGCGCCGACGAGTTGGCTGGTGATGACGATCGGATCGATGGTGCCGTGCGGCATCGCCGCGTGGCCGCCCCGGCCCTTGACGGTGATGGTGAATTCGGCGGTCGCCGCCATGATCGGGCCCGGCCTGATGGCGAACTGGCCGACCGGCAGGCCCGGCATGTTGTGCATGCCGAAAACCTTGGAGATACCGAAGCGCTCCATCATACCGTCCTTGACCATCTCGTTGCCGCCGCCGCCGCCCTCTTCGGCCGGCTGGAAGATGACCGCGACGGAGCCGGCGAAATTGCGCGTTTCGGCGAGGTATTTGGCGGCACCCAACAGCATCGCGGTGTGGCCGTCATGACCGCAGGCGTGCATCTTGCCGGGGACGGTCGAGGCATAGGATTTGCCGGTGATCTCGTTGAGCGGCAGGGCATCCATGTCGGCGCGCAGGCCGATGGTCGAGCCTTCGCCGTGGCGGCCGCGGATGATGCCGACGACGCCGGTCTTGCCCAAACCCGTCACGATGTCGTCGCAGCCGAAAGCCTTCAGCTTCTCGGTGACGAAAGTGGCGGTCTTGAAGACGTCGAAATTCAGCTCCGGCGTCTGGTGCAAATGGCGGCGCCAGCCGGCCACCTCGTCCTGCATTTCGGCGGCTCGGTTCAGGATCGGCATGATGGTTCCATTTCGCTGTTGGAGCAGGCGGTCTTGGCCTGCTGCTTTGCAATTGTGCCTGTTGCCTTGCAACCATGCACGCTGCTTTGCATTGTGCTGCTGCTTCCACATTGTGATCGGCAGCACTTTGCCATGTTGACGTCACATAGAGTAAATAGCACCGCGACTGTGGTCCGGGAACAGAGGGCCGGACCATTATCCTGGCGATCGTGTAACGAAATCTTACGGAGCCAGGTGGGACTGCGGCAAGAGGCTATTTCGGTTTTCATGATGCGCTACAGGCATTTCCTCAAACTGTTGGTGGCGGGCACGGTGGCGCTTGCGTCGCTGGCCGGGCCTGCCTTGGCCAATCCGACAATCCTGTTCGACCTGAACAGCGGCAAGATCCTGCAGCACCAGGAGGCGTTCAGGCGCTGGTACCCGGCTTCGCTGACAAAGCTGATGACCGCCTATGTGGCGTTTCGTGCGATTGCCGCGGGTGAGGTCCAGCTCGATTCGCCGATCAAGGTGACGAAACATTCCGCCGGCGAGCCGCCGAGCAAGATGGGCTTCAAGCCGGGCTCGGTGATGCGGTTGGACAATGCGCTGAAGATGATGCTGGTCAAATCGGCCAACGATATCGCCATGGCGGTCGGCGAGAATATCGGCGGTTCGCAAGCGGCTTTCGCCGAACGCATGAACGCCGAAGCGCAGAGGCTCGGCATGAGCGGGTCCCATTTCGTCAATCCGAACGGGCTCTATTCGCCGGACCAGTATACGACAGCGCGCGATCTCGCTTTGCTGGTGATGGCGATTCGCAAGGAATTTCCGCAATATGCCCCCTGGTTCTCGATCGAAGGCCTTGCCGTCGGCAAGAAGGCGATCTCCAACTACAACCTGCTGATCGGCCGCTATCCGGGTGCCGACGGCATGAAGACGGGTTTCGTCTGCTCGTCCGGGTTCAACATGGTCGGCTCGGCGACCCGCAACGGCCGCACCCTGGTCGCCGTGGTGCTCGGCGAGCAATCGGCCGTCACCCGCGCCGAGGCGGCGGCAAAATTGCTCGACCAGGGCTTTGCAACGCCGGCGCCGAGCTGGCTGACGGTAGCGGCGCTGCCCGCCTATGGCGACACCATGTCGGCCAACGACATGAATGACGAAATCTGCAAGAAGAAGCCGGTCGATGAGCAGTCGGAAACCGCACCCGCCGTCGGCGACAAGGGCAAGGACGTGCCGAAATCGCCCTATCAGGAAAAGCTCGACCATGTACCGACGCTGATCGCCGTCGGCCTTGGCGGCGCCACGGGACCGAAGCCGAAGGCGATGCTCGACGCCTCCGGGCAGGAATATGCCGACGTGCCGCTGCCGACATGGCGGCCGGACCGGGCGCCGCCGGCCGGCGCCGAGCCAGTTGTGGCCGGATCCGCCACCGCCGCGCAGGTCCAGCAGCCGGCCAAGGCGCTGAACTAGCCGCATGGCCGGCTTCCCGATCCCCGTTTCGGTGCTCACCGGCTTTCTCGGTGCCGGCAAGACGACGCTGCTCAACCGGCTGCTGCGGGATCCCGCGCTCGCCGACACCGCCGTCATCATCAACGAGTTCGGCGAGGTGGCGATCGACCATCTCCTGGTCGAGCAGGCCTCCGACGGCATCATCCAGCTCTCCGACGGCTGTCTCTGCTGCACGGTGCGGGGCGAGCTGGTCGACACGCTGGCTGACCTCGTCGACCGCCTGCAGACCGGCCGCATCGACCGGCTTGCCCGCGTCGTCGTCGAGACCACCGGGCTCGCCGATCCCGCCCCCGTGCTGCAGTCGATCATGGCGCATCCGGCCCTGGTCCAGGCCTTCCGGCTCGACGGCGTCATCACCCTGGTCGACGCCGTCAACGGCAATGCGGCGCTCGATGCCCATGTCGAGGCGGTGAAGCAGGTGGCGGTCGCCGACCGTATCGTGCTCAGCAAGGCCGACCTGGCCACGGATGCAGGCGATGTCGAGGCGTTGCGGGCGCGGCTCAGGCAGCTCAACCCGGGCGCCGTGGTGCTCGACGCGAGTCAGGCAAGCGCCGCGACT
Organism: Mesorhizobium sp. M0910; assembly: GCF_040319465.1. Classification (NCBI taxonomy): domain Bacteria; kingdom Pseudomonadati; phylum Pseudomonadota; class Alphaproteobacteria; order Hyphomicrobiales; family Phyllobacteriaceae; genus Mesorhizobium; species Mesorhizobium sp. M0910. The sequence continues at coordinate 294,815 of NZ_JAMYNZ010000007.1, forward strand.
CTGTTCGATTGCGGCCTCTACAATCCGGCCACCAAATCGGTCGATGTGCAGCGTTGGCTGGGCGAAGAAGCCGGCGACGACCATGACCATAGCCGGCATGACCACAGCGGGCATGATGACGACGGGCATCATGACGACGGGCATGACGGTGGCGATCACCATCACCATGATCATGGTCATGGCCATAGGCACGATTCCCGCGTGCGTTCGCATTCGTTGGTTCACGACGGGCCGGTGCCGTTTTCGGCAATCGAGATGTTCCTCGATCTGCTGCGCTCGGCGCATGGCGAGCGCCTGTTGCGGATGAAGGGCGTCATCGAGCTTGCAGAAGACCCGTCGCGGCCGCTGGTTATCCATGGCGTGCAGAAGATCCTGCATCCGCCGGTGCAACTGCCGGCCTGGCCGGACAGCCAGCGCGGCACCAGGCTGGTGCTGATCACGCTCGACATGCCGGAAGACTATGTCCGCCGGCTGTTCGCCGCCTTCACCAACCAGCCGTCGATCGACACGCCGGACCGGGCGGCACTGGAGAGCAATCCGCTGGCCATCGCCGGGCGGTGAAGCGGCTGATCTCCCCCCTCGAGGGGGAGATGGCCGGCAGGCCAGAGGGGGTTGCCGCGCGTGAAGCGCCAACTTTCTCTTTGGTCGTACATGGCGTCGCGCCAGCCGAGGCAACCCCCTCTGTCGCCTTCGGCGACATCTCCCCCTCGAGGGGGGAGATCACGCGCTCAGCCGCGCTCGACCAGGAAGCGGTGGCCGCCTGCCATCGCCGTTGTCTCGACCAGCCGATGGCCGCTCTCGGCGCAGAAGGCGGGAATGTCGATGACGGCGAGCGGGTCGGTGGTTTCGAGCCACAGGCGGCTGCCCGGCTGCATTGCGGCCAGGCGCTTTTTTGCCTTGAGCACGGGCAACGGGCAGTTCAAGCCTTTGAGGTCGTAGACGGCGGCGGGGCTGGTTGAGGGCCTGTCTTCCTGGCCCCCATCTTCCTGTTCAAGCATGAACCTCAGCCGCCAAACATGCCGAGCAGTTTCTTCTTCAGCCTTGTCGCCGTGCTTTCGGCGTCCGCAGCCTGCGTTTCGGCGACCGGAACGGCCTCCGCGGATGGCGCGACGGTTGCGGTCGCGACAGGCGCTTCGGCCGCTGCCTTGGCAGCATCCTTTTCGGCCAATGCTTGCGCCTTGGCGGCTTCCTTCTCGGCCAGGGCTTGCGCCTTGGCTGCCGCTTTCGCTGCCTTCGCCGCTTCTATCGCGGCAAGCCGCTGTTCCTCGGCCTTCTGCTTGGCAGCCTTTTCGGCGTCGAGCGCCGCCATCTTGCGGCCCGCCGGCGAATCGACGCGGCCCATGCGCGCTGTTTCGGTCACAGTGCCGTCCGGGTTGAGCGAGGGCGGCTCGATCGGCACGCGTTCGCCGCGGGCACGCCGTTTCGACCAGTCGGAAACGATGCTGGCTTCCTTGATCCCGGCGATGGTCGGCTTGGGCGCCGGCACGCTGGCCTTTATGGCGCCGTTGAAGGCCGCCTCATAGGTGCTCTGATAGGCGTTGATGGCGCTTTTCAGCGAATCGGGCTGAGTGGTCGGCGGGCAGGGGCCGGTCGGATTGAAGGTCGAGCCGTCGGCTGCAACCTGGTTGAACACGTAGCGCTTCTCGCAGACGTCGACTTTCGGCGGCACCTTGGTGACCTCGAAATTGTCGTAGCCAACCTTCAGCATCTTCCAGAATTCGTAGTTCGGGTCGTTGCGATAGCGCGCCATATTGGCTGCAGTCATGCGGAACGGAAAAGCCTGGATCTGGAACTCGGTCTGGCCGCCCTGGAAGGCGTCGCGTCCGAAAGCGTAGATCTGCTCGATCTGCGCGTCGGTCATCGAATAGCAGCCAGACGACGAGCAGGCGCCATGGACCATCAGGTTGGAACCGGTGCGGCCATTGGCACGGTCATAGGCGTTGGGGTAGCCGATATTGAAGGACAGGTGGTAATTCGACCGCGGGTTCATCTGGGCCGGGCGGACCGTGTAAAAGCCTTCCGGCGCCTGCCGGTCGCCTTCAGTGAATTTCGGCCCGAGCTTGCCCGACCATTTGCAGATGTCGTAGCTCGCGACCAAGTCGTAGCGGCCGTTGGTCTTGGCCTTCCAGATTTCGAGCTTGCCTTCTTCCTTGAAGATGCGGGCCATCACCGAGGAGGTGCGGACCATCCCCTTGGCTTTCATTTCGGCCAGGATCTTGTCCGGCAGCGGCTTGTTGGCTTGCGGCGCAAAATCCTTCATCGAAGCGTCATTGCAGCCGGCGACGCCGATCGCAGCGATTAGGACTCCGGTGCGGGCAAGCTTGGCAAACATGGATATGGCTATCGTCTTCATCTCTGCGCCGCGGATGCCGCAGCTGCTAAACCGACCACTGACGGACTCTAAGCCCGTTAACCTTGAAAATTCCTTACCGCAAGAATGCGGCGCGTCCCCTTACGGCAAGCCCACTGAGCCGAATGCAGCGGCATTTTTGTGGCGAAACTGGTTCGCGCCGCCACATTTCAGGCCTAGTGCCTGGGTTGGTTACAGATTGCGGCCCATCGCCAGGTATTTCTCGCGGCGATGCTCGCGGAAGTCGGTGTTGGCGCCGGAGAATTCCTTCATCGTCCTGGCGATGAGGTCGCCGGTGGCGGCGATCACCGTTTCGGGGGCGCGATGGGCACCGCCGAGCGGCTCCGCGATGATGGCGTCAATGATCTTCAGCTCCAGCAGGTCCTGCGCCGTGATCTTCATATTGGTCGCCGCATCCTTGGACCGCGTGGTGTCGCGCCACAGGATCGAGGCGGCGCCCTCCGGCGAGATCACCGAATAGATGGCGTGTTCGAGCATGTAGACGCGGTTGGCGGTGGCGATCGCTATGGCGCCGCCCGAGCCGCCTTCGCCGATCACCACCGAGATCGACGGCACCTTCAGGCCAAGGCAGGCCGAAGTCGAGCGGGCGATGGCCTCCGCCTGGCCGCGCTCTTCGGCGTTGACGCCGGGATAGGCGCCGGCCGTATCGACCAGCGTCAGCAACGGGATTTGGAAACGGTCGGCGAGTTCCATCAGCCGCACCGCCTTGCGGTAGCCCTCCGGCCGCACCGAGCCGAAATTATGCTTCAGCCGGCTTGCCGTGTCGGAACCCTTCTCCTGGCCGATGATCGCCACCGGCTCGCCACGGAACCGGGCGAAGCCGCCGACGATCGCCTGGTCCTCGCCGAAGTTGCGGTCGCCGGCGAGCGGCGTGAAATCGGTAAGCAGGCCCTTGATGTAGTCGATGCAGTGCGGCCTGTCCGGATGGCGCGCCACCTGCACCTTCTGCCACGGCGTCAGCGCCTTGTAGGCGTCGCGCAGCGCATCGCGCGAGCGCTTCTCGAGACGGGCGATCTCATCGCCGACATCGACCGCCTCGCCGTTCTCGGCAAGCTTCTTCAGCTCGAGGATCTTGCCTTCGAGATCCTGTACAGGCTTTTCGAAATCGAGGTAATTGTACATTCTTGGGCGGACCGGCAAGTCGGAAGGCAATGACTGACGCAAGCCTGAAAATGCAGGCTGGGCGCGGTGGAACGTCGTTCTCACATAGCGACATGACGCCTAGTCGGCAAGCGGATGATGATCGTTGACCAGACGCATCAGCCGCTCCTCCAGCACATGCGTGTAGATCTGCGTCGTTGAAATATCGGCATGGCCGAGCAACTGCTGCACGGCCCTGAGATCAGCGCCGTTCTGCAAGAGATGGCTGGCGAAAGCATGGCGCAGCACATGCGGCGATATCTTCGCCGCGGCAATGCCGGCCCGAGCGCCAAGCCCTTTCAGCTCGCGGGCAAAGACCTGTCTCGAGAGATAGCCGCTGTCGGAGGCAGCCGGAAACAGGAACGGGCTGTCGGCAAGAGCCGGCACCGCCCCCCGTGCGGCAAGCCATGTCCGCATCGCGGTGCGCGCCTTGGCCGACAGCGGCACCATGCGCTCCTTGTTGCCCTTGCCGCGGACCATGAAGAAGCGGTCGTCGCGCTGTGCCACCGTCACGGGAAGGCCGACCAGCTCCGAAACGCGCAAGCCGGTGGCGTAGAGCACCTCGACCAGCGCGTGCAGGCGCAGCGCCGCCAGCCTGTCGCCGTCATGCATGGAGGGGTCCATCGCCTCCTGCGCCGCGCGGTCGAGCAGCCGGCCGGTATCGGCCTCGCTCATCGTCTTAGGCAGCGGCCGGCCTTTCTTCGGACTGTCCAGCGTGCCGGTCGGATCGTCACCGCGCAGGCCTTCGGCGTAGAGGAACTGGAAGAACTGCCGGATCGCCGACAATTTGCGCGCCTGCGAGCTGGCGGCAAAGCCGCGCGCGGCGATGTCGTCGAGATAGGCACGGATGTCGGCGCTGGTGGCAGCGGCAAGCCCACCGCCGATCCCGGCGGAAGCGTCTTCGAGGTCGCGGCGGTAGGAGGAAAGCGTGTTTTCGGCCGCGCCGCGCTCGGCGCTCATCATCTCCAGGAAGGCTTCGATGCGGGCGGCGCTGTTCATTTTTTGGGATTGAGCTTTTCCGGAGGGATACGCACGCTCATTTCCGCCTTTCTCGGCTCGACGAACATGACCAGGGCGAACATCGCGCCATAGACAATGCCGGCCAGAATCGCGAGCGTCACGACAAAGCGAAACAGTGTTGGCATTAATTTTCGCCCGTCGTCTTATTCTGCATTTCCAACCCTGTGCCCTTATGAGACGCCAATCCGGCCAATTCAAGGGTGAAGCCCATAGTCCCGGTTGCGCCGCGCTTGACGCAAACAGGCTTTTGATGTCGATACGCCGCCAAAGAGGCCCTAGAAGCATGAACGCGCTACCAGCAAATCCTCCGGGCGAGAGCCATGCCGCGCTGCTCGGCCGGCTGGGCGGCCGTTCCATCGTCTTTGTCGGGCTGATGGGCGCCGGCAAGACGGCGATCGGCCGCAAGGTGGCGGCGATGCTGGCACTACCCTTCATCGACAGCGACCAGGAGATCGAAACTGTTTCGCGCATGAGCGTCCCGGACCTGTTCGAGCGCTATGGCGAGGCGGAGTTCCGAGCACTGGAGCAGCGCGTCATCCTGCGTGTGCTGGAGCACGGGCCGCAGGTGCTGTCGACCGGCGGCGGCGCCTTCATGAACGCGCAGACGCGCGAGGCGATCGCCAGCCATGGCGTTTCGGTTTGGCTGAAAGCCGAGATCGACCTGTTGATGGAGCGCGTTTCCAAGAAACAGAACCGGCCGCTGCTGAAAAGCGCCGATCCACGCGCCGTGCTGGAACGGCTGATGGCGGAACGCTACCCGGTTTATGCCGCGGCCGATGTCATCGTGCCGACCCGCGACGACCGCAAGGAGATCATTGCCGCCGAAGTGGTGGACGCGCTGCGCGGCCATCTCGGCATTGCCGACATTGACGAGGTGCGGTCGTGAGCGCTGATGCAACGGTCTCTGTCGAAGTCGGGCTTGGCGAGCGTGCCTACGATATTTTGATCGGTCCCGGCCTGCTGTCACGCGCCGGCGCCGAGATTTCGCGCCGTCTGCCGGGGACGCGGGCGGCGGTCGTCACCGACGAAAACGTCGCGGCCGCGCATCTCGCGACGCTTGCGGCCGGCCTGGCAAGCGGTGGCATCCAACATGCCGTCATCACGTTGCCGCCAGGCGAAAAGACCAAGAGCTTTGCGCATCTCGAAGAGGTGGTCGATGGCGTGTTGGCCGCCAAGCTGGAGCGCGGCGACGTCGTCATCGCGCTCGGCGGCGGCGTCATCGGCGACCTGGCCGGCTTTGCCGCCGGCATCGCGCGGCGCGGCATGAATTTCGTGCAGGTTCCGACCTCGCTGCTGGCGCAGGTCGATTCCTCCGTCGGCGGCAAGACCGGCATCAACAGCAAGCGCGGCAAGAACCTCGTCGGGGTGTTCCACCAGCCCAAGCTGGTGCTGGCCGATACCGAAGTGCTCGACACGCTGCCGATCCGCGAGTTTCGCGCCGGCTATGCCGAACTGGCCAAATACGGGCTGATCGACCGGCCGGAGTTCTTCGCCTGGCTGGAAGAAAACTGGCGCCAAGTGTTTGCCGGCGGGCCGGAGCGGGCTGCGGCCATCGCCGAGGCCTGTCGTGCCAAGGCCGACGTCGTTGCCCGCGACGAGTTCGAGACCGGCGACCGCGCCCTGCTCAATCTCGGCCACACCTTCGGCCATGCACTGGAGGCGGCGACCGGCTATGACGGCGCACGGCTCGTGCATGGCGAAGGCGTCGCCATCGGCATGGCGCTGGCGCACCGCTTTTCCTCAAGGCTCAATTTGGCGAGCCCCGACGATGCGGCGCGCGTCGAGGCGCATCTTCGCGCCGTCGGCCTACCCTGGCGCATGGCCGACATTCCGGGCGAATTGCCCGACGCCGAGCAGCTGTTCTCCTTCATCACCCAGGACAAGAAGGTGTCGCGCGGCGCGCTGACCTTCATCCTGACGCGCGGCGTCGGACAGGCCTTCATCGCCAGGGATGTGCCGGCCTCGGAAGTGCTGGCGTTCCTCAGGGAGAACCATCCGGGTCGGCAGGAAAGCCGCCCGGGATGAGTCAGGCCGGCTGGATCGCGGCTGCAGTGCTCGCCGGCCTAGGCCTGCTGGGCTTCGTCCTGCGCCGGCACCTGCTCGCCGCCTTCGGCTATGAGCTGCAGCGCATCGAGCCGCAGCGCTCGGCGCGCGAGGAACTGCGCGGCGCCGTCGACGATTTCCGCCGCGACGGCCAGGTGGTGCGCGAGGACCGCGCCCGCATCGGCGGCCTGTTCGACCTCGAGGAGCTCGAAGTGTCGGACGTCATGGTCCACCGCACCAATATGCGCTCGGTCAATGCCGATGACCCGCCCGAAGCGGTGGTTCGCGAGATCCTGCAGAGCCCGCACACCCGCATGCCGTTGTGGAAGGGTTCGCTCGACAACATTGTTGGCGTGCTGCACGCGAAGGATCTGCTGCGCGCGCTGAACGAGGTCGGCAACGATTTCTCCCGGATCGACGTGATGAAGATCGCATCTAAACCGTGGTTCGTGCCCGACACCACGACGCTGCAGGAGCAGCTCAACGCCTTCCTGCGCCGCAAGGCGCATTTCGCCATCGTCGTCGACGAATATGGCGAGGTCGAAGGGCTGGTGACGCTGGAGGACATCATCGAGGAGATCGTCGGCGAGATCGCCGACGAGCACGATATCGACATCCAGGGTGTCAAGCAGGAGGCCGACGGCTCCGTCGTCGTCGACGGCACGGTGCCGATCCGCGACCTGAACCGGGCGCTCGACTGGCACCTGCCGGACGAGGAAGCCACCACCATTGCCGGCCTCGTTATCCACGAGGCGCAGTCGATCCCGGACGAAAAGCAGGCCTTTACGTTTCACGGCAAGCGCTTCGTCGTCATGAAGCGCGACAAGAACCGAATCGCGCGGCTGAGGATCAAGCCGGTAATGCTTGGCGAATGACAGCGCGCATCTTGCGGCACCTGTGGGCGGTCAGGAGTCTATGACAATCGATCGGCGAAGCCTGCTTCTGGTGTCGATGGCGGCGCTGTTGCCGGGGCAGGCGGCGGCATTGCGGCTGCGTTCGCCGTCGCCCGAAACCTTCGACTATGGGCCGGCCAAGCTCGACATCTATTCCCGCGACGGCGCAAGCGGCCTGCCGGTCGTCTTCTTCGTCCATGGCGGCGCCTGGCGGGTCGGCAGTCGCGGCAACGTCAATGCCAAGCCGCAATTCCTGCTCGACAATGGCTTCTGCTTCGTCTCGATCGACTACCGGATGCTGCCCGAGGCCGACGTCGCCACCCAGGCGGCGGATGTCGAACTGGCCTATCGCTACGTCCGCGCCAACATCGCCAGGCATGGCGGCGATCCGGACCGGATCGTCGCGATGGGCCATTCGGCCGGCTGCCATCTCGTCGCATTGACCGGCCTGCGCGGCGGCCTGCCCGGGGTCGCGGCGCTGGTCCTCGACGACACCAGGGCTTACGACCTGGAGGCATTGGCCAGGAGCGGCGGCATGGCAGGGGTCTATGCCCGCGCCTTTCCCGATCCGGCGCAGTGGCGCGCGCTGTCGCCTGTCACCTATGTGGAAGGCCGCAAGCACCCGCCGACCTTCATCGCCCATTCACGGGCGAAAGCCCGCGCGGCGGACGCGGAGGCCTTCGCCGGGCGTCTGCGCGCCACCGGAACCAGGGTCACGCTGTTCGACGGCAGCGCCTATTCGCACATGTCGATCAATCGCGACTTCGGCACCGAAGGCGATGCATTGACCACAGCGGTGATGGCCTTCTTGAGGTCGAGCGTCGGCTGATCTACCAGCGGGTCTTTTCGCCGGGCGCCGCCGGCTCGATCGCCAGGGCATGCACGCCGGACTTCAACTCCTCGGCCAGCAGATCGTTGACGGCGCGGTGACGCTCGACGCGGCTCATGCCGGCAAAGGCTGGCGCGACGATGCGGATGCGGAAATGCGTCTCGCCGGCGCCGTCGAAGGCAGCGTGATGGCCGGAATCCGCGTGATGATGACCGGCATGGAGATGGCTTTCGTTGATGACGTCCAGCCGTTCCGGCGAAAACGCCTTTTTCAGCTTATCTTCCATCGTTGCCTGTATGGACATCGTCGCTTCCCTTCACCACATCTATGTCATCGCACAAAATTCGCCATTCGCCGGTTTTATGCCGCGATTCAGCGGTTAGGGCGATCATCGCGAAAATGTCAATTCTTGTTTCGCATCCGCGAACGGCCCATAAATGGGTGAGATGAAGCCGTACCCAAAATATTTCGAGAAGATTCGCATCCGCCCGGAGAAGGACGCGGAGCTGAAGTCGCGTTCGCCGATCTGCCAATGGGATGGCTGCAAGGAGGCCGGTACCCACCGCGCGCCGGTCGGGCGGATGAAGGAAGGCGAGTATTTCCAGTTCTGCTTCGACCATGTGCGCGAGTACAACAAGGGCTTCAATTATTTCTCGGGCGTTCCGGATACCGAGATCGCGCGCTTCCAGAAGGAAGCCATGACCGGCCACCGGCCGACCTGGAAAATGGGCGTCAACGGCGCCTCGACACGCTCCTCGCCCGACTTCGCCCAGGCGCGTTCCGGCCGTGCCGGCTACTACAATCGCATGCGCGATCCCTTCGACCTGTTCAAAGGCCCGAAGGACCCGCGCGAAGCACGCGAGCGCAAGGCCAAGCCGCTTGAGGCCAAGGCACTGGAAACGCTTGGCCTTGATACAAAGGCAAGTGGCAAGGATATCAAGGCGCGCTATAAGGAACTTGTGAAACGCCACCATCCGGATGCGAATGGCGGCGACAGAGGTTCGGAAGACCGGTTCCGCGATGTGCTCCAGGCGTATCGCGTGCTCAAGCAGGCAGGTTTGTGCTGAGCGACCTTACGGTTCGTGTCGCTTTCCAACTTTCATAGGGTTGGAAAAGGCTCTAAGACCGCCCCCGAACAAAATCGATTGCCAGCGAAACGCGGCGTTTCGCTTGTGGAGACGTGATAGAGATGAACAAGGTCGATCGCGACATCGCCAACCTGCCCGACACCACGGTGTCGGTGAAGGAGACATTCGGCTTCGACTCCAAGATGGTGGTGCCGGCCTATTCGGTGACGAGCGAGCATGTGCCCGACATCGATCCGGACTACCTGTTCGACAAGAACACGACGATGGCGATCCTCGCCGGCTTTGCCTATAACCGCCGCGTCATGGTGTCGGGCTATCACGGCACCGGCAAGTCGACGCATATCGAGCAGGTCGCCGCCCGCCTCAACTGGCCTTGCGTGCGTGTCAACCTCGACAGCCATGTCAGCCGTATCGATCTCGTCGGCAAGGATGCCATCGTCGTCAAGGAAGGGCTGCAGATCACCGAATTCCGCGACGGCATCCTGCCCTGGGCCTATCAGCACAATGTCGCGCTGTGCTTCGACGAGTACGATGCCGGCCGCCCGGACGTGATGTTCGTCATCCAGCGCGTGCTGGAATCGTCGGGCCGGCTGACGCTGCTCGACCAGAGCCGGGTTATCCGCCCGCATCCGGCCTTCCGGCTGTTTTCAACCGCGAATACGGTCGGGCTCGGCGACACCACAGGCCTCTACCACGGCACCCAGCAGATCAACCAGGCGCAGATGGACCGCTGGTCGATCGTCACTACGCTGAACTATTTGCCGCACGACAATGAAGTGAACATCGTGCTGGCCAAGGCCAAGCATTATCGCGACGGCAAGGGCAAGGAGATCGTCAACAAGATGGTTCGTGTCGCCGACATGACGCGCTCGGCCTTCATCAACGGCGATTTGTCGACGGTTATGAGCCCGCGCACGGTTATCACCTGGGCCGAGAATGCCGAAATCTTCGGCAATATCGGCATGGCGTTCCGGCTGACCTTCCTCAATAAATGCGACGAGCTGGAACGCTCGCTGGTCGCCGAGTTCTACCAGCGCGCCTTCGGCGAAGATTTGCCGGAATCGGCGGCGAATGTGGTGCTGGGCTAAGCAGAGTCTCGATGGCGGGTCCGGGCGACAACACACGAAACAAATCCAAGACCGGCGCTGAGGCCGACAGCTTCAAGCGCGCGGTTACCGTCTGCATGCGCGCCATCGCCGGCGACAAGGATCTCGAGGTCGGTTTCGCCAAGGACCGGCCGGCGCTGGCCGGCAGTCGCGCCCGGCTGCCCGAACTGCCGAAGAAGGCATCGAAGGCGGATATCGCCATTACCCGCGGGCTCGGCGATTCCATGGCGCTGAAGCGCGCCTGCCATGATACGCGCATCCACACCAGGCTGGCGCCGGAAGGCAAACAGGCCCGCGCCATCTACGACGCGGTCGAGCAGGCCCGGGTCGAGGCGATCGGCAGCCGCGCCATGCAGGGCGTTGCCGACAATATCGGCTCGATGCTCGAGGACAAATACGCCAGGGCCAACCTCGCCGACGTCAAGGACAAGGCCGACGCGCCGATCGAGGAGGCGCTGGCGCTGATGGTGCGCGAAAAGCTGACCGGCCGCACTGTGCCGAAGAGCGGCGAACGGCTGGTCGATCTCTGGCGCCCCTGGGTCGAGGAAAAAGCCAGTGCCGATCTGGACGGGCTGTCGGCAAAGCTCGACGACCAGCAGGCGTTCGCCCGCGTCGTGCGCGAGATGCTCGCCTCCATGGAAATGGCGGAGGAGCTCGGCGACGACCAGGAGACGGAAGACTCCGAGGACAACGACGAAAACCAGCCGCAAGGCGAGGAGCAGAGCGAGGAGGGCGGCGAAGACGATTCGGGCTCCGAGCAGTCGCAGTCCGAGGATACCGAGGCATCGTCGGACGACGAGCAATCGGCCGAGACGGAAGCCTCCGACGCCACCGCCGAGGATCTCTCCGACGATGACGACGCCGATGCGGAGACGCCCGGCGAGGCGCGCCGCAACGACAATCCCTTCACCAATCTGCCGAAAGAGATCGACTACAAGGTCTTCACCACGGCCTTCGACGAGACCGTTGGTGCGGAGGAACTGTGCGAGGAGGAGGAGCTCGACCGACTGCGCGCCTTCCTCGACAAGCAGCTCGCCAACCTTTCCGGCGTCGTCGGGCGGCTGGCCAACCGGCTGCAGCGCCGCCTGATGGCGCAGCAGAACCGCTCCTGGGATTTCGACCTCGAAGAAGGCTATCTCGATCCGGCACGGCTGGTGCGCGTCGTCATCGACCCGATGCAGCCTCTGTCCTTCAAGCAGGAGCGCGATACCAAATTCCGCGACACGGTGGTGTCGCTGGTGCTCGACAATTCGGGTTCGATGCGCGGCCGGCCGATCACGGTCGCCGCGACCTGCGCCGACATCCTGGCGCGCACGCTGGAACGCTGCGGCGTCTCGGTCGAAATCCTCGGCTTCACCACCCGCGCCTGGAAGGGCGGGCAGGCGCGCGAGAAATGGCTGAAGGAAGGCAAACCGCCGAACCCCGGCCGGCTCAACGATCTGCGCCACATCATCTACAAATCCGCCGACCACCCGTGGCGGCGGGCGCGCCGCAATCTCGGGCTGATGATGCGCGAGGGCCTGCTCAAGGAAAACATCGACGGCGAGGCGCTGCTGTGGGCGCACAACCGGCTGATCGCGCGGCCGGAGCAGCGCAAGATCCTGATGATGATCTCGGACGGGGCGCCGGTCGACGATTCGACGCTGTCGGTCAATCCGGGCAATTATCTCGAGCGGCATCTGCGCGCCATCATCGAGCTCATCGAGACGCGCTCGCCTGTCGAGCTTTTGGCCATCGGCATCGGCCACGACGTCACCCGCTACTATCGCCGCGCCGTCACCATCGTCGATGCCGAAGAACTGGCCGGCGCCATGACCGAGCAGCTGGCCTCGCTGTTCGCCGAGGAAACCGTGCGGGACACGCGGCGCGGCGGCATGCGGCGCGCCGGATGATTTTTTCCCGCGGCGGCTTTTGGCAGAAGCTTTTGGCCGCCAGTGCGTTGTTAGGCATCAGTTTGGCGCCGGCTATCGCTGCCGGCCTGGCCTCGGTCGAGCCGGCCGAAATCTCGGCACGGCCGATCAGCGAATTCCATATCGGCCGGCCGGACAAACAGTTCGGGCCGCTCGAATTCGTCGGCGGGCTCGAAATGACCTCGTCGACGCGCGATTTCGGCGCGCTCTCGGCGCTTCGGTTCCTCAAGCCCGGCAGCGATTTCATCGGCGTTGCCGACACCGGCTTCTGGTTCTTCGGCACCCTCGTCCACGATGCCGAGAAGCGGCCTTCCGGCATCCAGAATTTTCGCATGCAGCAGATGGTCGATGCGGCCGGCCAGTCGATCGACGAGAAATGGGCGGTCGATGCCGAAGGCCTCGCGGTCAAGGACGGTATTGCCACGGTCGGTTTCGAGGGCGATCACCGTATCGCAGAGTTCAAGATCGATCCGGACGGCATGAAGGTGCCGTTCAGGCAATTGGACTTCCTGATCCCAGCCTGGGAACTTCGCCGCAATCGCGGCTTTGAGACCGTCACCCGCGCCAGTCCCAACGGGCAGCACGCGGGCGGACTGGTCGTGGTGTCGGAAAAGAGCCTCGACAAGGCCGGCAACATCTTTGCCGCGATCATCGAAGGGCCGCACAAGGGCGTCTTCACCGTCAAGCGCAATGGCGATTTCGACATCACCGACGGCGCCTTCCTGCCGGACGGCGACCTGTTGCTTCTGGAGCGCAGTTTTTCGATGGCCGGCGGCGTCAAGATGCGGCTGCGGCGCATCTATGGCGAAGGCGTCGAGAAGGGCGCCGTCGCCGACGGGCCGGTGCTGCTCGAAGCCGACATGGGCTACCAGATCGACAACATGGAAGCGCTCGACGTCTGGACCCGCGACGATGGCGCGCTGATCGTGTCGCTGATGTCCGATGACAACCACTCGATCCTGCAGCGCAATCTTTACCTGGAATTTGTGCTGCACGAGGATTGACGCGCGACCGGCCTGCTGGCTGACAGCATCGCTGGCGTTTCCGCGCCGTTTTGCAGCGCAGGCAATTTCCCTTGCAATTTCCCCTGGCGATTTTCTCTGGCAATGACCCGCGTCGCGGGTTTTCCAGCCGGCTCTCACCATTTGCAAAAATACTTTAGTCGTGACTTGACAGTTGGTGTCATCGGCGAAATACTCAAGTCCATGCTTAAGTATTCCGAGATCGACAGCATCCTGCGGGCTCTTGCCGAGCCGACGCGCCGGGCAATCCTGGAAAGGCTGAGCCGCGGGCCGGCCACCGTCAGCCAGTTGGCGGAGCCGTTCGGCATGACCTTCGCCGCCGTGCTCCAGCACCTCCAGGCGCTGGAAGCGTGCGGGCTGATCCGCAGCGAGAAGGTCGGACGCGTGCGCACCTGCCGGATCGAGCCCGGCGGGCTAGCCCCGCTCGCCGACTGGATCGCCGCGCGCCGTACGCCCGCCGAACGCCAGCTCGACCGTCTCGGCCAGATCCTGGCGGAGACTGACCAACCGAAAGCAACACTCCACGAGCAGGAAAAGGACGACAAGAAATGAACCAGATTGCCCCGGTTAACGACGAGCACTCCGTCATCCATTCGACCTTCACGATCGAGCGGACCTATCCGCAATCGCCCGAGAGCGTCTTCTTCGCCTTTGCCGACAAGGCGACGGTGCGGCGCTGGCGCGTCGAAGGCGACGGGTTCACCATCGCCGAATTCACCTTCGATTTCCGTGTCGGCGGTGGCGAGGTTTCGCGGTTCAGCTACCAGGGCGGCCCGGAGATCAGGCTCGATGCGCAGTTCCAGGACATCGTCCCTGACCGGCGCATCGTATTTTCATACCGGATGGCGGTCGGGGCGCAGCCGCTGTCGGCGTCGCTCACCACGGTCGAGCTTGCACCTTCCGGCGAGGGCACCCGCCTGACCTATACCGAACAGGGTGCGTTCTTCGATGGCGTCGATTCAGCGCAAGGGCGCGAGGAGGGCACACGCGGGCTGCTGCAGGCGCTCGCCGCCGAGCTTCAGAAGGCGAAGTAGAGGTTCGTCGGCGTGGCGGGCGGTGACCACAAGGCCCGCCCGGATTGCGAGGTGGCCTATTGCCCCTTGGTCGCGAGCCAGACGATGTGCCGGGCGCCGCGCTTGCCGTGAGCCCGCACCTTGACCTCCTCGACCGTGAAGCCGCCCTGCTTGAGCCTTCGGGTGAAACCTGCGTCAGGGCCCTGCGACCAGACCGCCAGCACACCGCCGGGCTTGAGAGCTGCTCTCGCGCTGATCAGGCCGGCTGCGCTGTAGAGCGCATCGTTGGCCTTGTAGACGATGCCCTCGGGGCCATTGTCGACATCGAGCAGGATCGCGTCCCAGGTCGATGCTTCCGAACGGATGAGCTGACCGACATCGGCCTCGCGAATGCTGACGCGCCGGTCATCAAGGCAGCCGTCGAAAACCTCGGCCATCGGGCCGCGCGCCCAAATCACGACTGCCGGCACCAGTTCGGCAACGGCGACCTGCGCACCGTCGCCGAGCTCGGCCAGCGCCGCGCGCAAGGTAAAGCCCATGCCGAGGCCGCCGATCAGGATGTTTGGGGTCCGGCGGCCGGCAATCCTTTGGCAGGACAGTTTCGCAAGCGCCTCTTCGGAACCGCTGAGCCGGCTGTTCATCAGCTCGTTCGGGCCAAGCATGATCGAGAATTCGCCGCCGCGCCGCTTCAGGCGGAGTTCCTGTCCGCCGTCAGGCGTTTTTGCCGAGTCCAGTTGAAGCCAGGGGATCATGCTCGATAGTCTTTGAGCATGATCTTGTCCGAAAACCGGTTCCCACTTTTCGGGATCATGCTGCCAGTGCCGGCTGGCTCCAGCGGGCGGCAAGCAGCCGGTAGGGGATCAGCGCCACCACCGCTATGACCAGCTTGACGCTGAGATCGCCGAGCGCCCAGGATACCCAGCGCATCGTCTCGACCGGCAACACACCCATCAGCGGCGCGGTTTCCAACGCAAAGCCGTCGTTCGGTCCGGCGAAGGCGAAAGCCGCCGCAAAGGCGACGGTGAAAAACACCACCGTGTCGAAGACAGAGCCGACCAGCGTGCCGACAATCGGCGCGCGCCACCAACTCTGCCGGCGCAACCGGTTGAACACGGTGACGTCGAGCAACTGCGCGGTGAGGAAGGCGGCGCCCGAGGCCGCGGCAATGCGCACCAGCCGGTCGGCGGCGGTCTCGAATTCGATCAGGCCGTGGCGAAACAGCAGCGGCGGGATGACGATCGAGCAGATCACCGCTGTCATGAAGCCGATAAAGACGATCCTGCGCGCCACCGCCGGCCCATAACGGCGATTGGCGAGATCGGTGACCAGGAATGAGAACGGATAGGTGAAGGCGCCCCAGGTCAGGATGTCGGCCAACGACAATCCGCCGATAGCACCCTGCATCGGGAACTGCACGAGGATGTTCGAGGCCACGACGACGAGCGCCATGGCCGCCACGAAGGGCAGGTACCGCGAGAGGAAGATCATTTTTTTATCCTGGGTAATGGAACCAGCGGAACGCGATCCGGAACCCGGGTCACGCCCTGGAAGGCGGCTGCCGCCGAAAAACTCAGGCGGCCGGCTGTTCGGCGAGCTTCTTGGCGATCTGCTTCTTCAACAGGCGGGCGCGCTGCGACAATTCCTTGGCATCGGCCTTGGCCAGGAAGGCATCGAGACCGCCGCGATGCTCGACCGAACGCAGCGCGTTGGCCGAAATGCGCAGGCGCACATTCTGGTTCAGCGCTTCCGAGATCAGCGTCACATTGACGAGATTGGGCAGGAAGCGACGCTTGGTCTTGTTGTTGGCGTGGCTCACATTGTTGCCGGACATGACTGCCTTGGCAGTGAGTTCGCAAGTGCGGGACATGATACTAACCTTCGGTTCTCGGTCCTGGCCAAACATTCGACCCGCGCCGGGTGGCGCGCGGTTTCGGTCAGGCGGCCTCATGGAAAAAGTTGGCGTTCCATAGTTGCATTTCGCCGAGGCGTCAAGCTTGGGGGTTGCTTCGGGGATGGGGAATCGCACTTTCGGAGTAGGTGTCGTCAGTGAAGCTGCTGATCGCCCTCTTCTGGAGGAGATATTGCTGTCCCGCAGTTCTCTCAAGACCTGGGTTCCTCGCCCACCGCATGATGGTTGCGCTCTCCCCACTTTCGTGGGGCGAGGAGCCCAAGCCGGAGTGAAGCCGCAACCCTTTCCCTCATCCGGGCCGAGGCAGATCCGCAAATTCGTCGATGGCCGCATTTTGTTCTTGCTTTGTGCCGGCAGCTATGCTACTAATTTAGGTATGGTGCTGATTCGCACCGACGACCCGCCCGCCGAGGCGGGTTTTTTTCTGGCCCTGGACCCTCCCCAGCGTTCCCTGCCGACGCCGCCTTTCACATTAAGGCCGGAATTCAGCCTATAAGCGGTCGCACAGGGACATGCCAGACCGGAGCCGCCCGTCCGGTCGACAACCAAGGACCCGCCATGCCTCGTTCTTTCCTCCATGCCCTGGTCGTGCTGATGGCCGTCGCGCTGTCGACGACGGTTTCGGCCGCTGAGCCGCAATCCTTCACGGGCGAGTATTCGGTATCGTTCCTCGGCCTTTCCGTGGCCAAAGCGAAATTCTCCAGCCATTACGAGGGCGACACCTATTCGATCGAGGGCAGCGTCTCCGCTGCCGGCCTCGCCACTTTGTTCGACGATACGCGAGGTACGATCTCGTCGAAGGGCAAGATTTCGGGCAAGCGGTTGCAGCCGCAAGCGTTCCACGCCGACTACACCTCCGGCAAGAAGGCATCGATGATCGACATCCGGTTTGCCAACGGCGTCGTCACCTCGACCAAGGTCGTGCCTGAGCCGAAGAAGCGCAATCCCAACAACTGGATACCGCTGGCCGGCAGCGATCTCGTATCGGTCCTCGACCCCATGGCCGCGACCGTCATCCATGCCGACAGCCTCGACCAGGTCTGCGGGCGCACGGTGAAGCTCTATGACGGCGAAATGCGGGCCGATCTCAAATTGACCTACGAGTCCAAAGGGTCGATTTCGGTGGCCGGCTACAAGGGCGATACGGTCACTTGCAGGCTGGGCTTCGAGCCGGTGGCCGGTTACCGCAAGAACCGCAAAGCGCTGAACTACCTGAAGAAACGCAGCCGCATCATGGTGACGTTTGCACCAGTCGGCCAAAGCGGCGTATATGCGCCGATCCGCGCCACGGTCAGCACGCAAATCGGTCCGTTGACGATCAGCGCGGAGCGGTTCGAAGCAAACGAATAGGCGTGATGGTGCGCCGCCAACGGGGCACGGGGCGACGGGTATGGCGCGCGCAACACTGATCGGCTTCTCCGCGGTCGCCATGTGGGCGCTGCTGGCGCTGCTTACGGATGCTTCGGGCGCCGTGCCGCCGTTCCTGCTTTCGGCAATCACCTTTACGATCGGCACTTGCGTCGGGCTGGTTGCCCGGCTGTTGATGCCGGCAGCCGATGGCGCCGCGAAGATACCGCGCCAGGTCTGGGTGATCGGCATTGCCGGCCTGTTCGGCTACCACTTCTTCTACTTCACCGCGCTGCGCAATGCGCCGGCCGTCGAGGCCAGCCTGATCGCCTATCTGTGGCCGCTGCTGATCGTGCTGGGGTCGGCGCTGATGCCGGGCGAGCGGCTGGCCTGGAATCACGTCGCCGGCGCGCTGCTCGGCCTTGCCGGCACGGTCCTGATCGTCACCAAAGGTGGCGGGCTTGCCTTCGACGCGCGTTATGCCTTCGGCTACGCCATGGCCGGCGTCTGTGCGGTGCTGTGGTCGTCCTATTCGCTGTTGTCGCGGCGCTTCCCGTCGGTGCCGACCAGCATCGTTACCTGGTTCTGCGCCGCCACCGCGGTCCTTTCGCTGGTCTGCCACCTATTGCTTGAACAGACGGTGCTGCCCGCCGGCGCCGGCCAGTGGCTGGCCGTGCTCGGCCTCGGTCTGATGCCGGTGGGGGCGGCGTTCTATGCCTGGGACATCGGCGTCAAGCGCGGCAACATCCAGGTGCTGGGGGCGGCGAGCTATGCCGCGCCGCTGCTGTCCACCCTGGTGCTGATCGCCGCCGGCTTCGCCCAGCCGTCATGGCGCATCCTCGCCGCCTGCGTGCTGATCACCGGCGGCGCGGCACTCGCGGCGAAATCGCTGTTCCTGCGCAAGAGGGCTACGAGCGAGGCAAACGCTTGATGCCGTTTCCCGGCGGCATCGATGCCAATGCCAATGCGACGCTGGTGTTTTCGCTGGCGGCGGCGGTGATTTACGCGTTCAGCCTCGGCATGCCGCCGCGCCTTTCGCGGTCGGCGGCAAGGACGTTGGCGGTGGCGATGCTTGCGGTGCTGGTCGTGCAGCAGGGCGGTCCATGGCTGCTCGTCGCCGCACTCGGCGTCAGCGCCGTCGGCGACGCCCTCCTGTCGCGCGACGGCGAGAAGGCATTTCTTGGCGGCGCAACCAGTTTTCTTGCCGCGCACGTGCTTTACGTCGTGCTGTTCCTGCGTGCCGGCGGCGGCCTCGGGCTGCTTTTGGCCGAGCCGTGGCGAGCAGCGATCGTGCTGGCGATGGCCGTGTTGGTGTTGGCGATGGTTTTCGCGCTCCGGCGCCGCGTCGGCCCCGCCTTGCGTTTGCCGATTGGCGTGCATGCCGCGGCACTGCTTGCCATGGGCATTGCGGCGCTCACCCTGAACAGCGTCGGGGTCATTGGCGGCATCGTCCTGCTCATCCTGTCCGACGGGCTGCATGCCGCGGAAAAGTTCCTGCTGCCCGCCATCTCGCCGCACCGCATTTGGGTGCGCCATGCGGCATGGGCGCTGTATTACGTCGGCCAGCTGGCGATCACGCTGGGTTTCCTGCTGGGCTAGGTGCCTATGGGGTTCCCGGCAGCCAGCCTGGTTCGGCAAGTTCGAAGGCGGCGAAATCGAAACCCGGCGCCACAGTGCAGCCGACCAAGGTCCATTCGCCGAGGCTGCGTGCCGACTGCCACCAGCCTGCCGGCACGACGATCTGCGGCCGCTCGCCTGCAGCGAGCCCGGTACCGAGGATCTCCTCGATGCCGGGACCGCCTTCTCGATGTATCGACAGCGCCAGCGGCGCACCGTCATAGAAATGCCAGACCTCGGCCGCGTCCTTGACCCGGTGCCAAGCCGACAATTGGTCCTTCTCGAGGAGGAAATAGATCGCCGTCGAATGGCCGCGCGTGCCTGCCGAGCCGTCGCGAAAGGTCTCGGCATACCAGCCGCCTTCCGGATGCGGCTTCAGGCCGAGCAGAGCGATGATTTCGGCGGAACTGGTCATGACCCTAGCTCCTGGCGCCGCTCAGAAATTGTCCTTGCGCTTGCGGATCTCGGCGAACACTTCGGCGTCGGAGGCCTTCTCCAGGCCGAGATGTCTGCGGATCGCCGGATCGTGCCAGCGCAGGAACGGATTGGTCGACAGTTCCTCGCCGATCGTCGTCGGCAGCGTCGGCTTGCCGTCGGCGCGCAACGCCTCGACCTTGGCGGCGCGCTCTTTCAGCGCCGAATTGGTCGGGTCGACGGTCAGCGCGAAACGGGCGTTGGCCAGCGTATATTCATGGCCGCAATAGACGACCGTGTGGGCCGGCAGCGCCGCGAGCTTCTTCAGGGATTCGTACATCACCGGCGGCTTGCATTCGAGCAGCCGCCCGCAGCCGAGCGCAAACAGCGTGTCGGCGGCGAAAGCTACTTTCGACGCCGGCAGATGATAGGTGACATGGCCCGCCGTGTGGCCGGGCGTGGCGATGACCTCGATCCGCTCGTCGCCGAGGCGGACAACCGAGCCCTGTTCGACGGTTTCGTCGATGCCGGGAATCTTTGCCTTTTCGGCTTCCGGACCGACAATGCGCAGCTTGAAACGCTCCTTCAGCGCCAGATTGGCCTCGACGTGGTCGAGATGGTGGTGGGTGGTCAGGATCATCGTCGGGGTCCAGCCGGTGCGCTTGATGGCCGCCAGGATGGGCGCCTCCTCGGGCGCATCGATGAGCGCCGTCTGGCCGCTTTTCGGGTCGTGCACCAGCACGCCGAAATTGTCGCTGCGGCACATGAATTGTTCGATCTCGACCGGCATCGCATCTCTCCCTTTATTGCCGCAGACATAGGGCGCCTGCCAGCCGATGTCATCTGCCTTTGTTGAACTTGGACTGCTTCGAAGCTACCGTTCCGCGCATGCATTCAGACATTGTCGATCTCCGTTCGTTTTATTCGACCACGCTCGGCCGCCTGGCCGAACGCTCGATCACTATGGCGCTGTCCTCGATATGGGCCGTAGTGCCCAACGAGCGGCTGGTCGGTCTCGGCTATACCTTGCCGTGGCTGGAACGCTTCGGCAGCGATGCCGAGCGTGTGTTTGCCTTCATGCCGGCAACACAGGGCGCGGTGGTCTGGCCGGCGACGGGGCCGACGGCGACCGCGCTGGTCTTCGACGAGGAACTGCCGCTGGTCGATTCCTGCATCGACCGCATGCTGCTCGTCCATTCGCTCGAACATGTCGAGAACCCGCGCGAGACGCTGAACGAGATCTGGCGGGTGCTGTCGCCGGCCGGCCGTGTCGTCATCGTTGTGCCCAACCGGCGCGGCGTCTGGGCGCGCTTCGAGCATACGCCTTTCGGCAATGGCCGGCCGTTCTCGCGCGGCCAGCTCACTGAATTGCTACGCGAAGCGAATTTCACGCCGGCGGCATGGTCCGATGCGCTGTTCTTCCCGCCGTCGCCGCGACGTTTCATGATGCAGTTCCACAATGTGCTGGAACGCGCCGGCCGGCGCTTCTGGCCGATCTTTTCGGGCGTCATCGTCGTCGAGGCGCAGAAGCGGCTCTATCAAGGCGTGCCGGTTGCCCAGCGCGCGTCCCGCCGCGTCTTCGTGCCGGTTCTCTCGCCGCATGGCGCCCCGACGCTCGGCCGGCTGTCGCGGGCCGAACATCCGGCGCGGGCAGGATGACGCGTTCGTGATCTCGGACAGGCTTTTTCACGCCTATCTGACGCGATCGGGTTTGCTGTCCGATTGAAGGCCGTGCGGCCGATCCCTATGACCGGTTCGGCATCGCTCCGAATGCAAGGATTTAACCAATGGATGATCATCCGGATGTCGAGGCCAGCGCCCAGAAGCTTGCCACCTCGATCGAAGCCAGCAGCCTGGGTGAGCAGCTGGCAACAATCAAGATAGCGCTGACCACCTCGCCGGTGCGAAAGCAATTGTTTTGGGCCGCGATCGGCATCGTCGCCGTCATTGTCGCAACCTCGGTCGGGCAGATTCTGCTCAATCGCTGGAACCAGCCGTTCTTCGACGCGCTGGCGCGGCGCGACATGCCGGCCTTCCTGCATCAGCTTCTGGTCTTTGCGGCAATAGCCGGCGGGCTGCTTCTGTTTAACGTGGGCCAGACCTGGCTCGACCAGATGATCCGCCTGAAGCTGCGCGAGGCGCTGACGCTCGACCTAATCGGCGAGTGGATGCGGCCGGCGCGCGCCTTCCGGCTGGCCCATGCCGGCGCCATCGGCGTCAATCCCGACCAGCGCCTGCAGCAGGATGTCGCGCATCTCTCGGA
Source organism: Mesorhizobium sp. M0910 (assembly GCF_040319465.1). Classification (NCBI taxonomy): domain Bacteria; kingdom Pseudomonadati; phylum Pseudomonadota; class Alphaproteobacteria; order Hyphomicrobiales; family Phyllobacteriaceae; genus Mesorhizobium; species Mesorhizobium sp. M0910. The sequence goes on from NZ_JAMYNZ010000007.1 coordinate 316,800, forward strand.
TCTTTCCACCGGCCTCGGCATCGGCCTGCTGCAGTCCTGCATCCTGCTTGCCTCATTCGTCGGCGTCTTGTGGTCGCTGTCTTCCGGCTTCGTCTTCCACATAGGCGGCCATTCGCTGGCCATACCCGGTTACATGGTCTGGGCGGCGATCCTTTATGCGGGCACCGCCTCCTGGTTGAGCTGGTTGGTCGGGCGGCCGCTGATCCGCTTCAACAACGATCGCTATACGCGTGAAGCGGAGCTGCGTTCTTCGGTGGTTCGCGTCAACGAGAATGTCGATGCCATCGCGCTGGCGCATGGCGAGGCCGATGCCAGGCGCCGCCTCGAATTCGATCTCGGCATGGTGCTGGGCGCCATGCGGCACATCTACCGCGCCCAGATCAATCTTTCCTGGGTCACCGACACCTACGGCTGGATCACTGTCGTCGCGCCGATCCTGGTCGCCTCACCGGTCTATTTCGCCGGCGATATCAGCTTTGGCGGTCTGATGATGGCAGTCGGCGCCTTCAACCAGGTCCATTCTTCGCTGCGTTGGTTCATCAACAATATCGGCGGCATCGCCGATTGGCGCGCTACGCTGATGCGGGTCGCCGACTTCCGCATCGCGCTTGGCGACACCGACGCGCTGCACCATACGGAAAGGCGCATTTCGTTCGGCGAAAACCCGGACGGCAGCCTGACGTTCGAGAAACTCGAGGTCGCCTCGCCGGAGGGATGCACCAAGCTTGCCGAGCCGCATGTCGAAATCCGCGCCGGCGACCGCGTCATGATCACCGGAGATCCGGGCGCCGGCAAGACGCTGTTCTTCCGCGCCATTGCCGGTCTGTGGCCATGGGGCAGCGGCCGCATCGGTATGCCGGCCGGAGAAGCGCCGATCTTTGTTCCGCGAACGCCCTATTTCCCGCTCGGCAGGCTGCGCGAGGTGCTCAACCATGCAGACGGCGCGGCGGAGGCGAGCGATGCCGAGATCTCGGAGGTGCTGGCCGATGTCGGGCTGCAGCGCCTGTCGTCCTCGCTCGATCGCTCGGCGCGCTGGGAGCGTGAACTCAGCGACGACGAGCAGCGTCTGCTGGCCTTTGCCAGGCTCGCCTTGCGACGGCCGAAATGGGTGATCATCGACGAGGCGCTGGACGCGTTCGACGGCCCGACGCTGAGGCAAGTGCTGTCGATGCTGGAGAAGCGCCTTCCCGACGCCGCGATCCTCAATATCGGCCGCGGCCAGCACAATGGCCGCTTCTTCCGGCGGGCGTTGACGATCGTCAAGGATGCCGGCCAACCGGCCCTCAAGCCGGCCCGTATCAGGGCAGGGGCCATCGAACCGCCCCCGGCCATCGCCTCGGCTGGCCGAAAGAAATAGAAACCAAGCTTTATTTCGCCGCGATCGCGGCGAAAAACTGTCGCGATCGTTTCAGATGGGAACGTTTCGATCGGCCATGCTTGACGCTCTCGCCCTGCTCGCCTGCCTTGCCTGCGCCCCCGCAGCACCTGCGGCCGCGCCGGCCAATGCACTTGCCGTCGATGTCGAGCTGGTGCTGGCCGTCGACATCTCGCAGTCGATGGATGAAAGGGAGTTTGCCCTGCAGCGCGCCGGCTATGTCGCGGCGCTGCGCCATCCCGACTTCATCAACGCCGTGCGTGCCGGCACCTCCGGCCGCATCGCCATCGCCTATTTCGAATGGGCCGGCACCATCCGCGACGACGCGGTCATTGCCTGGCAGGTCGTCGACAGCAAGGAGAGCGCCAACGCTTTCGCCGACAAGATCGCGGCCCGCCCGTTCAGGAGCTTTCGCGGCACCTCGATTTCCGGTGCAGTGGCTTTCGGCGCCGAGCTTTTCAACGGCACGGCCTTCACGGGCAAACGCCGCGTCATCGACGTTTCGGGCGACGGCCCAAACAACACCGGCTTGCCGGTCACGACGGCACGCGATGCGGCGCTGGCGAAGGGCATCGTCATCAACGGGCTGCCGATCCTGATCAGCCCGTCACCCACCTTCAGCCATCTCGACCGGTACTATGCCGAATGCGTCACCGGCGGGCCGGGCTCGTTCGTGCTGCCGATCTATGCTGCTTCCGAATTCGCCACCGCCACTCGCCGCAAACTGATCCTCGAGGTCAGCGGCATCGAGTATCCCAAGGTGGATCCGAGGACGATCCGCATCGAGGCACCGATCGACTGCCTGCAAGGCGAGCGCGACCGGCGGTTTTTCTCGGACCCATATTTCCCGGAACTTGATCGATAAGGCTGGCCCAGGGGTAGGTTAGGCCGGTGGCAGGCCGAAGGCCGGGAACAGAGATGGCCCGAGCGGCCCTATGAAGATCGTCAAGGAAGCGATCCCGCCCTCGGCTGCGTCGAACACGTGCAGGGAATGGGCCCGCCATTCAGGGCCATCGTGGCTGCGGGAATAAACTCCGACCGTCGGCTGGGCATTGGCCCGAGTGGCCAGCGTGCGGAAGCCGCCAAACCTCGGCCAGACGGTCTCGAAGAAACCGCGGATCGCTTCGCGGCCTTGATACCATTCGCGCCAAGGCGGCATTGTATAGATGGCGTCCTCACGCAGCAGCTCGATCAAGCTGTCGAGATTGGCGGCCTGCCATGCCTGCATGTAGCGTTCGAGCAGCAGGCCTTCTTGGGGGCTGGGCCGTGATCGGCTGGCCGGCCGTCCCTGGGGATAGCGCGCCGCCAGCGTTGCGCGGGCGCGCTGCAACGCGCTGTTGATCGAAGCCGTCGATCCGCCCAGCAAACGCGCCGTCTCGACGGCCGACCATCCCAGGACGTCGGCAAGCAGCAGCGCGGCGCGCTGCCTGGGTGGCAGATCCTGGATCGCTGCGACGAAGGCGAGCTGGACGGCCTCGCGGCTCTCGTAACGGGCTTCCGGACCTGGCTCGCTGCCGGCAATGTCTGGAAGCTCGGCGTCGGGGTAGGGCTCCAGCCAGGCGATGTCGGCTACGGGCCCGCCTATGGCCGCCCCGTGCGAGGGCGGCCGTCCGGGTTCCCGGAGAATGCGATGCGCCCTCGACCTCGCCTTGATGGCGTTGAGGCAAGCGTTGGTCGCGATCATGTAGAGCCAACCACGAACCGAACCTCGCCCGTCGAACTCCGACCTGGCACGCCAGGCGCGAAGCAACGTGTCCTGGACGAGGTCGTCGGCCTCGTGCAGCGAACCCATCATGCGATAGCAATGCAGCTTGAGCTCGCGGCGATGGGCGGCCGTGACCTTCTCGAAGGCCAGCCGATCGAGGATCGGCTGGCGTGCTGGTTCCAGGGGTGGTTGAGCGTCTGTCATGCGGGCTGTGCGGTTACGAGTGAGCTTTGCATTACGCGCGCCTCAGGCGGCCGGTGCAAGCCCGCTACCGCTGACCATGAAGGAACTGCCTTGCGGCTGGCCGGTGGCGAGCGCGACCACCGCCCGTCCGACGTCGGCCGGGGTTTGCATGTCGGTCATGGCGGCGATGAAGTCCGCCGGCTGGATGCCCATATAGGCAGCGACGCTGTCGACGCCGGCCTTGCCCACGCCGGTTTCCGGCATGATGCGCATCGGCGCGAGCGCCATGAAGCGAAGGCCGAGCCCGAGCCGGTCGGCTTCCTTCTGGCTATGACCGGCCAGGAACATCTGCATACGTTTTGCGCCGGCATAGCCGCCGGTATTGGGTGGTCCGCCGGTTAAGGCGGCGCCACTGGAGATCAGAACGATACGGGTTCCCGGCTTGAGCGGACGCCGCAGAGCGGCCCGGCAAAACAGGAACGATGCCTTGACGTCCGTGTCCCAATTTGCCGAGAACGCCTTCCAGTTCTGTTCGTGCACCGGCGCGGAAGGGGCCAGCGCGCCTGCGCAGATTACCAGCACGTCCGGCTCCAGCGCGGCGAAGACCTTATCGGGGGCGGAGTCCACCGTCGCATCGACCGCGAGCGTCGTCACGCCCGAGACCTCCCAGGCAAATTGCGCCAGGGCCTGTTTTCCGCGGGCGACGGCCAGCACCGTCGCTCTCTCCTTGAGGGCGGCCTCCGCGATGGAGCGGCCCACCCCACGGCTGCCTCCGACGACTACAACATTCTGACCTTGCAACGATCCCATGGATCACCTCTCTGTTCCCGGCCGCCGGACCATCCAGGCGCGCTCATCGATAAGGACAGCGCAGGCGTGCGGAAATCATCGGCGCCAGGCGGAAATATTTTTCAGGTGACAGCAGGGCTCGCGCACGGCCCTGTTCGGAGCAGCAACGGCAGAGGCGCGTCGGTTTTGTATTCAGTGTCATTACCTCGGGGGTAATCGACCTGCGTGCAAGGTCTCGGCAAACTGCTCCCATCAAGCCGGTTGTCCGGCTTCGACCACCAGGGAGTACAGCCATGACCGCCTACGCCGTCGCGCATATGCGCCAGGTCACGCCGGGGCCGCAGATCGTCGAGTACCTGCACAAGATCGATGCCACGCTGGAGCCGTTTGGCGGGCGCTTCATCGTGCATGGCAGCGAGGTGGAAGTCGTTGAAAACACCTGGCCGGGCCACCTCGTCATGATCGAATTTCCAGACATGCAGCAGGCGCGCGCATGGTACCGCTCGCCCGCCTATCAGGAGATCTTGCCGCTGCGCACCGAGAATTCTCAGTCCGACGTGGTCCTGGTCGATGGCGTCCAGCACCCGCATAAGGCCACCGACGTTCTCGAATAAGGGGACGATCTGCGACGATTGGCTCTTATCGTTTCAGCAGAAACACCGCCTGCTGGCCGAAAAAATTCCAGAACCACCACGGCATCGAGAAGCCGATCCGCTGGCCATTGGCGTCGAGCGCGGTCGCCTTTTCCACCGTCGCGCCAAGCTCGTCGCACAGATTGACGAAATCGCGAATGGTGCAGAAATGGATGTTGGGGGTGTCATACCAGGAATAGGGCAGGTCCTTGGTCACCGGCATGCGGCCGTTGAACAGTAGCGAAAAGCGCACCCGCCAGTGGCCGAAATTTGGGAATGAGACGATGGCGCGGTTGCCGATCCTGAGCAGTTCGTCGAGCACCAATTTCGGATTGCGGGTCGCCTGCAAGGTCTGCGACAAGACGACGAAGTCGAAGCCCTTATCGGGATAGAATTGGAGATCCTTGTCGGCATCGCCCTGGATGACCGACAGGCCGCGCGCCACGCATTCGTTGACGCCGCGCTGCGACAGTTCCAGCCCGCGACCGTCGACCTTCTTGGTCGCCTGCAGCAATTCGAGCAGCAGGCCGTCGCCGGAACCGACGTCCAGCACCCGCGACTGCGGCGGGATGAGATCGGCGACGACCTCGAGGTCGACGCGCTGGGCGCGGTTGACGCTCATGGGCTCGTCACTTGCCTGGCGCATGAGCCTGATCCGAAAAGCCTGCAACTTTTCGGGGTCATGCGCCGAGCCCTCTGGCCCGCGCCGCCGAGGCGATGAAGCCTTTGATGGCGGCAAACAGTTCCGGCTCGTCGAGCAGGAAGGCGTCGTGGCCACGGTCGGTTTCGATCTCGACGAACGATACCGAGGCGCCGGCCGCGTTCAGCGCGTGCACGACCGAGCGGCTCTCCTCGGTCGGGAACAGCCAGTCGCTGGTGAACGAAACCAGGCAGAAGCGCGTCTTGGTGCCGGCGAAGGCATCGGCCAACCGGCCGCCATGGTCGGCGGCGAGATCGAAATAGTCCATCGCCCGGGTCATGTAGAGATAGGAGTTGGCATCGAAGCGATCGACGAAGGTCATGCCCTGATGGCGCAGGTAGCTCTCGATCTGGAAGTCGGCATCGAAGCCGAAGGTCAGGGCTTCGCGATCCTGAAGGTTGCGGCCGAACTTGCGGTGCAGCGCTGCTTCCGACAGATAGGTGATGTGAGCGGCCATGCGCGCCACCGCCAGCCCCTTTTCCGGCCGCTTGCCGTGCTCGAAGTATTTGCCGCCATGCCAGTCCGGGTCGGCCATCACTGCCTGCCTGCCGACCTCGTGGAAAGCGATGTTCTGCGAAGAATGGCGGGCGCCGGTGGCGATCGGCAGCGCCGAGAAGACGCGCTCGGGATAGCTCGAGGCCCATTGCAGCACCTGCATGCCGCCCATCGAGCCGCCCAGCACGCTGAACAGCTGTTCGATACCGAAATGCTCGACCAGCATCAGCTGCGCGCGCACCATGTCGCGGATGGTGATGATCGGCAGGTCGAGCCCGTAGGGCTTGGCGGTGGCGGGATTGGTCGAGGCGGGGCCGGTGGAGCCGAGACAGCCGCCGATGACGTTGGACGAGATGACGAAGAAACGATCGGTGTCGATGATCTTGCCGGGGCCGATCAGCACTTCCCACCAGCCTGGCTTGCCGGTCACCGGATTGGTGTTGGCGACATGCTGGTCGCCGGTCAGCGCATGGCAGACGAGGATGGCGTTGGAGCGCGCGTCGTTGAGCGTGCCATAGGTCTGGTAGGCAATCTGGAAGGGCGACAGCAGCGTGCCGGCGTCGAGCTTGAGCGGCTTGTCGGCGCCGAAACGCAACACCGGGCTCGACGGCTGGTCGGCCTCGTTGTTGGTTTTTCGCGCGCGCAAAGCGACCATCACATCTCCTTGCCCGGCCTTCAGTTGTCCACCGCCGGTCTGGGCAACAACCAGCCAGGCAACAAAAAACCGGCCATGCCTTCGCAAAGCCGGTTACAAGATGCAAACGGCCCTTTAGCAAGTTGTTTAACGTGGCTGCAAGCCGACCGGCCAAATCACCACGGGACTTTCGCTGCTCTTCTAGGACCGACGCATGGCTTCGTCAACGGCAAGTTCTTGATCCCGAATTGCCGCCCCTCGACATTCCGGGCCACGGCTTGTATTTCCGCTGCGGCCTCCGGATGGAGGCAATCTCGACGGATTTCATGGAATGAGCCAGATACCGGATCAGACACGTCCAAGGCCCCGCGCCGGCATCATGGACATCGAAGCCTATGTGCCCGGCAAGAGCGCGGCGCCTGAAGGTGTCGCCAAGGTCCATAAATTGTCGTCGAACGAGAACCCGCTCGGCCCTTCGCCAAAGGCGATAGAGGCCGCGCGCGCGGTCGCCGACAAGCTCGCGGTCTATCCCGACGGCAGCGCCAGGCGCCTGAGGGAAGCGATCGCCGAGGTGCACGGGCTCAACCCGGCGAACATCGTCTGTTCCAACGGCTCCGACGAGATTCTGGGCCTGCTGGCGCAGACCTACCTCGCACCCGGCGACGAAGCGATCATCACCGAACACGGCTTCATGGTCTACAAGATCTACATACAGTCGGCCGGTGCCGTCCCGGTTACGGTCAAGGAGACCGATGAACGCGCCGATGTCGATGCAATCCTTGCCGCGGTGACGCCGCGTACCAGGATCATCTTCCTTGCCAATCCCAACAATCCAACCGGCACCTACGTGCCGTTCCAGGAGGTGCGCCGCCTGCATGCCGGCCTGCCGCGAAACGTGCTTCTGGTGCTGGATGCCGCTTACGCCGAATATGTCCGGCGCAACGACTATGAAGCCGGCGTCGAGTTGGTGGGCAGCGCGGAAAACGTGGTCATGACCCGCACTTTCTCCAAATTGGGCCTGGGCGGGGCGCGGATCGGCTGGATGTATGCGCCGATGCATATCATCGACGCGATCAACCGCGTGCGCGGGCCTTTCAACGTCAATGCGACTGCTATCGAGGCCGGTATCGCGGCGATCCGCGACCGCGTCCATATCGAGCGCAGCGTGGCGCATAACGAGACCTGGCTGGCATGGCTGACCGAGCAATTAAGCGGGCTCGGGCTGCGGGTGACGCCGAGTGTCGGCAATTTCATCCTTATCCACTTTCCCGAGGAGAAAAAGCATTCGGCGGCGGCCGCCGACGACTACCTCAGTGCGCGCGGCTACATATTGCGGCGCGTTTCCGGCTACGGTTTTCCGAACGCGCTGCGCATGAGCATCGGCACCGAAGAGGCCAACCGCGGCGTTGTCGCCGCACTCGCGACATTCCTGAAAAGCTAGAACGCCATGACCTCACCGATGTTCGAAAAGATCGCGCTGGTCGGCATCGGCCTGATAGGCTCGTCGCTGGCCCGCGTCATCCGCCGCGAGGGGCTCGCCGGCCAAGTCGCGATTTCGACGCGCAGCGAAGCGACGCTGGCGCGGGCGAGCCTACTCGCCCTCGGCGACACCTACACGACGGATGCGAAAGAGGCGGTTCGCGATGCCGATCTGGTCGTCGTTTCGGTGCCGGTAGGCTCTTCGGGTACCGTCGCCGCGGAGATCGCGCCGGCGCTGAGGAAGGGCGCCATCCTCACCGATGTCGGCTCGACCAAGGCATCGGTGATCGCGCAGATGCAGCCGCATGTGCCTGATGGCGTGCACTTCATCCCCGGCCATCCTTTGGCCGGCACCGAAAAGTCGGGACCGGATGCCGGTTTTGCCGAACTGTTCGAGAACCGCTGGTGCATCTTCACACCGCTGCCCGGCACCGATGCCGATGCGCTGGAAAAGCTATCCGAATTCTGGCGCCGCTGCGGCTCCAACATCGACACGATGGACCCCCAGCATCACGACATGACGCTGGCCATCGTTTCGCACCTGCCGCACATCATCGCCTATAACATCGTCGGTACCGCCGACGATCTGGAGTCGGTGACCAAGTCCGAGGTCATCAAATACTCGGCTTCCGGCTTTCGCGACTTCACCCGTCTCGCGGCGTCCGACCCGACCATGTGGCGTGACGTCTGCCTGCACAACAAGGATGCCATCCTCGAAATGCTGGCGCGATTCTCGGAAGATCTGTCCTCGCTGCAGCGGGCGATCCGCTGGGGCGACGGCGAAAAGCTGTTCGACCTGTTCACCCGCACCCGCGCCGTCCGCCGCTCGATCATCGAGGCCGGCCAGGACATCGACGTACCGGATTTCGGTCGCCAGGCAGTCGAACACCCGCCGAAGGGATAAGCCGCGGCAGGCCGATCGCAGGCCAGACAGGCTTGGAGCGGTTTATCGTTTCACGGAAACGCCGAACCGCTCGGTCTCTTTGTTTTTTGCGCAACTCCGGACGGAAGACCGTTCACACTTTTCCTGGAATTACTCTAGTCGAGCGGCTTGATCTTGCCGAGCGGGATGAAGCCGAGCGAGGCCTTGCCCTTGACGATCTTCAGCGGCATCGACGGCTGGTTGCCGAGCATCGCCAGTCCGGCAAAGCCGGTTTGGATCTCTTTCTTCTGCTCGGGGATGGCGGTGGCAAGGATCGCCGCCACGGCCTTTGGATCATTGAGCTTGATCATCAAGTCGGCATTTATGAGACCGTCGCCATCGACCGACAGCGGTCCGGAAAGGGTGATGCGCGCAGTTCCGGACGACAGGTCGAGCTCGTGGATTTCGGCCGTGAGGCCGCGCAGGCTCTTCGGATTTGCCTTGATCAGCGTCACGCCGTTCTTCAGGGTCACATCGCCGCTGCCATCGAGCGGCGGCAAGACGCGCCCGTCGATGGCCGCCGCGTCGATTTCGAGATCGGTGAAATTGCCGGCATAGTCGATGTCCGGACCGTTTGGGCGCAATTGCCCGCTGGCAGTTCCGGCGCTGAACAGCGAGACGGGATCGGTATCGTCTGTCGGATCGGTCTGGCCGGACAGGCCTTCTGCCTGCAGCGAGAGGCGTCTCGGCAGTGGCCAGGACAGCTTCATGTCGGCCCGCAGATCATCCCAGTCGATCCAGAGCGGGGTCATGCCGGGAACGGAGGTCCTGAGTGGCCCCCTGAGCTCGGCGGCAGGCGACAGAAGCCGCGTGATCTGGGTGGCAGCGTTGATCTTGCCTGTCGATGCCGCGACGTTGCGGCTGTCGTCCTCGTAAGCCAGACTGTCGCAGGAAAGGGTGAAGCTGAAGGGATAGCCGCTGACCGCGAGATTGGCACAGTCGGCCTTGATGCCCTTGTCATCGAGATCGGCGACCGCCTTGTCGGCGGCGCTCTCGACCAGATCCGCCATGTAGAACCAGCCCGCGCTGTAGATGCCGAACAGCAAGAGAATGAAAGCGGCAAGCCACAACAGGCGGCGACGCTGGCTGGGCGGCGGGCGCTCGTCACTTGACGTCATGCTGCGGCTTTCGTTAACGCGGGTGGCACGGGCGGGCTGTCGCTTGCGGCAACAACAGGTAGACGGACTGAAACACCACCGGTGGAGTGGTTCGTTACAATCAGGCTTGGCGATATGGGCGATTTTTGGGTTTTTGGCTACGGCTCACTGATCTGGCGGCCGGGATTTGCGCATGTCGAGACGCGGCGTGCCCGCCTGCATGGCTACCGCCGTTCGCTCTGCGTCTATTCTTTCGTGCATCGCGGCACGCGCGAACGGCCGGGCCTGGTGCTCGGCCTCGACCGCGGCGGCTCCTGCATCGGGCTGGCGTTCCGGGTTCCAGGCGAGCTGCGCAACGAGGTCATCACCTATCTGCGCGAACGCGAGCTGGTCACCAACGTCTATCTCGAACGTGTGCTCAGCATTCGCCTCGACAAGAGTGAAACGGATGGGGGCGAGACGGTCGACGCCATCGCCTATGTCGTGGATCGCAGCCATGAACAATATGCCGGTGCGCTCGACCCGGCCGAGGCGGCGTCCGTCGTTCGCGGCGCCGTCGGTCAGTCGGGGAGGAATGAGGATTACGTGCTCAGCACGCTGGAGCACCTCGAAGCACTGGGTATAAGCGATCATTGGCTGGAAGACGTGACGAGACGGGTGGCGACGTAGCGCCTTTTATCGTTATTATGATGTTTTCGGTGCCGTGACGCGGGCTACATCCTGAAAATCTGTTTACCAAGATCGGCGCGATCCAGGCTGTTTGCCACCGCAAGCTTGAACTCGGTCAGCGCGTGGAGACCGCCGACAGGAACGTGGAAGCCCGGCTGGCCAAAGATGTCGATGATCTCGCGTAGGACAGGCCGGTCGGCTTCGGCAGGCGGCGAAAAGAAGTAGCGATAGATATTTGCCCTGATTTCGACGCCGCTCAGCAGCACATCGAAATTGTGCAGTTCGAAGCGCTCAGCACTCATTCCGCCATTGATCACCATCTGCCCGCCGAGCGCCAGGGTGCGGATCAATTCGCCGCTGACAGGTCCGCCGACATTGTCGACAATCCCGTTCAATCCGGCGCCGCCGGTGATATCCATCACCGCTTCCCGGATACTTGCCTTCAAGTCCGAAAGGTCAAGAATGGCAGAGGCGCCAAGCGTCTTCAGGTCGAAGCTCTGGTGCGAGCGCCGCACAAGCGCGATGACGTTGATGCCGCGTCGTTGGGCGAACTGCATCACCATTGTTGAAATCGACGAATAGCCGGCCGTGACCAGCCACTGGCCGGGCTGCACACGGGAATCCGTCAGCAGATCCCACGCGGTAATGGGGTTCACCATCTGCCCGGCGCGTTCGACCGGATAGTCCGCAGGCAACGGGATCAGCCATTCGGCGGGAATGGCCGCGTACTCGGCCCAGCTGCCATAATAGCTGAACGCGACAAGCGTGCCCGGTTCCAGCAAGACATTCGCGCCAACGGCTTCGACGATGCCGGCACCTGGTTTCCCGCGATCTGCCGGGGAAAATGCGGCTTCTTCGGTTCGGGATAGAGGTCCTGGATAAACAGGAAGTCGCCCGGATTGATCGAGGCCGAGACCATCCTGACCAGCACCTCGCCGTCGCCGATGCGCGGCATCGGCAGGTCGTCCATGTAGAGCACGTCGCGCGGCGAACCGATGGCGTCAAATACGATTACTTTCATGCCGTTCTCCATAACAAATGATCCCAGGCCAACAGTCTGCGCCCGGCCCGACCGCGTCGGCGCGGCGGAACCTACGGTCGGCCGGCAAAAGTCAGAATTGGCAGATTTGACAATCTATGTGCCAAACTTGCCAGATCGTTTCTTCAGAGGCTGCTGGTTTGGACATCCGGACCAGCGCCTTGAGGCCGGACACGGCGCGGCGGGTCGCGGCTTTGTGAAGCGCCGGCGGGTTGGCAAAGAAGCTATGCGTTTGACGTTGCCACGGCGCGACATAGGTTAGCCCAGTCGGCGGCTCCCATCCGCCCCAGCATGAATCACCATGGAGATCAGTCTTGCAGAAACGTCGTCTCGGTCGCACCGACCTATCCATCGCGCCATTGGTTCTGGGCGGCAATGTGTTTGGCTGGACCGCTGATGAGAAAACCTCGTTCGACCTGCTCGATGCCTTCATTGAGGCCGGTTTCAACGCCATCGACACGGCGGATTCCTATTCGCGCTGGATTGCCGGCCACCAGGGCGGCGAATCCGAAACCATCATCGGCAGATGGATGAAGAGCCGCGGCAACCGCGACAAGGTCGTCGTCATCACCAAGGTCGGTTCGGACATGGGGCAGGGCAAGAGGGACCTGTCCGCCGCCTATATCGAAAAGGCCGTCGACGCCTCCCTGAAGCGGCTGCAGGTCGATACCGTCGATCTCTATCTGTCGCATTGGCCCGACCCGGCGACGCCGTATGAGGAAACGCTAGGCGCTTATCAGAAACTGCTCGACAAGGGCAAAATCCGCTATGCCGGTGCCTCCAACCTCGACGCCGCCCAACTGCGCGCCGCACTCGACGTAGCAAGCCTGCGCGGCCTGCCGCGCTACGAGGTGCTGCAGCCGGAATACAACCTCTACGACCGCTCGTCCTTCGATGGTCCGCTGCGCGATCTGTGCGTGGCCGAGGACATCGGCGTCATCACCTACTTCAGCCTCGCCAAGGGATTTTTGAGCGGCAAGTACCGCAGCGAGTCCGACCTCGGCAAAAGCCCGCGCGGTGGCGGTGTGAAAGGCTATCTCAACACGCGCGGCATGCGCATCCTCTCAGCGCTCGATGCCGTGTCGGCCAGACATTCGGCCAGGCCGGCGGAAGTGGCGCTGGCTTGGGTGATGGCGCGGCCCGGCGTCACCGCTCCGATCGCCAGCGCGACGACGCTCGACCAGCTCGACAGCCTGGTGCGGGCCGCGTCGTTGCAGCTCAGCCCGGACGATATCGCCGAGCTCGACAAGGGCAGCGCATAGCCGCGCACGATCGTTCAAGACCGGCGCCGCTGCCTTGCCCTACCGTCCCTGCATCGTCACAGGATGCAGGGACGTCGCATGGCCGGACAGGGTCTTCTCGATCAGCAGCTATGGCAGCAATTGCTGGCGCTTGTGCTGGGATCGGCCATCGTTATGGGCAGTCCGGGGCCGGCGACGATAAGTGTCACCGCGATCGGCGCCGCGTTCGGCCTGCGCGATTCGCTCCGTTATGCCTCGGGAATCGTTGTCGGCACGGTCCTCGTGCTTTTGGTGGTGGCGACGGGCATCATGGCCGTTCTCACCGCGCTGCCGAAGCTCGCAGCGCTGTTGGCGGTCGCCTCGGCAGCCTACATCCTCTATCTGGCGTTCAAGATAGCGACGGCGCCGCCACTGGCGGCACGCGTCGGTAGGGCAGCGCTTCCCACTTTCCTTGGCGGGTTCCTTCTGGCCATTGCCAATCCGAAAGCCTATGTGGCGATTGCCGCCGTGTTTGCTGGCGCGTCGCCCGGCACCGGCGGTCTTGCTATTTCAGCCAAGCTGGCGGTCCTCGCCTTGATGATCGTTGCCATTCATCTCTTGTGGCTTCTCGCCGGCACGGCTTTTGCACGTTTGCTGCGCAAACCGCTGGCGTCGCGGATCATCAATCTGGTGTTTGCCGTGACGCTGATTGCAACAGCCGCCCTGGCTGCCTTACCGTGAGCCCTTCTGGCGTTCGCGGCGGGGTGTCTCAGCCTTTCAATTCACGTTTCGCGTCCAGCTCACCAAGCCTTTTCACCGCCGTCGGCGGCATCGGCGGCGGGTTCGGCGTCTGCGACGCCTCGACGAGGAGCTGGTCGCAGGCGGCTTCCGTCTCCCCGATCAACCGGTGCATGAATTCTTCCTTGCCGAGGCCCGGCGGAATCGGCGGCAGGAAGCGCGCCTTGATCGTACCGGGATAGCGCAGGAATTTGCGGCGCGGCCAATAGAGGCCGGCGACGTGAGCGACGGGCACTACTGGAATGCCAAGTTGCGCATAAAGTTCGACGATGCCGTATTTGTAGACCGGTTCGTCACCCGGCGCACGGCGCGTGCCCTCGGGATAGATGATGAGCTGGCGCGGATTGCGCGCCAATTCCTGTTTGGTCGCGGCGATCACCATCTTCAATGCCTTCGAGCGGCTGCCGCGATCGACCGGAATCATCCGCATCTTCAAGATGTACCAACCGAAGAACGGGATCCAGGTCAGCTCCCGCTTCAATATGTAAACGGGATCGTCGAGATACGACAGGAAAGCGATCGTGTCCCAGAAGGACTGATGCTTCGGCGCCAGGATGAAGGAGCCTTCAGGCAGGTTTTCCTGGCCGGTGATCTCACTTCTGGTGCCGGCGACCTTGTCGTAGAGCCACATGCTGGTGCGCGACCAGAATTTCGGCACAAACCAGGCGCGATGGCGCGGCGACAGAAAATAATACGGAGTCCAGAGGATCATCTGGACGATCAAGTTGAGGTAGAAGGCGAGATTGAACGCCAGCGAGCGGAAATAGAGCATACAGCAAGTGCCCGGTGAGGAGGTGTGCGTTGGTTACACCAAGCGCCGGCAAAAAGGAAACGCTGCGAGGCGGGCAATGAGCCGGTGTCCGCTCCTTTGCTCTGGATTTACCACGTCGACTGTGCCAGCCGCTCCTTCAGGCGCGGGGCGGCGAAATCGAGAAACGCACGCAGTTTCACTGGCAGCAGACCCTGGCCGGCATGCACGAGGCTCACCGGCCATGGGTCCGGCTCAAACTCCTGCAACACCGGGCGCAGCGTACCCGACCGGACGGCGGGGGCGATCTGGTAGGAAAGCAGCCTCGTCACGCCGACGCCGGCAATCGCCGCATCGATTGCTGCCTCAGCCGTGTTGACCCGTAACCTGGAGCGGACCGGCACGCTGAATTCAGTCTTGCCGGTGGCGAAGCTCCAACTGGCGGCGGTGAGCCCTTCGAAGGTGATTGCACTGTGTCCTGCAAGGTCTTGCGGCGTTTTCGGTGTGCCGTGCTCGGCGAGATAGGCCGGGCTCGCGCAAACGACGCGGCGGATTGAACCCAGGCGGGTGGCGATCAGGCTCGAATCGGCAAGCTCGCCGATGCGGATGGCGAGGTCGACGTGCTCTTCGACCAGCTGGGTTATCCGGTCGGCGAGTGTAAGCCGCACACTTACCTCGGGATAGACGGAGAGGAAGCCGGTGACGACCGGCAGCACATGCAGGCGGCCGAAGACTATCGGCGCAGTGACGATCAGTTCGCCGGTCGGGGCGCTGTATTCGCCGGCGGCCATTCGCTCGGCCTCGCCGATCTCATCGAGAATGCGACGACAGGCGGCGAGATAGGCGTGGCCTGCATCGGTCAGCGACAGCTGCCGTGCCGAGCGGTTCAACAGCCGTGCCTTCAGGTGCTTTTCCAGGTCCGAAACCTTGCGGCTGACCGTCGTCAGCGGAATGCCGAAGCGACGCCCGGCAGCCGAGAGGCTGCCTGTCTCCGCCGCGGCAACGAAAAGCGACATGGACTGGAGGCGATCCATAGCTCTACCGAAAAATTGCCCTTCCGAAAAACGGAAGGATAGGTTGCACATATGGCGTCTGCATCTCGAAGACGGAAGGCCCTATTCTCGTAGGCGAACAATGCAGCGCAACGCGGCGCCTAAGGAGATCTTCATGAACGCTCACACCAGCGATGTCGCCTTCACCCCGACGGTGAAGGCGATCCAGGCCCGCAAGGGCTCGCGCCAGGCCTATGCCCGTGTCGAGGAGCGTGGCGGCTGGCAGGCGGCAATCACGCCCGATCTCGCCGCCTTCATCGAGGCGCAGACCAGCGTCTTTCTGTCGACCGCCAATGCGGACGGGCAGCCTTACATCCAGCATCGCGGCGGGCCTGCCGGTTTCCTCAAGGTGCTCGACGAACGGACGATCGGCTTTGCCGATTTTTCCGGCAACAGGCAGTTCATCACCCAGGGCAACCTCAGCGACAACCCACAGGCTTTCCTGTTTCTGATCGATTATGCGCACCGGCAGCGCATCAAGATCTGGGGCAAAGCGCAAGTCGTCGAGGGCGATGCCGAGCTGACGGCAAAGCTGATGCCGCAAGACTATAAGGCGCGACCCGAGCAGGTCATCCTGTTTACGGTTTCGGCTTGGGATTCAAATTGCTCGCAGCACATCCCGCAGCGTTTCGAAGCGGCCGACGTGGCGGCGGCGCTGGGCGAACGCGACAAGCGCATCGAACGGCTCGAACAGGAGATCGCACGCTTGCGATCGGATGCAGCAGCCAGGGAATAAGAGCTAGGGAATAAAAAGTGCCGGTGCCGTTCAGCTTCCGCCTGCGGCGTCGGCCAGCGCGACGCTCTCGGTTTGCTTCACCGGCATGATGCCGCGCGCCAGCGCCAGCAGGTATTTGTTATATTCGGTGAACAGCACACGCAGCGCTTCCGGCTTGGTCAGCCAGCCGCCATTCTCGAGGTTGGTGTTGACCACCGGATAGGGCTCGAGCCTTGCGCCGTGCAGCAGCCGGCCCATTTCCAGCAGGCTGCGCGGCATGTGATAATTGTTGGTGACGAGAATGACGGTGCCGTAGGCATGGTCCTCGACCCATTTGGCGCTTTCCTCGGCATTGCCGATCGTGTCGAGCGCAGCGCGGTCGATGTCGACGCAGCATGAAAACAGCCTCTTGTCGCCACCGGTCGCGGCTTGAAGCTGGCGGCGGCTGGCGGAAGGATGGACGCCGCTGATCAGCAGCCGCTCGCCCTTGCCTGACGCAAGCAGGCCCATAGCAGCGTCGAGTCGCGACTGGCCGCCGGTCAGCACGATGATAGCGTCGGCCCTTGCCGGATTGGCGGGCGTCGTCAGACGGCTGACGGTATTGGCGAACCAGCCGAAGCCGGCGACAAACAACGCCACAAGGGCGAGCAGAAGGAGAGCCGAGAGGCGCAAGGAGCGGGCTGCCAGCAGCCGCCCATGTTTGGCGGATTGATCCGGCTTGGCAAATTCATCAGGCCCGGCGAATTCATGCGGACGCGCAACCAGCACTGGCATGCACCCAGCGGTATCGGTCGAGTCCCGAACGTCCATCATGAAATGGTTAATCCCGAAATACGGCCTTTGGTAGGAAAAAAATGCAATTTTCGTGACGAGGCGTTTTCATCCGTGATCGATCTTTCCTTTAGCCGGCGTCCGGCTGGCGAATATCGATGTCGCTGAGATAGGTAACCACGGTGAAATGGGAGGTTGCCGCCGTCAGCGCGCCGATCACCAGCACCATGACAGCGACCCCGAGATAACCCGCCGAGCCGATGGCGAAATTGCCGAACAGGGCGGTCGCCTGGTCGGCCTGCGGTGTCGCCATATTGCGTGACGACCACCAGGAGAAGACGATGAAGACGAGGATCGCCGCGGCGCCGCCTGCCGCGGCGCCCTTCATGCCGGTGACCAGAAAATGCCGGCGGAATTCGCGCGCGATGAAGCGCGCCTCGGCGCCGACGAAATGCAGCACCTCGATGATGTGGCCGTTGCCGGCCATGGCGCCGCGCGTCGCGAATACAACGGTCAGCACCGTCGCAGACAGCATCAGCGCCAGCACTGCGATACCGATCGTTACCGTGGTGCGGGCCATAGCAACCAGCCGGTCGACCCAGGTGCGATGATCGTCGAGCGAGGCGCTCGGCAGCTTCGGCGTGATTGCCGCACGCAGTGCGGCGAAATCGGGCGGACTGTTCTCGTCAATGGTGATGATGATCAGGCGCGGCACCGGCAGCTCATCGATGTTCAGGCCCGAGCCCAGCCAAGGCTCGAGCAGTCGGGCCGTTGCTTCGCGATCGACGATCCTGGCGCTTTTCACGCCAGGGAACTCGCCGGCGATCTGCGAGGCAAGCGCAAGTGCGGCCTCCATGTCGAGGCCATCGACCGGCTTGATCTGGATGGTCGCTTCGCGCGAGATCTGGTTCTCCCAGACGGAGGCGGTGTCACGCACCAGCGTGACTGCGCCAAACGTCAGGCAGGACAGAAACGTCATGATGGCGATGACCAGCACCAGCGCCCGGCCGGCGATGTTCTGCGCCGGCACGATCGGCGCCATCTTGCGCTGGACGCGGGGCTTTGCTGCCGCGGCGTCCTGACCCTCGAAATGTTCGACGGAGAGCTCAGTCATAGATGTCCAGCCTTCCGCCGGCCAGGATCATTCGCCGTGCGTCGACCTGTTCCATCAGGCCGAGGTCGTGTGTGGCGATCACCACGGCGGTCCCCAGCCGGTTGAGCTCGATGAACAATCGCAGCAAGCGTCGCGCCAGCGGCGGGTCGACATTGCCGGTCGGCTCGTCGGCGAGCAGGATCTCGGGCTGCTCGATCAACGCGCGGGCGATGGCGGCGCGCTGCTTCTCGCCGCCAGACAGCACCGGCGGCAGCACATGCATGCGCTCGCCGAGGCCGACCCATTTCAGCAGCTCGGTGACGTCGGTGCGGTAGGTCGCTTCCTCGCGGCCGCGTACGCGTAGCGGCAAGGCCACGTTCTCATAGGTGGTCATATGGTCGAGCAGACGAAAATCCTGGAACACCACGCCGATGCGCCGTCTCAGATGCGGCAATTCGGTGCGCGAGATGCGCGAACGGTCCTTGCCGAAAATGGTGATCAGGCCGCGCGTCGGCTTCAGCGACATGAACAAAAGCCGCAGCAACGTCGTCTTGCCGGCGCCTGAAGGTCCGCTCAGGAACTGAAAGGAGCGCTCCGGAATGTGCAAGGAGATGTCGCGGAGAATCTCCGGACCCATGCCATAGCGGAGGCCGACATTTTCGAAGCGGATCACTTTCGACGACCTGAAATTCTTGGCGGCAAGATGCCAGCCCTTTCTGTGGTAAGACCATCGGCCGGCATGGTTAACCGACGGTTAATTTGGCGGCTTTTCGAGCGAGTCCCAGGGGTTCCGGTGGGGAAGCGTTAACCATTTCCGTTTACCCAAAAGAAACGAACAGCGAACAGGTGCTGTAGTGTCAGGCCATGATGGCTGAGGATCGAACCGCGCGCCCGGTTTCCGGCGAAATCATGACCGATCCGGCCGCCGGGCCGGAACGCATCATGCATGACGTGACCGCCGACGTCATCGATGCCGACTATGAGGTGCTGCCCCGCCATTTTACACGTCCAGACTTTGCGCCGCCGCCTGCCCGCATGATTTCCACGCCTTCCATCGAAGGCATGGACATGTTGCGCAAGCCCGAAACCGCCGTCGAACGGCCGTTGTGGGTGCACGGTGGGCCGATCTTCTGGATTGTCGGCGTCGGTGCCGCCTTTGCCGCCTTCTGGATGTCGGGCGGCCATGCGCTGATTCGTTAGAACGGCGCCGGAAAATCAACGGGTCACCAAGTAAACGATTCGCGACGCGCTGGGGCATCCGACCGTTCGCGGGCGTCCTGCGAAAGATTGGCCTTGCCAGCCGGCTCGACATGCCTAGAAACGGGGTTGAAGACCGTTTCGGTCGGCTTCGCCTACAAGGCGATCATTTCTGGAAGGGCAGCCAATGCCAGTCGTGCGCGGCAAGGACATCGAAGTCCTGTTTTCAGCGTCCGCCATTGCGCGGCGGAACCTGGAACTTGCCAAGGAGATCGCCGGGCACGACTACCACGACCTTCTGGTAATCTCGGTGCTGAAAGGATCATTCATCTTCGCCGCCGATCTTATCCGTGCCATGCACGATGTCGGCCTGTCGCCGGAGGTCGAGTTCATCTTCATCTCCAGCTATGGCGCCGGCACGACCAGCGGTGAGGTGAGGGTGCTGCGCGACATCGACAACGAGGTCGCCGGCCGCGACGTGCTTCTCATCGACGACATTCTGGAATCCGGCAAAACGCTGAGTTTCACCCGCGACCTCATGCTGTCGCGCGGCGCGAGGAGCTGTGCCATCGCCGTGCTGCTCGACAAGCGCATGCGCCGCCAGACCACGCTCAACGCCGACTATGTCGGCTTCGACTGCCCCGATTATTTCGTCGTCGGTTATGGCATGGACGTCGCCCACGCGTTTCGCGAATTGCCGTTCGTCGGCATCGTCAAGGGCGACGCTTGAGGTCTTTTGATAATTCTACTCCGGCGGCCACCTGACGCAGTTTTGAGCGCTTCCGGTGCTCTCGGAGTCGACAGTCCGCTCCGCTCCGGTTCTCGAAAACCACGCCATCTGACTCGCCAGAGCGAATTCTGAAAAGGCCTCATCGACCCTCAGCGCCTTCAGGAAACATCAACTTTTCCTCGCCAAATATCCTGCCCATGGCAAAGCTCCTGATCGTCGAGGACGATGAATCCGTCCGCAGCCTCGCCGCCCGTGCGCTCGAACGCGCCGGGCATAATGTCACTGTTGCCGCCGATGGCGCGCACGGTCTTTCTCTGATCGGGGCGGCGCAGGGGGGCTACGACCTTGTGCTGTCCGACATCCGCATGCCGGAGATGGACGGCATCGAGATGGCCAAGGCGGCAGCGGCGCTGTTCCCGGCGGTGAAGATCGTGCTGATGACCGGCTATGCCGACCAACGCGAGCGCGCCGAGGAATTGGACGGCATTATTCTCGACGTCGTGCAAAAACCGTTCGCGCTGGCTGAAATCCGCGCCCGCGTCGAACAGGCGCTCGCCTGCTTCGCCTAAAGCCCAAGGTCAACCGCCTTCAGGCAGGGTCGCAGGTCGCCGCAATGGCTGGCTCGCCGCTCCGGCGCCGGCCGGCATTGAGCGCAAAAAGCCCGGCGCCGATGATGAGGGCTGCGCCGGCCGCCGTCGCTGGTCGCGGCATTTCGGCAAAGAACAGAAAACCCCATAGCGGCGACCAGATGATACCGGTGTATTCGAAGGTGGCGACGCTGTTGGCGGGCGCCAGCCGGTAGGCCTGCGACAACAGGATCATTCCGGCCGAGGCAACGAAGCCGCATGCCCCCATCTTGAGGAGATCCGGCGTCGCCGGCCAGGCCCATGGCCGGACGAGGAACTCGAGGCTCGGATGCACGGCGTGGTCAATGCCTGCCAGCCAAAACAATGCCGCTACCAAGGCCGCGCCGACCAGATAGGCGCCGTTCTGATAGAACGCCATGACGGTCGAGGATTCGGTGTCGCCGATCTTGCGCGCCATCAGCTGCGAGAAACCGTAGAGCAGAGCCGAACCTAGCGACAGCAGCGCCGCCCAGTCGAACAAGCCGGCGCCTGGGCGCACCATCACCAGCACGCCGAGCATGCCGACCAGGACGGTGGCGAGCGCCTGCCAGGACACGCGTTCGCCGAGATAGGGGCCGGCCAGCGCCATGATGAACAGCGGCGCCATGAAATAGAGCGCCACCGCGTCAGCCAGCGGCAGGGCGGCGATTGCCAGATAGTAGGCCGTGTAGGAGGTGAACTGGATGAAGGCGCGCATCGTCAGCATGCCGAACCGCTTCGACAGGATTGCCTGCAATCCGACATCGGCGTGGACGAGGAAAACCAGGATCGGCAGGGCGACGATCGAGCGGATCGCCATCACCTCGGTGACCGGATAGTGGCTCGACACCGCCTTGACCAGCGGGTCCTGCAGCGAAAAGACCAGTACGCCGAGACAGAGGCTGAGGATGCCGAGCACAAGCCGATTCTGCATAGGCGCTCCTGTCCCCGCGTGCGCGGCCGAACACAGGCCTGCATCCGGGTAAAAAGAACCCGCCGCCATTTCGGGCAGCGGGTACGAGTGAGGACTTTTGATTGGTCCGCGGCCGATTTCGCGGCCGCATATCCAATGGGTAAGGCGAACTATTGTCCGCCGTTTGACATGTTGCAAACGAATTGGAATGATGCCAGCAATCAGATTTTCTTATGGCGGGCACATGCGACCCAATCTCGACAGCGACCTGTTGCGAACCTTCGTGGCGGTCGCCGACAGTGGTAATTTCACCAAGGCGGCGGAGCGGGCCGGGCGCACCCAGTCGGCGGTCTCGATGCAGATGAAGAAGCTTGAAGGCATGATCGGCGACAGCCTGTTCGAGCGCGGCTCGCGCGGTGTGGCGCTGACACGGCGCGGCGGCGAGCTCATCGCCAACGCCAGGCGCATCGTTTCACTGCTCGACGAGACGGCGGCATCGATGGTCGCGGCGCCGCTTGGCGGGCCGGTGCGCATCGGTATCCCGGAGGAATATGGCCACGCGATCCTGTCGCGCGCGCTCGGCGCCTTTGCCAAGCGCCATCCTCAGGTCGACATCACCGTCCGCTACGCGCATTCCGGTGCGCAGATCGCGGCGCTCGCCGCTGGCGAGCTCGATCTGGCGGTGGTGTTCGAATGGCAGGATCTGTCGGGCGGTGAGGTGCTGATGCATGACCCGACCGTATGGGTGACGTCAGAGCTGCATCACATGCATGAGGAGCGGCCGGTGCCGATCGCGCTCTACAACCGTGCCGGTTGGTGCAAGGATTTCGCGATAAAGTCGCTGGAACAGCGCGATCTCGCCTATCGTGTCGCCTACACCAGCGATACCAATGGCGGCCTGCGGCTCGCCGTCACCTCCGGGCTGGCGATTGCGCCGATCTCGCGCAGCAACATTCCGGCCGGCTGCCGCGAGCTTACGACCGCCGACGGGTTCGGCGACATCGATTCCTCGAACGTGGTGCTGCGGCGCAACCCGAACGCTTCCGGCGAGGCCATCGACGGCATGGAAGAGGCGATCCGCGAGGCGTTCACCAACCGTTAAAGAATGCCGCTCAGTCCGGCGGTGGCGGCCACCACGGACCGCGCGCGGCGATCTTCCGAATACAGGCAGCCTTACTTCAGCTCCAGCAGCCGCTCCAGATAGCTGCGCTCGATATCGGGGCTGAGTGCATTGCCGAGCCGCTTGCGGATCGCTTCGAGGATTTGGCGGGCACGCTGCACGTCGATCTCGTCAGGCACTCTCACCGAACTCCCGTCATCGGGACCCTCGCTGGTGCGGGGCCGCCCGAGCGGGTCACGGTCGGCATTCTGCTGTCGTCCGCCCTGGCCGTTGCCGCCCTGGTCGCCTTGCATCGCCTGCAATTGCTTCATCATGTCCTTGGCGCCCCTGCGCAAGGCTTCCAATGCGCGGCCCTGGTGACCGACGGCCTGGTCGCCTTCGCCCTCGCCGAGCGCCTGTTCGGCATTGCCCATGGATTTGCCGGCCTCGCCAAACCCCTCATTGGGGTCGAGGCCCATGCCTTCGAGGCTCTTCCTCAATTGATCGAGCTCGCTCTGCAGCTTGCCCTGGCCTTCCTGCAACTGCTTCATCGCATCGGCGAATTCCTGCGGCGTCATCTGCCCCGGCCGGCCGAGCGGATCGCGGTCGTCGCCCAGGCCGGGCTTGCCCTGTTCGTCCATCGGGCCCGGCTCACCGTTCTCGCCGAGCTGCTCGTCGCGGTTCTGCCCGCGCTGTTGCTGGCCACGCTGCATCTGGTCCATGCGGAAGGTGTCGTTCATCATCTCCTGCTGGCGCCGCATGATCTCGCCCAGCTTATCCATCTGCTGACGCATCTCGCTGTCCTGCTGACCGCCTTGTTGCTGGCGGCCTGCCTGCAGATTGTTCATCATGTCCTGCAGCTCAGACAGCAATTGCTGCGCCTGGTCGCGATTGCCGGATTTCGCCAGGTTCTCGATCTGGTCCATCATGCGGTCGATGTCGCTCTGGCGCAGTTCCCGGCCGTTCTGCTGCATCTGTGGCGCATTCGGATTCTGCTGCGCCCGCGCCGCGAATTCCTGCAGGAACTGGTTCATCGCCTCGCGCAGTTCCTTCATCGCCTTCTCGATCTCCTGGTCGCTGGCGCCGTTCTTGATCGCATCCTGCAGCGCCTGCTGCGCCTGGCGCAGCCGCTTCTCGGCCGCCGACAGATTGCCTTCCTCGATGCCGAGCGCGATCTCCCAGAGGTAAGCGACCTCGTCGCGCAATTGGTCGTCGCTGTCAGCCATCTTCAGCCGGGTGCGGGCGCTCATGATGGCGAGGTAGTGCGTCATGTTGTCGAACGTGTCTTCGGGCCTGAGCGTGATCGCATCCATTAGGTCGAGCACCCGGTCCTTGGCATAGGCGTCGAGCGCCAGCATGCGGCGCTGCTCGACAACAGCCCGCGCCAACGGGTTGGAGAATGGCCGCTCCGGCATCACCAGCGTCTTGGTTTCGCTGGTCGCCGTGTGTCCGGCACCGTCGGTGGCGACAAGCGACAGCTTGACGTTACCACCGGCCCAGACATGGTCGGTCAGGTCCTTCGTCGTCTTAGCGGCATTCGCCTTCCCGCCGCGGCGCGGCAACGTCAGCGGCATTTCCGGCGGGCCATAGAGCGGATGCGCGTTGGGTGCCTGCGGATCGGCCAATGCGAAAACGGCCTTGGCGGAGGCCGCGCCATAGTCATCGTCAATCTGGTAGTTGAGTTCGAAGGCGCCGTTGACGGCGCGCTTCGGCTCGCCGACAAAGCGGATCTGCGGCGGCTTGTCGGGAATTATGGCGAAGGCCCAGCGGCCGAGCTCGCCGTCGCCGGACTGCAGCGTCAGCGTGCCGTCGGCCGTCAACTTGCCGCTGAACTGGCGCACGGTGGAAGGCGTTGCCGGAGCTGCCTCAGTCTTGGCGGCTTGCGGCCCGGTCGGATCGATGGCGCGGGTGTTGCCGCCGGTGTCGGCGTAACTCAGCGTTTCCTCGCCCGAACCGCCGGTGACGCGCAGCGACACATCGCTGCCCTCCGGAACGGTGAAGGTCGGCGCCGTTTGAGTGGCGTTGTTGGCAAGGACTGGGACGTTCAGGAATATCGGCGGCCTGCCGGTATAGGCCGGCGGCGTCACCCAGGCATCAATGCGCGGCGGCACGACGTCGCGGGCGGCACGGGCAACAAAGCCGTCGCCCAGCCTGCCGCCCGACGGCCCGAAGGAGAAGGCAAAGGCAGTGACCAACAAAAGCGCGGCAACGGCGCGCAACGCCCACGGGTCGCGTTCCGGCACGCGTGTGCGCGGCACGTCGCCGCCAAGCTCGCCCAGCCGGTCCGCCATGCGCCGCTGATGCTCGCGCCACAGGGCTTGCGAAAAAATGCTTTCCTTGCCGCTCGGGCGATCGGTCTGGACCTGCACCGGGCTGTGCAGCAATCGGTTGGCCGCCTCGATGCGGCGGTCGACCTCGGCACTGGATGGCGTGCGGAAGAAACGCAGCGGATAGAGTGCGGCAAGCGCTGCGACGCCGAATGCCGTGATAAGACCGATCCGCGCCAGATCGGGCAAAAATGGGAACAGGCCGAGCCACGAAATGCTGAGGAACAGGCTGGCGACGATGATCAGCGGCAGCACCAATGGCCAGCCGCGTTCGACGATTATCGAGACCTGCGTCCCCAGCCGGCTCAAGGCAAGGCGCCTGGCCAGACTGCGATCGCTGGTGAAAATGGGTCGTTGCGTCATCGGCCCTTCCTGGCCGGGCGGGATAGCCCAGGCCTCACGAGTCTATCGCATGGGCCCGAAAAGTCGATTTCCGGGAAGCACGATGCGAAGACCTAAAATCTTAGCGCGTACTTCGTGCGTCCAAGCGGATGCACATCGCCCTAAGGATACCAACAAACACGGCGAAGGCGAGGCGGTTCCCCAAAACGTGAACAATAATGCCCCGGATATTGTCAGAATTTCGCCGGATTGGCGTTTGCGCCGCAGATCAGTACGGCAACGCGCTCGCCTGCAACCGGTGCGTAGCGGCCGGACAGGAGCGCCGCGAAGGCGGCCGCACCGCCCGGCTCGGAGATGATTCGCACGCGGTCCCACAGCGCCGCCTGGGCGGCGATAATGTCGTCGTCGCCGACCAGGATCGAGCGCTCGACGAATGCCTCGGCGATAGGAAACATCATTTCGCCGACACGCTTTGGCGCGAGCGAATCGGCGGCGACGCCCTCAGCCGGCGCGTCGACGGGTCGGCCCGCCGCGAACGCGCGATGAAGCGTCGGCGCACCCTCCGGCTCGACCGCGATGATCCTGATGCGGCCGGAAAACCAGGCGGCGATGCCGCCGATCAGGCCGCCGCCGCCGACAGCAACCAGCAGGGTGTCGAGCTTCGGCAGGTCGGCCTCGATTTCGAGGCCGAGCGTGCCCTGCCCGACCAGCGTCTCCTCCTGGTTGAAGGCGTGGATCTGCAGCGCGCCGGATTTTTCGGCGAAGCTCTCGCTGGCGGCCAGCGCCTCGGCATAACGGGCGCCGCCGACGACCAGCTCGGCGCCGTAGCCACGGATGCGGTCCAGCTTGGCCTGCGGGCTCACTTCGGGAACAAAGATGGTCGCCTTGTGGCCGAGTCGCATGGCGGCATAGGCGACGGCGGCGCCGTGATTGCCGCCCGATGCGGCAACGACGCCGGCCGCAGGAACCGGCCGTTCGAGGAGATTGGTGAACGCACCACGCGCCTTGAACGAGCCGGAATGCTGCAAGCACTCAAGCTTCAGGTCGACCGGCAGAGCCGGGCGGCCGAAATCGGCCATGTCGACGCGCAGCACCGGCGTGTGGCGCACGAAGGGCCGGATGCGGGGTTCCATCGCCGCAATGCGCTCGCGTGTGATCGTGTGGCCGTGCAGCATGCTTTCACTCCCAGAGCTGACATTCAGAGTTGACATTACTTAGTAACTTGGCAAAGTAGCTAAATGCAAGAGGTCGACGTCTTCAAAGCGATTGCCAACGAGCGTAGGCTGCAGATCCTCGATTGGCTCAAGGACCCGCGCTCGCATTTTCCGCCGCAGGCGGACGGCGATCTGGTCGACGACGGAGTCTGCGCGCTGCTGATCGCGGAAAAGCTGGGGATCACCCAGGCGACGCTCAGCGAACATATGCGCGTGCTCACCCAGGCAGGGCTTTTGCGCAGCAAGCGCATCAAGCAGTGGACATTCTATCGCCGGAACGAGAACAGGATCGCCGAAACCAGGGCGCTCATTCAGCACCGCCTGTAGCTGCAGAGTTCTACTCCAACCAGTCCGGCACCGAATCCAGTCCGATCAGCTCGTCATAGGTCTGGCGCGGGCGCACAACGTGGAAGCGGTCGCCGTCGACCAGCACTTCCGGTACCAGCAGCCTGGTATTGTAGGTGCCGGCCTGGACGGCGCCATAGGCGCCGGCGGTGGCGACAGCGATCAGGTCGCCGGATTTCAGCCGGGGCAGGTCACGGTCGAGCCCGAGATAGTCACCGGTCTCGCAAACCGGGCCGACGACGTCGACCTTCATGCGCGGTGCTGCGGCCGGCTGCTGCGCCACCGGCTTGATGTCGTGGAAAGCGTCGTAAAGCGTCGGCCGGATCAGGTCGTTCATCGCGGCGTCGACGACGAGGAAGTTCTTGGCGTCGCCCTCCTTCACGAAGATTACCTCCGAGACCAGGATGCCGGCATTGCCGACGATCAGCCGGCCTGGCTCGAACATCACTTTCAGCCCGAGTTCGGCGACGACATGCTTTCTGACGATCCGGGCATAGGCATCGGGCAAAGGCGGCGGGTTGTTGTCGACGCGGTAGGGAATGCCAAGGCCGCCACCGACATCGATGTGCTCGATGGCATGACCGTCGGAGCGCAAGGCGCCGACCAGCTCCACCAGCAGCGCAAAGGCCTCGTCGAAGGGCTGCAATTCGGTGATCTGGCTGCCGATATGGGTGTCTATGCCGGTGACCTTGATGCCCGGCAGCTCAGCCGCGCGCGCATAAACCTTTCGTGCCTGCTGCCAGGGAATGCCGAACTTGTTCTCGGCCTTCCCAGTCGAAATCTTGTTGTGCGTCCTGGCGTCGACATCCGGATTGATGCGCAGCGAGATCGGCGCGATCTTGCCCAGCGCGGTCGCGCGGGCCGACAGCAGCTCCAGCTCCGGTTCGGATTCGACGTTGAAACAGAGAATGCCGGCCGAGAGCGCAAAATCCATTTCGCGCGCGGTCTTGCCGACGCCCGAAAACAGGATCTTGCTTGCCGGAATGCCGGCCGCCAAAGCGCGGCGCAATTCGCCCTCCGAGACCACGTCGGCGCCGGCGCCGAGTCTTGCCAACACCTTCAGCACGGCCTGGTTCGAATTCGCCTTCATGGCATAGCAGACGAGGGCGTCGAGCCCGGCAAAGGCCTCTGTGAAGACGCGAAAATGCCTGGTCAGCGTCGCCGTCGAATAACAATAGAACGGCGTGCCGACGCTGGCGGCGATGTCTGATATCGCCACGTCCTCGGCATGCAGCGCGCCGTCGCGGTAGTCGAAATGGTTCACGAGATTGGTCCGAAAAATCAGAGCAGCGGGTCGAGGATGAATTTCTTGTCCTCAACAGGTTTTTCCGGCTCCGGCGGCAAAGGTTGCTTGGCCTTCTCGGCGTCCTTGCGGGCCTGCACGGCGGCCGCGTAGGGCGTATCAAGCGCAGCCTTCCTGCCGCAGGCCGCAACGGTGGCCATTGCTGCCAACAGCGTCAGCGTCACCAAAATCCTGCTTCCGGTCATCGTGCCATCCGTCCGAAACTTTTGCCCGCAGCCGCTTCTAGCCGAGTTTTGCGGCCATTGCACCCCGCGTCTTACGCCTTGGCGAGCCGCTTTTTCCAGTAGCGGATCTGCTTGCGCACCTCGGACGGCGCGGTGCCGCCGAAGCTCGTGCGGCTCTTTACAGAATTCTGCACGGCAAGGACCGAAAACACGTCGGCGCTGATACCGGGGTGAATGGACTGCAGATCCTCCAGCGAAAGCCTGTCGAGCCCGATCTTCCTGTCCTCGGCCAGCGCCACCGCCCGGCCAGTGATATGGTGCGCCTCGCGGAACGGCAGGCCGAGCGTGCGCACCAGCCAGTCGGCGAGGTCGGTCGCAGTCGAATAGCCGGCGCCGGCGGCCTTTTTCATCGCCGCGGTGTTCACCGTCATGTCGCGCACCATGCCGGTCATTGCCGCCAGCATCAGGTCGAGCGTCTCGGCCGCGTCGAAGACGGATTCCTTGTCTTCCTGCATGTCCTTGCCATAGGTCAGCGGCATGCCCTTCATTACTGTCAGCAAGCCGACGAGGTGCCCGGTGACGCGGCCGGTCTTGCCGCGCACCAGTTCGGCAGCGTCGGGATTCTTCTTCTGCGGCATGATCGACGAACCCGTCGAGAAACTATCCGACAGCCTGACGAAGCCGAATTGCGGCGTCGACCAGATGATGATCTCTTCAGCCAGTCGCGACAGATGCGTCGCGCAGATCGCTGCTACGCCCAGGAACTCGAGCGCGAAATCGCGATCCGAAACGCTGTCGAGCGAATTGCGCATCGGCTCGCGGAAGCCAAGCGCCTTCGCTGTCTCGTGCCTGTCAATCGGAAAGCTGGTGCCGGCAAGGGCGGCAGCGCCGAGCGGGCTTTCATCCATACGCTCAATCGCATCGCGGACGCGAGACAGGTCGCGCGCAAACATCTCGACATAGGCCATGCAGTGGTGGCCGAAGGTCACCGGCTGCGCCGCCTGCATGTGGGTGAAGCCCGGCATCACCGTTGCCGCATGCTCCTCGGCGCGATCTAGGAACGCCGTGATCAGCCCCTTCAGCGCCTCGGCGACGCGAAAGCACTCGTCCTTGACCCACAGCCTGAGGTCGACCGCCACCTGGTCATTGCGCGAGCGGGCGGTATGCAGGCGGCCAGCTGCGGGCCCGATCAAATCGGCCAGACGGGCCTCGATATTCATGTGGATGTCTTCCAGCCTGGTGGAGAACTCGAATGTGCCGGCCTCGATCTCTGCCAGGATCGTGTTCAGCCCGTGAGTGATTTTTTCTTGATCGGCCGCCGAAATAATGCCCGTTTGCGCCAGCATCTGGCAATGGGCGATCGAGCCGCGAATATCCTGCGCATAGAGTTTGCGGTCGAACGAGATCGACGCGTTGATCGCTTCCATGATTGCGGCCGGACCCGAGGCAAAACGTCCGCCCCACATCTGGTTGCTGGCCTTCTTGTCGTTCATCGCTATAACCCGTGCTCCGGAGCAGTTTTTCAAAAATGGCAGACGGCAATAGATTTTTCCCGGCTTTGCGTCTCATCCTCGCCGCTTTGGTTGCGGGCGTGCTGGCCGGCGCGGTCGCGGTATATGTCAGGGAAAGCAGTTCTGGCAACAAGGCGCCCGCGCCAGTGGCCGCCGGCGGCGGCAAGGACGACGCCGCCTGCGTCGCCAAGACCGACCGTGCCAAGAAGATCGCCGCCGCTGCTACCGGCCAGGTTGCCGCGCTTTTGCCGGCGGATCCGCCGCAATCGCTGAAAAGCCTTGCCTTCAACGGCCCCGACGGGGAGCCGACGATGATCGCCGATCATGCCGGCAAGACGGTGCTGCTCAATCTGTGGGCGACATGGTGTGCGCCTTGCCGCGCCGAAATGCCGGCGCTCGATGCGCTGCAGAAGGAGATGGGCAGCGATGCGTTTCAGGTTGTTGCCGTCAACGTCGATGCCGGCGACGATGCCAAACCGAAGAAATTCCTGGAGGACACCGGCGTCAAGTCGCTCGGCTACTATCGCGATGCCACGATGGCGCTGTTCAACGACGTCAAGACGCGCGGCCTGGCGCTAGGTCTGCCCGTCACCATGCTGATCGATGGGCAAGGCTGCCTCATCGCCCATATGAACGGCCCGGCCGAATGGTCGGGGCCGGATGCCAAGCGTCTGGTCGAGGCGGCGCTTCAGCCGGGATAGGCTCAGACCGTGCGCAGGCGCGGCTTGAGCACGGCAATGCTTGCGCCGCGTCGGCTGGCTGTGCGGATTGCCGGAGCAGCCACGCCCGTCAGTTCGCCGAACGTCTCGATCGGAGCCGGTTTGCCGAGGTAATAGCCTTGCCCGATCTCGCAAGCCTCGGCATCCAAGAACTGCAATTCACCCGGCGTCTCGATGCCCTCCGCAAGGACCGGTAGGCCGAGACCGCGTCCAAGCCCCAGCACGGCGCGGACGATCGCCGCGAACTGGGCGTTCTTGTCGACCGATTTGATGAACGACCCGTCGATCTTGATCTTGTCGAAGGGAAAGGCGCTAAGGTTGGACAGCGAAGAGTAGCCGGTGCCAAAATCGTCCATCGCTACATGCACGCCAAGCGCCTTGACCTGCCTCAAGGCCGCCAGCGCGCGGGGCATATCCTTCACCAGGGCTGTTTCGGTGATCTCCAGTTCCAGCCTGCCGGGTGCCAGGCCGGACCTCGCCAGTGCATCATGCACCTTGCGGCTGAAGTTCGGATTGTGAAACTGCACGGCGGAGACGTTGACGGCGACCATCAGCGGATTTGTCCAGCGAGCAGCATCGTTACAAGCCGTCGTCAGCACCCAGTCGCCGATCTGGGCGATCGCGCCACTGTCCTCGGCCACGGGGATGAAAACAGCCGGAGAAATATCACCCCGCTCAGGGTGCTGCCACCGGACCAGGGCTTCGAAGCCGATCATCCTGCCGCCGCGGATTTCCTTCTGAGGCTGGTAGACGAGGTGGAACTCCTTGCGGGCGATGGCCTGGCGCAATTCATGCTCCATCACGCGCTTGTCGCGGGCCGCGGTGCCCATGGCTATCTCGAAAAACCGGTAAGTGTCCCTGCCTTCGGTTTTGGCGCGATGGAGTGCCGTGTCGGCATGGCTGATCAGGCCGGCCTGGTCTTCGGCATCCAGCGGAAAGAAGGCGATGCCGATGCTGGCCGAGACGAGGCCGGAGCCGACCGAAACCCTGTTTTCCTCGCGGATCGCCGCCAGCAAGTCCTCGGCTATCCGGCCTGCGGCCAAGGGGTCGGGGAGGTTCGGAGCTATGATGGCAAATTCGTCACCGCCGAGACGCGCGAGCATCTGTCCGTTGCGCGGGATGCCGGAGATGCAGTGCGCGAGCTTCTGCAGCATCGCGTCACCGGCGCTGTGGCCGTAGAGGTCGTTGACTTGCTTGAACCGGTCGAGGTCAAGCAGCAGGAGCGCCAGATATCCATCCTTGCCGCCACGATCCATCGAGGCGACTTCTGCTTCCAGCCGGGAAGAAAAGCTCCGCCGATTGGCAAGCCCGGTAAGCGGATCGAAATGCGCGAGGCGGAGAATCTCTTCTTCTGCCTTCTTGCGCTCACGGATGTCGCGAACGGCAAGCACCGTATGAGGCCTGCCGCAGTAGGTGATCTTCCTGGCGATCAGCTCGACAGGAATTCTCGCGCCGTCGCTGCCCCTTAATTTCGCTTCCTGCGCCTGTTCGCCGAAGCCGGACATAGCGGCTGCGCTCTGTCCGTCGAAAAGCTCGCCGAGTTGCATCGTGTTCAGGGTGGCTGTCGCTGTTCCGGTCAGCTTCGCCATACTGTCATTGGCGCTGACGATGCGGGTGCCATCGCAAACGATCAGACCTTCCACCGCCGCATTGGCGAGATCGTGCATGCGCTCGGCCTCGAGCTTCTGGTGGCGAAAGCGCAGATCGATCCACAGCGCGGCACCTGACAGCACAAGGATTACAAGGCTGGCGACCGCTGCGGCAAAGGCCTGGGAAATGGGCTCGATGGAATGTTCGGATATTTCAATCGAGGAATCCGGAATGATCGACACCGCGGCCATCGCGATGAAATGCAAGCTGCAAATGGCCAGCGTCAAAAGCGCGGCGCCGCCGAGAGTCGCGACTGCTGACGGGCGGCGCAAAACGACCAGGAGTGCCAGTGCCGCAAGGGTCACGCCGGCCAGAAGCGACATCGCGACAAGGAGCAGGTTCCATACGACCCGGCCTTCGACCTCGAAAGCCGCCATGCCGATGTAGTGCATCGTCGCGATGGCGCCGCCCAGAATGGCACCACCGACGAGGAAATGGTCGATGCCGCGGCGCAAGGTGGCGACCCACATCCCAAGCGCGGTCAGGATGACGGCGGCGGCAAGCGAAAAGGCGGATAATCCCGGATTGTATGCGTTCGGTATTCCCGGCGTAAACGCGGTCATGGCGATGAAATGCGTCGCCCATATGCCGAACCCGGTCGAGGCCGCGGCGATCATCAGCCAGACAAGCCGGTTTCGCTCGGTCGATCGGCCGACATGCTTAAGGAGATTAACTGCTGAGAAACAAGAAATTCCACAGACGAGTGCGGCGAGCGCAACCAGTCTCAGGTCGTGCTGATTTACGATACAATTATAGACCGTCAGCATCCTGGTTCACTCGGTCAAAACTAACAGGGGAGGTGTGACGGATTAGCTCTTGGAGATTTTAACGAATAGTTAACCCGTAGGCCATGAGGCGGGTCTTTTCGGGGGAAAACCGATGCCGCTGCGCCGAAAAGGCGGTGATGTCGTTTCTGACGCCCGGTTTCGGTAGCGAGTGCACTTTAGGAAGGAATGGTGTTCATTGATCGGCAACAAAACCGTTGTCCGATTGTCATCAGCGCCACATATTGCCTTTGCGGAGGTGCCCCTTTCGCCAATGACAAACGGGAGATGAAACATGAAGTTCTTCGGCTTTGCGGCCGGTATCGCCGCCACCGTGACCCTGCTTTCCACCACCTCCGCCTTCGCCGTCACGCAGATCAGCTGGTGGCACGCCATGACCGGCGCCAACGCCGAGGTCGTCGCCAAGATCTCCAAGGATTTCAACGCCAGCCAGAGCGAATATGAGCTCGTTCCGGTGTTCAAGGGCACCTATCCGGAGACGCTGAATGCCGGCATCGCTGCCTTTCGTGCCGGGCAAGCGCCCGATATCCTCCAGGTGTTCGACGTCGGCACCGGCGTGATGATGGCGGCCGAGGGTGCGATAAAGCCGGTGGCCGATGTGATGACCGGCGCCGGGATGACTTTCGACAAGAGCCAGTATCTGCCCGGCATCGTCGGCTATTATTCCAAGCCGGACGGCACCATGCTGTCCTTCCCCTACAACTCCTCCTCGCCGATCCTCTACTACAACAAGGACATCTTCCAGAAGGCAGGCCTCGACGTGAACACTCCGCCCAAGACCTGGAACGAGGTTTGGGAAGCCGCCAAGAAGATCAAAACGAGCGGCGCCGCCTCTTGCGGCTATACCTCGACCTGGCTGACCTGGATCCATCTGGAGAATTTCGCGGCGTGGAATGACGTGCCTTGGGCCACCCAGCAGAATGGCCTGGCCGGCGGCGACGTCGAACTCAAGATCAATGCGCCGATTTTCGTCAACCACTTCCAGGCGCTCGCCGACCTGGCCAAGGACGGCACGTTCAAATATGGCGGACGCACCTCCGAAGCCAAGCAGATATTCCTCGCCGGCGAATGCGGCATCTTCACCGAATCGTCGGGCGGCCTCGGCGATATCGTCAAGTCCGGCATGAACTATGGCATCGGCCAGCTTCCCTACGACAGTGACGCCAAGGGTGCCCCGCAGAACACGACGCCGGGCGGTGCCAGCCTATGGGTGTTCGGCAACAAGTCGGACGAGGAATACAAGGGCGTTGCCGCCTTCTTTGCCTATCTGTCCAAGACCGATGTACAGGAATACCTGCACCAGAAGTCGGGATACCTGCCTGTGACGCTCGCCGCGTACGAGGCGACCAAGAAATCAGGCTTCTATGACAAGAACCCCGGCCGCGAGACACCCATCCTGCAGATGATCGGCAAGTCGCCGACCGACAATTCGAAGGGCGTGCGTCTGCCCAATCTGCCGCAGGTGCGTGATATCCAGAACGAGGAGCTGGAGAAGATGCTGGCCGGCCAGCAAACCGCCCAGCAGGCGCTCGACAATGCGGTCGCGCGCGGCAACGCCGCGATCAAGGAAGCCCTGGACAACTAACGAGATCGTCTCGGTCAGTCGGTTGGAATATCGCCCACGCGAGCGCGCGTGGGCGATGCCTGGATAGCGAGGGAAATCAGCCTGTCTCCACGCGTCGTCTTTCCCAACAAGATCCTGCCCTACCTGCTGGTGGCGCCACAGCTCGCCATAACCCTGGTTTTCTTCTACTGGCCGGCTGGTCAGGCGCTTTACCAGTCGATGCTCAGGCAAGACCCGTTCGGACTGAAGAGCAGGTTCGTCTGGTTTGCCAATTTCCGGAAGGTGCTGGCCGATCCGGCCTACCTCAACTCGATCAAGGTCACGGTGGTGTTCTCGCTTGCGACCGCGATCGTTGCCATGGTTGTGGCCCTGCTGCTCGCGGTCATGGCCGAGAAGGCCGTGCGCGGCAAAGGCCTCTACCGCACACTGTTGATATGGCCTTATGCCGTGGCGCCGGCGATCGCCGGCATGCTGTGGCTGTTTCTGTTCAACCCTTCGATAGGCTCGTTGGCCTATTTGCTGAGAAGCCTCGGCATCGCATGGGACCCACTGCTCAACGGCACCCACGCCATGATCCTGCTGGTGTCGGCGGCTGCCTGGAAGCAGATCAGCTACAATTTCCTGTTCTTCGTCGCCGGCCTGCAGGCGGTGCCGAAAACGCTGATCGAAGCGGCGGCCATGGACGGCGCCGGCGAAACCAAGCGCTTCTGGACCATCGTCTTCCCGCTGCTTGCGCCGACAACGTTTTTCCTGCTGGTCGTCAACACCGTCTATGCCCTGTTCGACACGTTCGGCATCGTTCATGCCGTCACCGGCGGCGGGCCTGGCAAGACGACCGAGACGCTGGTCTACAAGGTCTACAATGACGGCTTCGTCAATCTGATCCTGGGCGACTCGGCGGCGCAGTCGGTCATCCTGATGGCCATCGTCATCGCGCTCACAGCGATCCAGTTCCACTATGTGGAACGCAAAGTCCACTACGGCTGAGGGCAGCGATGATCGGCCAGTCCCCGCTCCGCACCTTCATCGCCCATGCCGTGCTCATCCTCGGCATATTGATCGTGGCTTTTCCGATCTACTACACCTTCGTTGCCTCGACGCACACGCTGCAAACGATCCTCAGGCCGCCGCTGCCGCTCTTGCCGGGCGGCCAGCTATGGAACAACTACAGCGAGGGGCTGTTCGGCGGCATCGGCCGTATCGGCGGGGTCAGCGTCGGCAAGCTGCTCCTCAACACCACGATCATGGCGCTCGGCGTTGCGGTCGGAAAGATCTTCATCTCGATCCTGTCGGCCTACGCGATCGTGTTCTTTCGCTTTCCGCTGCGCATGACCTTCTTCTGGCTGATCTTCATCACCTTGATGCTTCCAGTCGAGGTGCGCATCCTGCCGACCTACAAGGTGATGGTCGATCTCGGCATGATCGATACCTATGCCGGCCTGATCGTCCCGCTGATCGCCTCAGCCACTGCAACGCTGCTGTTTCGCCAGTTCTTCATGACCATACCGGGCGAATTGGTCGAGGCGGCGCGTGTCGACGGTGCCGGGCCATGGCGCTTCTTCTTTGATATCCTCCTGCCGCTGTCGCGGACAAACATCGCCGCGCTGTTCGTGATCCTCTTCATCTATGGCTGGACGCAGTATCTTTGGCCGCTGCTCGTCACCAACAGCAGCGACATGAACACCATCGTCATCGCGCTGAGAAAGATGGTTTCCTTCGCCGATGCCGACACCCAATGGCACCTCGTGATGGTCACGGCAATGCTGGCTATCGTGCCGCCGATTCTCGTCGTGGTGATGATGCAACGCTGGTTCGTGCGCGGCCTGGTCGAATCCGAAAAGTGAGACTCTGATGGCGACCGTCGATCTGAAGGACGTGAAGAAGGTCTATCCCAGCGGCGTCGAAGCCGTGAAGGGCGTCTCCATCGCCATTCCCGACAAGGAGCTTTGCGTGCTGGTCGGGCCGTCAGGTTGCGGTAAGTCCACGCTGCTGAGGATGATCGCCGGGTTGGAGACCATTTCGGCCGGTACAGTCGCCATCGACGGCAAGGTGGTCAACGCCATCGGCCCGACCGAGCGCGACATCGCCATGGTGTTCCAGAATTACGCGCTCTACCCACATATGAAGGTCTATGACAACATGGCCTATGGCCTGCGCAACCGCGGCACGCCGAAGGACGAGATCGATAGCAGGGTACGCTCGACGGCCAAGGTGCTGGAGCTTTCGGCGCTGCTCGACCGGCGCCCGCGCGAGCTTTCAGGCGGTCAGC
The DNA here is from genome assembly GCF_040319465.1 of Mesorhizobium sp. M0910. NCBI lineage: Bacteria > Pseudomonadati > Pseudomonadota > Alphaproteobacteria > Hyphomicrobiales > Phyllobacteriaceae > Mesorhizobium > Mesorhizobium sp. M0910. Next base: position 353,653 of record NZ_JAMYNZ010000007.1, read on the forward strand.
GCCAGCGCGTCGCCATGGGTCGCGCCATCGTGCGCAACCCGAAGGTCTTCCTGTTCGACGAACCACTGTCCAACCTCGATGCGAAATTGCGCGGGCAGATGCGCATCGAGATCAAGAATCTGCAGCGCTCGCTTGGCGTCACCTCGGTTTATGTCACGCACGACCAGCTTGAGGCGATGACGCTGGCCGACATCCTCGTCGTCATGAACGCCGGACTGGTCGAGCAGACCGGCGCGCCGCTTGATGTGTACGAGAAACCGGCCTCGACCTTCGTCGCTTCGTTCATAGGCGCACCGCCGATGAATCTGCTGGCGCTCACAGGGGCCTCCCCAAGCTTGGTATTGGCCGACGGTACGGTGATTGGCTTGGCGCCTCGACAGGGCAAGGCGGTGACACTGGGCTTTCGTCCGGAGGACGCCGATATCACCTTCGCGGCAGAGGCGCCGGCCGGCGCGCTCGCGCTGCCGGCGACAGTGGAAGCGGTCGAACCGGTCGGTGCCGAAAGCTTTCTCCATTGCGTGGCAGCCGGCAGCCGCATCGTGGTGCGCGTCTCAGGCCGCGCCAGCGCCAAGCCAGGCGACCGATTGCGCGTCGTGGCCAGGTCCGAAAAGCTGCATTGGTTCGATCAAGCGGGCAAACGGGTCGATTGAAATCGGCCTTGCGCAAAACCGTTCAGGCAAACACATGCGCCTTGCCCGACACGGTCAGCCGCACGATCTCGCCGACCGCAGGCGCGTCCATGCCCGGCTTGCGCAGGATCAATGGCGTGTTGCCGATGGCGGCGGCGTCGGGCGGATCTGGGCTGTTCAAGAGACGTACGGCGATCGTGCACATCGAGCCCGCGAATTCGGATTCCGTGACCTCGCCGAACAGCATGTCCGGCGTGCCGGACATGCCTTCACGCGAGGTTCGTTTCAGCAGCACCTGCTCGGGCCGCAGCATGATACGGGCGATGTCGCGCCGCTCGGTGCTGTCGACGGCGATGCGGCCGAGCGGCGAGGTGGCGAAGCCATCAGCGATCCGGGCCGGCAAGACGATGGCGTCGCCGAGGAACTCGGCGATCATCCTGTCCTTCGGCCTGAAATAGAGCTCGCGCGGCGTGCCGACCTGCGAGAATTTGCCGTCGCGCATCACCGCGACCTGGCCGGCGAATGACAGCGCCTCGGCCTGATCATGGGTGACCAGGATGGTGGTGATGCCGGCGGTTTCAAGGAGCTCGGCCACGGCCTTGCGCATCGAGGCGCGCAGGCCGGTGTCGAGCGCCGAGAACGGCTCGTCGAGCAGCATCAGCCGCGGCTTCATGGCCATGGCGCGGGCGAGCGCGACGCGCTGCTGCTGGCCGCCGGAGAGCTCATGCGGGCGGCGCCTCAGGATTCCTTTGTCCAGTCCGACGACATAGGCGAGCTCGGCGATGCGCTCACTGCGCTTTTCCTCGTGACGCCCCATGCCGAAGCCGATATTGGCGGCGATGCTCAGATGCGGGAACAGAGCGCCGTCCTGCGCCACCAGCCCGATGCCGCGGCGATGCGCCGGCACGGCCGTGTCGCCATCGGCCAGCACCTCGCCATCGAGCACGATGCGGCCCTGGTCCGGCGCCTCGAAGCCGGCGATCAGCCGCAGCAAGGTGGTCTTGCCGCAACCGGATGGCCCGACGATTGCCGTACGGCTGCCGCTGACCACGCTGAGGTCGACGCCGGCAAGTGCTGCGACAGGCCCGTAGTGCTTGTGGATGCCGCTCAGCTCGAGAAAGCTCATCGCCCGGCCATCCGCTTCGACTGGACGTAGAGCAGCCAGGTCAAAGGCAGCGACATCGCTACCATGATCAGGGCATAAGGCGCCGCCGACGCATAGTCGATCTCGCCGCTATAGGACCAGAACGCCATGGCCAGCGTGCGGGTGCCGTTGGGTGCCAGCATCTGGGTTGCGGTCAATTCGTTCATGATACCCAGCGCGACCAACGCCATGCCGGCTGCGGCGCCCGGCGCCGACAGGCGGATGGTCGTCGACCACAGCGCCTTGAGCGGCGACCGGCCTAGGCTCGAGGCGGCGCGTTCGAGCTCGACTGGCGCCTGTGCGATCGACGCCCTGAGGCTAATCAGGGCGCGCGGCAGGAACATCAGCGCATAGGCGACCAGGATGGTGAACAGGGTCTGGTAGAGCGGCATGGCGATACGCACGGCGATGGTGACCAGCGCCAGCGCGATGACGACGCCAGGCAACGCGCCGACGATATAGTTGCAGCCCTCCAGGACGCGTTGCAGCCTTCCCGGCGCGCGGATCGAGATCCACGCCATCGGCATTGCCGCGACGGTGGCGAGCAGCGCGCCGGCAATCGCCAGGAACAGCGTCTGGCCAAGCGCCAGACCGATCTCGTCGAGCCGCCAGACATTGGCGCCGCCGGCCACGAGCCAGCGGCCGATGGTGGCGAACGGCACGCCGAGCGCCAGCAGCGTGGTAATGGCGGGCAGCAGCAGGCAAGGAATGGTGGCGCGCCCAAGGCCCGTGCGCTGCTGCTGGCGCGCAGCACCCGAACCGACGCGGGCATAGCGCTCTTCGCCGCGCACCAGCACCTCCAGACCGAGCAGCACAAGGCAGCAAGTCACCAGCACGCCGGCCAGCATGTTGGCGGCGGGACCGTTGAAGGTCGACTGAAACTGGTCGACGATCGCGGTGGTGAAGGTGTCGAAGCGGATGAAAACGTAAAGGCCGTATTCGGCCAGGAGGTGCAGGCCGACCAGCAGCGAGCCGCCGCAAATGGCGAGTCGGAGCTGCGGCAGCACGACACGCCGGAACACGCGCCATGGGCCAAGCCCGAGGGCCGCTGCTGCATCTTCGAGAGCGGGATCGAGCCGGCGCAAAGCTGCCGCTATCGGCAGATAGAGGAACGGGAAATAAGCGATGACGGATACAAGCACGCCGGCCCACAGGCCGTGCAGTCTGGGCGCCATGGTGATCCAGGCGTAACTGTGGACGAAGGCGGGAATGGCGAGCGGCGCCACCGACAACCAGGCCCATAGGCGGGCCCCCGGCAGATCGCTGCGCTCGGTGAGCCAGGCCAGCGCCACCGACAGCACGATCGAAATCGGCACGGTCAGCACCACCAGCAGACTGGTGTTGACCAGAAGTTCGCCGACGCGCGGCCTGAACACCAGCGCCGCCACGGTTTCCCAGCCAGTCTGAACCGCCACCCAGACGATGAAGGCAAGTGGCAGCAGCGCGAAAAGCGAGACAAAGACGGCAGCCAGCGCAATCCATGAGACCGACCAACGACGTGCCCGCACGGCCGTGGTATCGGCTGGCAAGCCTGAAGGTGCGAGATCGATCGCCGACTGCATCAGATCAGACGTTGTGCCGTTTCCGCCCGAAGGCGGAAACAATCGTCGGCGAATGCGGCGAGCAGCTTGTGGTCATGGACAAATGCCATCTTGAAAACAGAGCGCTCCCGCGGAAAGCGAATTCCCACAGGAGCGCAGTCGGTTGCCCTTTTAGGATGAACGCCGGCTAAAGCAAGCCGGCCGCCGTCATCAGGTCGGTCACCTTCTTCGAGTTCAGCGTCGTCGGGTCGACTTTCGGCGCCTGCAGATCGGCCAGCGGCACCAGCTTCGGATTGGACTCGGCGCCCTTGCCGACTGCGTATTCGAACGAATCGCCTGTCTTCAGTACGTCCTGGCCGCCCTTGCCGGTGACCCATTTCAGGAAAGCCTGCGCTTCCTTCGGGTGCTTGCTCGAGGCCAGCACGCCACCGCCGGAAACTGAGACGAAAGCGCCGGGATCCTGGTGCTTGAAATAGTGCAGCTCGACGTTCTTGCTGTTCTCGCCGGTCTTGGCCTGATCGCCGTAATAGTAATAGTGATAGATCACGCCGCCTTCGACCTCGCCGGCATTGACCGCCTTCATCACCGTGCTGTTGCCCTTATAGGCGGTAAAATTCTCCTTCATCGCCTTTAGCCATTCGGCCGTCGCTGCCTCACCCTTGAGCTGCAGAAACGCGCTGACGATCGCCTGGAAATCGGCGCCGGAGGGCGATGCGGCCCAACGGCCCTTCCAGCTCGGATCGGCGAGATCGAGAAGCGATTTGGGCAGCTGGTCGGCGGCCAGCTTGGTCTTGTTGTAGGCAAAGACCGTGCTGCGCGCGGCGACGCCGACCCATTTGCCGCTCGCCGGCTGGTACTCCTGCGGAACCTGGGCCAGCGTCTCGGTGTCGACCGGTGCGAACAGGCCGGCCGCCTCGACTAATGCCATGGCCGGCGAATTCTCCGTCAGGAATACATCGGCGGGCGAAGCGGTGCCTTCCGCAACGATCTGATTGGAGAAATCGCTGTCGCCGCCATTGCGGACGGTAACCTTGATGCCGGTTTCCTTGGTGAATCCCTCCGCCCAGGCTTTGGTCAGGTTTTCGTGCTGGGCGTTGTAGACGACGATGCCCTCGTCCTCTGCTATTGCCGGGCCGGCGATCAGGCTGATTGCAAGTGCTGTCGCACCGGCAAGGGCGGAAAGAGCATATTTCATGGCGTCGTCCTCGATTTCGATGGTCGTTGGCTTGGCACGCTGCACCTACCAATACATGACTAGCGCAGTCAACATTGCTGGCCCACTCAATTGCTCAAAAGGGCAAACTTTCGTGATGCTCAGCTAATTTGCCTTGGACATTATTTCGCCGGCCCCGTAACAAATCAGCGCCGAGACGCGAATATCGGGGAGTGAACTCTTGTGAGCGGCAAGGACGAAGCCGAGCTTTCACGGCTGCTGCGGGCCGCGATCGCTGGAGACGAAAGGGCCTATGCCGACTTTCTGCACCGGATCGCCGCGCTCGTTCGTGGCTTTGCCCGGCGCAAGATCGTGCAGGGTGGGGTGGATCCCGAGGATATCGTGCAGGAAACCTTGCTGGCCATTCATGTGAAACGACACACCTGGCGCCATAATGCGCCGGTGCTGCCTTGGGTCTATGCAATAGCCCGCTTCAAGCTGATCGACGCGTTCCGGCGGCGCGGCCGGCGGATCGAGGTCGAGATCGACGAAATCGCCGAGACCTTCGCCGAGCCGGAAGCGGAGACGGTAAGCGAGCGCGACGTCAACCGGGCGCTCGACAGCCTGTCGCCGGCACAGCGTTCCGTCGTCTCGGCCGTATCGGTCGAAGGCCGTTCGATCGGTGAGACGGCGGCCAAATTCGGCATCAGCGAGACGGCTGTGCGGGTGTCACTGCACCGCGGGCTTGCCGCCATTGCCAAACGGTTCGGGGCGAGGCGGGAACAAAAATGAGGACCGAAGATCTCATCAAGGCGCTCGACGCCGATGCCCGCAGCAAGGCGCTGCCGCTAGGCGCCGCCTGGTGGCTTGCCGCCGGTGCGGCCATGGTGATCGCGGCCGCGGTTTTCTGGCTGACGATCGGCCCGCGCCCCGACATTGCGATCGCCATGCACACGATGCGGTTCCTGTCCAAATTCGTCTTCACGATCGCTCTTGCCGCCAGCGCCTTTGTCCTGGTGCGTGCGCTGTCGATGCCCGGTGCATCGACGGGCCGGGCGGCGAGCTGGATGGTCGCCGCGCCGCTGCTGGTGATTGTGGCCGTGATTCTCGAACTCTTCACCGTGCCTGCGTCGGACTGGGGCACACGCCTGGTCGGGACGAACATGGTCATCTGCCTGATCTTCATTCCGTTGATCGGGATCGGCCCGCTTGCCGTCTTTCTCGCGGTCCTGCGCCATGGCGCGCCGACAAGGCCGGTGCTTGCCGGTGCGGCCGCGGGCCTGCTTGCCGGCGGGCTGGCGGCGACCTTGTATGCGGCGCATTGCTTCGACGATTCGCCGCTTTTCGTCGGCACCTGGTACACGATTGCGGTCGCCATCCTTGCCGTGCTCGGGGCGCTCGGCGGACGACTTTTTGTGCGCTGGTAGCGATAAGAATCAGCGTGTCGGAACGGGATGCTCGCCGCGATAGTCGTAAAAGCCGCGCCCGGTCTTGCGTCCGAGCCAGCCGGCCTCGACATATTTGACCAGCAGCGGGCAGGGGCGGTATTTCGAATCCGACAGTCCGTCATGCAGCACCTGCATGATCGACAGGCAGGTATCGAGCCCGATGAAATCGGCAAGCTGCAGCGGCCCCATCGGATGGTTGGCGCCGAGCTTCATGGCGGTATCGATGGCGTCGACCGAGCCGACACCTTCATAGAGCGTGTAGATCGCCTCGTTGATCATCGGCAGCAGGATGCGGTTGACGATGAAGGCCGGGAAATCCTCCGAGACGGTGATCGTCTTGTCGAGCTGCTTCACATAGGTTTTTGCCGCCTCGAAGGTCTGGTCCTCGGTGGCGATGCCGCGCACCAGTTCGACCAGCTTCATCACCGGAACGGGATTCATGAAATGTATGCCGATGAAGCGTTCCGGCCGGTCGGTCTGCGAAGCCAGCCGTGTGATCGAGATCGATGACGTGTTCGTCGCCAGGATGGCCTCGGGGTTGAGCTGCGGGCAGAGCTGGGCATAAATCTTGCGTTTGACCGTCTCGTCCTCGGTCGCTGCTTCGATCACCAGATCGGCGCCCGCAAGGTCGGCCATGGCCGGCGCCGCCGAAATGCGCGCCATCGCTTCATTGCGCAGCGTTTCCTCGAGTTTGCCGGAGCCGACCTGACGGGCCATGTTGCCGCTGATCGTAGCGATGCCCTTTTCGATGCGGTCGGGCGAAATATCGTAAACCAGCACCTTATAGCCCGCCAGCGCCGACACATGGGCGATGCCGCCGCCCATCTGGCCCGCGCCGATGATGCCGATCGTCTCGATCTTGCTCATTACCCGATCCCGTCGAGGCCTTTGCGGCCCGTTTTTTGTGCAGTGCAAACTAAAAGGGCGGGGCGACTTCGTCTACCCCACCCCTCGGAATTTAATACGCTTTGGCAGAAGGCGTCAAAGCGCCTTTTGCAGTTCCGGCAGAATGACGAAGAGATCGCCGACGAGACCGTAGTCGGCGACCTGGAAGATCGGCGCCTCCTCGTCCTTGTTGATGGCAACGATCACCTTCGAATCCTTCATGCCGGCAAGGTGCTGGATGGCACCGGAGATGCCGACGGCAATATAAAGGTCGGGCGCTACAACCTTGCCGGTCTGGCCGACCTGCCAGTCGTTCGGCGCATAGCCGGCATCGACGGCGGCGCGAGATGCGCCAACCGCCGCACCGAGCTTGTCGGCGACCGGCAGGATGACCTCCTGGAACTTTTCGGAGGAGCCCAGCGCACGGCCACCCGAGATGATGATCTTGGCCGAGGTCAGCTCTGGACGGTCGGTCTCGGAGAGCTTGTTCTCGACAAAGCTCGACAGGCCGGGATTGGCCGCCGCCTGAACCGTCTCGACCGGCGCGGAACCACCCTCGGGTGCTGCCTGGAAGGAAGCGGTGCGCACCGTGATGACCTTCTTGGCGTCACTCGACTGCACCGTCTGGATGGCGTTGCCGGCATAGATCGGCCGCTTGAAGGTGTCGGGCGACAAGACTTCGATGATTTCCGATATCTGGGCGACATCGAGCAGCGCCGCCACGCGGGGCGCGACATTCTTGCCCGACGAGGTCGCCGGCGCGATGATTGTCTCGTATGGCTCAGCAAGCGAAACGACGAGTGCCGCCAGCGGTTCGGCGAGACGCTCGGTCAGTTCGTCAGCGTCGGCGAGCAGCACCTTGGTAACGCCCTTGAGCTTGGCGGCTGCGTCCGCTGCCGGCTTGGCATCTTTACCGGCAACCAGCACATGCACGTCCGAACCGATCTGCAGCGCCGCCGAAAGCGCCTTGGCGGTCTGGTCGGAAAGCGCAGCGTTGTCGTGTTCGGCAATCAGAAGAATAGCCATGATGTTTTCCTGACTTTCGTCTTCGAGGCTCCTGAAATCCGGTCAGGCCGAGTCGAAAACGGTTGGTTTCGAGAACCGGAGCGGAGCGTACTTCAGTACGTGGGCGCCGGAAGCGGAGACACCGGCCGTTTGCCGGCCGGCCTCATCGGAATTCCTTAGAGCACGCCGGCTTCGTTCTTCAGCTTGTCGACCAGTTCGGCGACGGTCTTGACCTTGACGCCCGCCTTGCGGCCGCCCGGCTCCTCGGTTTTGATCACCTTCAGCCGCGGCTTGACGTCGGCGCCGTAGTCGGCAGGGCTCTTCTCGTCGAGCGGCTTCTTCTTGGCCTTCATGATGTTGGGCAGCGACGCGTAGCGTGGCTGGTTCAGCCGCAAATCGGCGGTGACGATTGCGGGCATCTTCAGTTCCAGCGTCTGCAGGCCGCCATCGACCTCGCGCGTCACCGTGGCCTTGTCACCGTCGAGCACGATCTTGGATGCGAAGGTGCCCTGCGCCCAGCCGAGAAGTGCGGCCAGCATCTGGCCGGTCTGGTTGGAATCGTCGTCGATCGCCTGCTTGCCGAGAATGACAAGGCCGGGCTGTTCTGCCTCGACGACGCCCTTCAGCACCTTGGCGACGCCCAGCGGCTCAGTCTGCTCGTCGGTCTTGACCAGGATGGCGCGGTCGGCGCCCATGGCGAGCGCCGTGCGCAAGGTCTCCTGTGCCTGCTGCGGCCCGATCGACACGACGATGATCTCTTCGGCCTTACCAGCTTCCTTCAGCCGGATCGCCTCTTCCACCGCGATCTCGTCGAACGGGTTCATCGCCATCTTGACGTTGGCGAGTTCCACCGCCGAACCGTCCGCTTTCACCCGGACCTTGACGTTCGCATCCACAACCCGCTTCACGGGCACAAGGATCTTCATTTGCCTGTCACCTCTTTCACGATAGTCTCTCACGCTCGTCGGACGCGCTATAGCAGCGTGCACCTCTTCAGAGTTGTCGAAAGCCGACATTCCGGACGGAATTCTGGTCTTCGGCGCGCCAGTAGGGTGGCGCTTGCGTAGTTGCGGCGACCCCGCGCGTCAATATCCGGGCGCACTCGGATCCTCGGCGAAGCACTCAAATCAGTTCAGTCCGGACCGGAAACGCTTCCCCGGCCCCAGCGCGGCGCCTGCTGCGCAGGTTGTGGTTCGCTTGGCGCCGGCTCTACGGCAACGGGCACATGGCCGGCGACCACCACAGTCTCTTCATCCGCAGCGGCGAGCAGCGGCACGCCGCGGCTGCGCAAGACAAGCACCAGCACGGCTCCGGCGATGATGCCGCCGATATGGCAGGCCCAGGAGACCTGATCCTCGCCTCCCTGGGCAAACATGAAGATCTGGAACAGGATCCACAGGATGAGCGGGATGAAAGCCGGGATACGCAACGGGATGCGGGCGAAGGCCAGCACCCACACCTTCACGCGCGGATAAAGGATCAGATAGGCAGCGACGACACCGGCGATGGCGCCCGACGCGCCGATCAGCGGCACTTGCGAATCCCAGGCCACCAGACCCTGGAAGAAAGCGCCGGCAATGGCGCAAAGCAGGTAGAAGATGAGGTAGCGGATGTGGCCGAGTGCATCCTCGACATTGTCGCCGAATACCCACAAGAAAAGCATGTTGCCGCCGAGGTGGAAGATATCCGCGTGCAGGAAGGAATAAGTCAGGTAGCTCAGGCTCTCGGGAATGACGACGAATTGCGGATCGAGCTCGACGCTGTCATGCACGACCGACGGGATGAAGCCGAGGCCCAGCACCGCGGCGTTGGAGAAGTCCTCACCGCCAAGCGTGGTGACAAGGTAGATCAACACATTGAGCGCGATCAGGCCGATGGTCACATATTGCAGCTTGATGTGCCGCAGCCTGTTGGTGTCGTAAAGCGGGATGAACATCGGGTCCCCAACTCGGCGGATTTCAGCGGTTCTTGCCAGGAACCCATAGCACGTCGGCGTTTCCGTTGTCATTGACCGCGCGCGCGGCAACGAACAGGAAGTCCGAGACGCGGTTGATGTACCTTATTGCCTCGCGGTTGACGGGCTCGTTTGGGTCTTGCGACAGCGCCACCATGATGCGCTCGGCGCGGCGCGCGACCGTGCGGGCGAGGTGAAGGGCGGCGGCGGCCGGCGTGCCGCCATTGAGCACGAAGGATTTGAGCGGCTGCAGATTTTTGTTGAGGAGGTCGATGTCCTGTTCGACGCGGTCGGTCTGCGAGGCTACGATGCGCAGCGGCTCGTAGTCCAGCGGCTTGCCATTATCGGGGACTGCCAGATCGGCGCCGAGATCGAAAAGATCGTTCTGGATGCGGCCGAGCATCGCATCGATCGCCGGATTTACTGCCGCTGTATGGATGCGGGCCATGCCGATGCAGGCATTGGCCTCGTCGACCGTGCCGTAGGCGTCGATCCGAAGGTCGGATTTCAGCCGCCGCTCGCCGGAGCCGAGACCGGTGGTGCCGTCGTCGCCAGTGCGGGTGTAGATCTTGTTGAGCTTGACCACGGGGTACCTCCCGACTGGTGCTGCGTCACTTACGGGTGAAATACACCGCCAGCATGATCAGCACCAAGGCCACGAACTGCAGGAGCACGCGCGTCTGCATCAGCTTGTTGGAGGTCATGCTGGAGCCGCCGCGCATCATGTTGATGAGGCCGCGCATCAGCACGATCACCACTGCGACCATGACAAGAACGGCGAGGATGTTGAAGACGGTTGCCATGGTGTGTTCCAGTTGGATTGCGTTCAGGCGCGTTTGGCGAGCAGACGGTAGAGTGCAGATGCCGGCAGGATGCGTTTAAGGATCGCGCCGATCCTGGCCGGCACTGTTACCACATAATGCGGGCGCGGGCGCCGCGACAGAAGCGCATGGTGCAAGGCGGCATAAACCACCTCCGGCCCGGGCTTCAGCCGCGATGTGCTGCCGCCGGCCCGCAGCCGTTTGAGTTGCGCCGCATAGGCGAGGCGATGAACGGAATTCTCGTGATCGATATTCGCCAGGAACCACGCGAGGCTGTTGCTGGCGATCTTCGATTTTACCGGCCCCGGCTCGATCAGCGAAACATGGATGCCGCTACCCCGGAGTTCTTGATAGAGGGACAGCATCAGCCCTTCGATAGCGTGCTTCGATGCCGAGTAGGCGCCGCGAAAAGGCACCGGCGCGAGGCCGAGGATCGATGAGCAATGAACGAGACGACCATGGCCCTGGCGGCGCATCACCGGTACGACGCGGCGAGTGAGATCATGCCAGCCAAAGACATTGGCCTCGAACTGCTGCCGCAAAGCCTCGACCGGCAGGTCCTCGACGGCGCCGGGCTGTCCGTAGGCGCCGTTGTTGAAGAGCGCATCGAGCCGGCCGCCGGTCCGTTCCAGCACCGACGTCACCAGCGCCTCGATCGATCCGGGCTCGGTATAGTCCAGATAGAAGGCCTCAATGCCGTCGGCCTCGAGCGCGGCGATATCCTCGGGCTTTCGGGCCGTTGCGAACACCCGCCAGCCTTCCTTCTTAAGAGCATGGGCGCAATAGGCGCCTATACCGGAAGAGGCACCTGTGACAATGATGGTGCGCAACTCTTTTCCGGGAGGAATGGTGGTTTGACCTAGGGTTGTCATTTACTGCAAACCCTTCCCATATTCGCGGCGTCCGGACAATCGAAGGGAACGCGGTTCTTGTTGCGGAAGATCGTAGCCCTTAAACGCGTCCTCTATGACGCGCTCGGCCATTTCAACACCGACGACGGCTGGGCAATGGCCAGCCATCTGGCGATCACCGCGCTGATGGCGCTTTTTCCTTTCCTGATCTTCGCTACGACGCTGGCGAGTTTTTTCGGCGCGCAGGCTTTCGCCGACACCGCCGTGCACCTTGTGTTCGACACATGGCCCGAGCAGATCGCCAAACCAATCGCGCGCGAAGTGCTCAACGTGCTTACCGTTAGGCGCAGCGACCTGTTGACGTACGGTATCGTGCTTGCCGGATACTTCGCCTCGAACGGCATCGAGGCGCTGCGGACTTCGCTCAACCGTGCCTATCGTGTCTCGGAAACGCGGGGCATCATCTACCGGCGGGTGCAGAGTATCATCTTCGTGCTGATCGCGACGGCGGGGTTTTTGGCGATCAGCGTGCTGCTGGTCTTCGCGCCATTGCTGGCCCGGCTGGCCGAGTCGCATTTCGAATGGATAAAACCCTATATGGGCACGATCACGCTGTGGCGTTACGTCATCGCCTCGGTCGTCATCATCGGCGGCCTGTTCGCCGTGCATTTCTGGTTGCCGGCCGGCAAGCGCCGCTTCGTCTCCATCGTGCCGGGCATCATCTTCACGCTGATCGGCTGGCTTATCGGATCGACCATCTTCGCCGCCTATCTCGATCATTTCTCGTCCTATGTGACGACCTATGCCGGCCTCGCCTCGATTATGATCGCCGTCGTATTCCTCTATATCGTCTCGGCGATTTTCATCCTCGGTGGCGAGCTCAACGCTGCGATCAGCCGCTATTTAGAGGCGCGTGCGAGAGTCGGCTGAGTTAAGCATGATCTTTTCCGAAAACCGGTTCCCACTTTTTGGGATCATGCTTTTGGCGGCTGAGCGGTCGCCAGCCCGACGCCGAGCGTCGCGATCGCCATGCCGGCGATCTGGAGCGGGCTCAATTGCTCACCGAACAACGCCCAGGCGATAACCGCGGTGACGGCCGGCACGAGGTAAAACAGCGAGGCGACCTTCGATATCTCGCCGTCGCGGATCATCACCATCAACAGGAAGATGGCGCCGATCGATAGCACCAGCACGAGCCAGGCCATGGCGAAAATCAGTTCGCCGTTGACGATGACCGTTCGGGTCTCGAAGGCGAGCGAGGCCAAGACCATCACCGATGCGCCGCCGACATATTGCCAGAACGTGGCAGCCACCAGATCACCGCCGGAGGCGAAGCGCTTCTGCCAGATCGTGCCGGCGCTCATGCCGAGCACGGAGACCAGCGAGGCGCCCAATGTTTCGGCCGTCACCCCGCCGCCGAGCGCGCCGAGCTTCGGCCAGAGCACGATCACCACGCCGATCAACCCGAGGCCGAGACCGGCCCAGTGGCGCGGCAGGATGGCCTCGCCCAGAAGCCGACCGGCGAGCACTGCCGTGATCAGCGGCTGCAGGCCGACGATCAAGGCTGAAAGCCCAGCGGGCATGCCCCGGTGGATGGCCCAGAACACGCCGCCGAGATAGACCCCATGCATCAGGATGCCGGCGCCGGTCGCGTGCAGCGCCTCGTCGCGGGTGGCGCGGCTCGAACCAAGTGCGGCCATCAAAGCGACAAGCAGGATTGCGGCCAGGACAAAGCGCGCGGCCAGGAAAGTAAAGGGCTCCGCCCACGGCATGGCATAGCGCGCGCCGATGAAGCCGGTCGCCCACAGGACGACGAAAGAGGCGGGGATGAACCGCTTGAGGCTGTGCATTTTCAGGAGGCCGCGGTGAATTCGGGTGAGGGATCGACTGCGGCGACTGCTTAATGCCGTTCGGGCCGGCAAGCAAAACCAAACGGTTGATCCATAGAGTCATTTGAATTGAAGGAGCGCCATTGATGGCCGTCAGCTCGCCGGTCTAGCTAGAGACCGACCAGCCGCCTAACATCGTCGGGCGAGGCGCCCGCCGCACGCTGGGCGGCAAGGCTGGTATCGCCAAGACTCTTCGAGAGTTTTCGTCCGTCCGGGCCGAGGATCAGGCGATGGTGAAAATAGGCCGGCTGCGGCAGGCCAAGCAGCTGCTGAAGCAGCCGCTGCACGCTGGTCGCGGAATAAAGATCCTGGCCGCGCACGACATGGCTGACGCCCTGCAGCGCGTCATCCACGGTGACGGCGAGGTGATAGCTGGTCGGGATTTCGCGGCGCGCCACGACCACATCGCCCCACTCCTGCGGATGGGCTTCGACACGACGCGCGGCGGAGAGCGTCTCGTCCGTGTATTCGGCCCATGACAGGTCCTTGCCGGCGCGCTCTATTGCCGCATCGATGTTCAACCGCCAGGCAAATGGCACATTTTCAGCGATGCGCCGTTTGCGTTCGCTCGGCGGCAGCGCCTTGTCGGCGGCGGGATAGAGCGGCACGCCGTCCGGGTCGCGCGGCCAGTCGCGGCCGCGCTTTTCGCTGTCGGCGATGAAGGCGCGGATCTCACTTCTGCTCATGAAGGCCGGATAGACAAGCTCCGCTTCGATCAGCCGCTCGAGCATCGCCCGATATTCGGCAAAATGCTCGGACTGGCGGCGCACCGGCTCCTCCCAGCCAAGCCCCAGCCATTTCAGATCGCGAAAAATGCCTGCCTCGAATTCCGGCGTGCAGCGCGTCGTGTCGATGTCCTCGATGCGCAGCAGCAAGCGTCCGCCCACCGCCTTTGCCAATTTCTGATTGAGCAGCGCCGAATAGGCATGGCCGAGATGCAGTTCGCCGTTCGGGCTCGGCGCGAAGCGGAATGTCAGCAGTGTCATTGTCCGGCGGGCAATCGGGTTGTGCGGCGCTTTCGCCAATTGCTACTTTGCGCCGGCAGCGTCGTGCGTCCAGAGGGACACGTGACGAACGTGCGGCACTTTTGATTTTGGAATAAGCAGACATGCAACGCATCGCCAGCCTCGACGACATTGCGCAAGGGCTGGATAGGCTATGCTTGCTCGACCCACGCCTGGAAAAAGTGCGCGGCATGGCCGGCGAGGTGCCGCTCAGGCTGTCGGAGCCGGGGTTCAGGAGCCTTGCTTCCATCGTCGTTTCGCAACAAGTGTCCCGCGCGAGCGCCGATGCCATCTTCGGCCGCCTGACGGAACTGCTCGATCCGCTGACGCCGCAGGCGATCCTTGCCGCCGATGAGGCGATCTTTCGCAACGCGGGACTATCGCGGCCCAAGCAGCGCGGACTGATTGCCGTCGCCCAGGCGGTGGCCGACGGGCTCGACCTCGATCACCTCTGCCGGCTCGATGCAAGCGAGGCTATCGCGGCCATGACCAGGGTGCCGGGCATCGGCCCGTGGACGGCTGAAGTCTACCTTTTGTTTGCCGCCGGACACCCGGACATCTTTCCGGCGCGCGACGTTGCATTGCAGAGCGCGGTCGGCCATGCGCTCGGCATCGACCCGCGTCCGCCGGAGAAAATGCTGATCCGGCTTGCCGAATCATGGAGCCCGTGGCGCGGTGTCGCATCGCGGCTTTTCTGGGCTTATTATCGCGAATTGAAGGGCAGGGATGCCGCGCCTCCGGCCTGAATCCGCAAAAAAGCATTGAAATCATGCGTTTTTGAGACCCGGCATGATCGACAATCCGCTTCACATCCCTGTCATGTCGGGCTTACAGTATCCGCGTCGACCGGTTCTAGGGTGAAGGAGGTCAACGACGTGACGGTTGCCGTATCTCCGGATGGGCTTCCAGCGCTGGTGCTGAATGCGGATTACCGTCCGCTCAGCTATTATCCCCTGTCGCTCTGGTCCTGGCAGGATGCCATCAAGGCGGTGTTCCTCGAGAGGGTGAACATCGTCGCCGAATACGAACACGCCGTCTCTTCGCCGACCTTTTCGATGAAGCTGCCGAGCGTCGTCAGCCTGAAGGCTTACGTGAAGCCGTCGAGGCATCCGGCGTTTACCCGTTTCAACGTCTTCCTGCGCGACCGTTTCCAGTGCCAATATTGCGGCACACCGGACGATCTGACGTTCGACCATGTCATTCCGCGCCATCGCGGCGGCGCCACGACCTGGGAGAATGTCGTCGCTGCCTGTTCCCCCTGCAATCTGAGGAAGGGCGGCATGATGCCGGCCCACGCCAAGATGTGGCCGCTGCAGAAGCCCTACCAGCCGACGGTGCATGATTTGCATAATAACGGCCGGCTGTTCCCGCCCAACCATCTGCACCAAAGCTGGATGGATTATCTGTACTGGGATGTCGAACTCGAACCATAGAGTTCGGCAGAGATCCGCCATGCCGGTCGCCTGACGCAGCTTTCTGCGCTTCCGGCCTTCGCCGGCCGAAGCATTCATGAGCGGTCGTGGCGTGGTAGTGCACTCCGGCCTGACGAATTTCTGAACGAATTCTGCGTTGTGCCACTCAGTCGCGGGCAAAGGCGCCGCGGAACGCGACGGCGGCGAGGACAAAGCTGGCGATGGCATTCCAGCCCGCCAGCGACAGGCCGAGGATGCGAACCGCCGCCTTGTCGCAGGAAGGCGGGACGAATTTGTCGAGCGCGTCGAGCACGCCCTTGCCGCCGGTGTCCACCGGCCCGGCGGCTGCGCTGCAATCGGTCGGGCCCGGCCACCACCCCCATTCGACGCCGGAGTGATAAACGCCGAGATAGACGCCGTAGAGCATCAGCAGGCCGCCAATGGCTAGCAGGCCACGGCTTACCCAGGCTGGCGCCCGAAGCGCCGACGCAAGCACCGCCAGCAGCATCAAGGGCACGCCGACGTAGTAAGGCGTGCGCTGCTCGAGGCAGAGCTTGCAGGGGATGTAGCCGCCGAGATACTGGAAGGCCAGCGCCGAGCCGACCGTGGCGGTCATGGCGACGGCGAGAAACAGGGCGGTGCGCAGCCGCTGGCGTCCGGTATCGGCATTCACGGTCGCTGTCATCGGGCTCAGTCCGTTCGGTTCAGACGGCGTATTTGACGACGATATAGAGCAAAATCAGGGCAGCGGCGCCGGCGCCCGCAATCTGGCCAAGGCGCTTTTCGATGAAGTGGCGGATCGGCTCGCCATAGCGGCGCAACAGCCACGCGAGAAACAGGAAGCGAGCACCGCGCGCCACGATTGCCAGCACGATGAACAGCAGCAAAGGAACACCGATGACGCCCGACAGGATCGTCACAACCTTGATCGGCGGCAGATGGGCGAGGCCGGAGGTGACCAGCATCAGGATGATGAAGCCGACACCCGATGAGACGCGCATCGCCTCGAACTCGTCATATTTGCCATAAAATTCGAGGATCGGCCGCGCCACCGCATCATAGGCATAATGGCCGATGAACCAGCCGGCGATGCCGCCCAGCACCGAGGCGACGGTGGCGACCAGCGCGTAACGATAGGCGCGATCCGGCCGCGACAGCGCCATCGGCAGATAGAGGACGTCGGCCGGCACCAGGAACACCGAGCTCTCGACGAAGGCGATGAAGGCCAGCCACCATTCGGCGGATTTGCTCGCCGCCAGCGACAAGGTCCAGTCGTAAAGTCCGCGAAGCATCGGCACTCCTAATGCACGCCCAAACCAGAAGTGGTCTTGGGATCACGACATGTACAAACAAGACTTGGAAGCGCCCCGCATCAACCTCGTCGGACAAGGTGCGCTTCAATGACATGCGCCGCCTGTCTAGAAAGATTTTCCGCGCTGCACAATGGCAGCTGCTTCACGAAATCGAAAGGCTGAGGCTTGAGCGAGCCCAGATGTCGGGATTTGGCCAGTTGACGAACAGGCCTCCAACCGTATAGTCCGCGCCCATCCAGGCCGCCCGGCCTGAGCCCCTATGGCGGAATTGGTAGACGCGCTCGACTCAAAATCGAGTTCCGCAAGGAGTGCTGGTTCGATCCCGGCTAGGGGCACCACTTTTTAAATTCCGACGCGGCTTCTTATTAAACCTAATGGCGTGGGTGGGATCGTCCGCGACGCCCTCGACGGCCACCGAATGGTTGCGTCTTGCCTGTTGCCGCAAGCTGCCCAAGCTTCCGCTGAACGGTGCGCGGACCAGCCCCAAGCGCAATCTGGCGTTCCTCACCGCACGCGATCAGGCGTGCCGCGGTCCCGCAAAAAGACGTTGCCGCAAAGTCGATCGCTGCCCGACAGACATGTTTCCTCCCGCGAACTACCCACCAGACCCGGCCCACAGATGCAACCTCGGGAGGTGAGATATGCGGTAACATTATGGCACGATGCGAAACAGCTTCGTCTTGGATCGTGCTGCGGGCCGGAGCCGCCGCCGTGCCTAGCGCAGGGCCGCCACGACGTCGGCGAAGTCGGCCCGCTTGCCATTGCCGGCGCGACGCAATTGCACCTCGACCGGCTTGCCGTCGGATTGGTCGCAGTAGACGATGGGTCCGGGCCGCACCCATTTGTCGCCCCACTCGGTCAGCGCGATAATGACCGTTTTGAATTCCAGCCCCTTCCGGGTCAGGACATAGTCGGCCTGCTCGCCGGCGGCACCCGGGCGACGGTCCATCAGGCCGGCCTCGACGAAATCCTCGAGGCGCTTGGCCAGGATGTTGGTGGCGATCCCCAGGCTCTTCTGGAATTGCGAAAAGCGCGTGCAGCCGCCGAATATCGCGTCGCGCAGGATCAACAGGCTCCAGCGCTCGCCGACCAGTTCCAGGGCGCGTGAGGCCGAGCAGTTTTGTTTTTCATAGAGACGACCAAGCATGGAGTGAACATACCCTATTGACTTGCATCATGCAAGTATGCATTGTGCTTGCATGATGCAAGCGACAGAGGTCGAGAGAGCGTCGCTCCACTTCATCGCCCGAGATTTCGGGTGTCCATCAACCAATCAGATCCAGACAGGAGATATGTCATGAAAAAGGAAGAAGATTACACGACGTCATTTGTCGTCGAGCAAAGCCCGGAAGAGGTTTTTGCCGCGGTTATCAATCCGCGCGCCTGGTGGTCGGAAGACATCGATGGCGATACCAACAAGCTAGGTGCGATATTCTACTATCATTTCAAGGATATCCACCGCGGCACATTCAAGGTCACGGAGCTCGTGCCTGGCAAGAAGGTCGTCTGGCACGTCGTCCAGAACTACTTCAACTTCGTCAAGGATGCGACCGAGTGGACCGGCACGGACGTGGTCTTCGAGATCGCGCCGACTGATAAGGGGACCGAACTGCGTTTCACCCATGTCGGGCTGAAGCCGAGTGAAGAATGCTACGATGTCTGCCATGACTCGTGGCGCTTCTATGTCGCGAGTCTTCGCGACCTGATTTCGACGGGCAAGGGGCAACCCAACAAGGGCGAAGAGAACGCCAACCCAACGGTTGTGCCGCAAAACGAGGACCTCGGCGCCGTCGAGCGCAAGGCGGCAGGCGATGGCGCCGAGATGATCGTCATGACGACGGCAGCGGCGAAGCCCGGCATCGAAAGCAAGGTGCGGAATGCCCTGCGCGACGTAGCGGGGGCGGCCCGCAAGCAAAGCGGGTGCATCGACTATAGCGTCTTTTGCTCGGAGGCAGAGCCCAACGTTACCATCTGCGTCGAGCGCTGGGCATCGAAGCAGGAGCGCGACGCTTTTCTACGCTCGGCGGACGCGAAGAATTTCGTTTCGGCCATCACCGGCGCCTTCCTGGAGCGGCCTTCGCCGATCTCCTACACGACATTGGAAGTCGGGTCCTAGTTGCAAGGGTTCGCCCGGCGATAGCGCCGGCTGCCCTGGAGCAATGCACGGGGGAGACGGCGTCCAAGCGTGGAACAGAAAACCATAGCCTACTTGCATGATGCAAGAACGAATGGCTTGCATTCATGCAAGAGGAGGAGAGATCGCCGTGCCGAAATCGATGGAAGTCACAAACAAAGCCGTTCTCGTGACCGGAGCCAACCGCGGCCTCGGCAAGGCGCTGGTCGAGGAAATATTGAGACGGGGTGCCAAGCGCGTCTATGCCGGCGCGCGCAAACCGCTCGCCCACGCGGATCGGCGCGTCACGCCGCTGATCCTGGACGTGACCGATGCGGTGCAGATTGGGGCGGCTGTCGAGCGGATCGGGTCTCTCGATATCCTCATCAACAACGCCGGCATCGGGCTCTACGACGATCTTGGCGATCGCGCCGCGCTTGAGCGACACCTCGCCGTCAACCTGCTCGGCGTGCATGGCGTAACCCACGCATTCCTGCCGCTGCTCACGCATTCGCGCGGCGCCGTGGTCAACATCCTGTCGGAAGCGGCTCTCGTTCCCTTCCCGATTATTCCGTCTTACTCACTGTCGAAGGCCGCCGCGTTTTCCATGACGCAATCGCTACGTGCTCTCGCCGGCGCTCGTGGCGTGAGCGTTCATGCAGTCCTGTCCGGTCCCATAGACACCGACATGAGCAGAGACGCCGATATACCGAAGAGCTCCGCGGAGAGCGTCGCGAAAGGTATCCTGGACGGCATGGCGCGAGGGGAGGAGGAAATTTTCCCTGATCCAAAATCGGCATCCATGGCCGAGAGCTGGCGCGGCAGCGCGTTCAAAGCGCTCGAACGCCAAATGGCGGCTTTCGTCCAAGCCATGCCCACCAAGCCATAGGCGACCGCCGCCATCGATAGGCTGCCAGCATTTGCAATTCAGCGTCCCACAGTGGAGCGGAACGTCATGCTGTTGAACGCAACTTCCCCGGTTTTCACCAGCGGATCACGATGACTTTGTCGGTCCCGTTGGCGAGTTCGACAGCTTCGGTGCCATCCGGTTTGCGGCTTTGGATTCTGGCGCTCTCGACAGCTTCAACGCCAACAACGTTGACTGCAAAGGCTTCATCGATTTCGGCGGCACAGACCAAGGTGTCCGGCGGCAGGTCCTTTACTTGGTCCAACAACTCGCGAAGCTTCATGGTCGAATCTCCTTGGCGATAGCAGGAATGAGCAGCACGCTTTCGCCGCACATTCGGAACCATGTCCCTTGAGAAAGGTTCCCGATGAGGTGGAGATGCCGCAGAATGGGACGAGCGCGGCGATCCGCCCGTCACAATGATGTGAACGCGCCGTGCGAAGCATCTGTCTCAAATCCCTGTCCCTAATGCTGCCGGCGCAATTCCTTGTTGATCATGCCGCCCATCGCTAGACCGATCGCCATCACCGCAAAAGTCGCCGCGATAGATCGCTTCGGCAGCACCGTCTCCCAACCTGGCGTCAACCGCTTCGGCACGAAGCCATAATCTGTTGCCGCGGCAATGGCCGCTGCCGCCAACGCATCGCGAAATATCAGAAGCGACGGACGCGGCGGCCTCGAGGCGAGCCATAGTTCGAAAAGGAATGCCCAGAAGATGGAGGAAGCGTGATGCGTGCCATAGCCGACGAGCGTGTGCGCCACATCACCGCGCCGCACGGACGCGGCCTGTTCGCCGTAGAGCCAGTGGCTGGTCGCATTCGTGGGCTGCAGGGCGCCTTTGCCTTCCCGCCTTGCAAGCAGGGCCAGCGCAGCTGTCGTGGCGAAGCTGACGATCGTACCCGAAACGGCTGCGGACAATCCTGTCTGGATCAGGCTTTTCACTTGGTCCTCCGTCGTTTCGCGGTCGGCTCCTTGGAACGCCTTTTGTCAACCCGCGGCAGGGTCGAGTCGTGATTGCCAAACGGCGAAACGAGTCCGAAGGTTCCGGGAACGGGCTTTTGGTTGGACGTTATCCCAGGAGCGTCCTCCGGGATAACGCCTTTGAGGTCCGGCTGCCTTTCCTGGTAGGCTCGGATCGTAGCCCGGCCGCTATTACATCGGCCCCGGCACCATCTTGGTCGGCTGCTCAGGCATCGGAAACGGATAGTTGTCGCATTTCACGTCCGGGTTCGTCGGGCTGAACATTCCGAGCGGGTTGTCCTTGAACAGCCAGGCGTGAAGGTCGTAGTGGTGGAACTCCTTCGGGATGAGCGGGTAATGCCCCTCCATCGGCCCCTGGAATGTCTGGCCGAAGAGCTTCGGCGGCTCCTTTGTGTCCGGCGTCAAGGGCACGAGCCATTCCGCGCCGACCAGGCGCAATTCGCCGCCGACCGGCTCATAGATCAGCACATTGGGGCGCGTCGGATCCGCGGTCGGGCCGACAGTCGTGACGTTGACGAAATGGATGCCCATCGCGCCCTTCGGGTAGTCCATCGCCCCCTCTACCTTTTCGCCGCTGTAGAAAACGCATCCTACCGTCGATAGATAAAGCTCGCGAATGGCAACCTTGTAGTCTTCATACCTGGACAGCGATTTACGCAGGGCATCGATCTCGGCTTTGTCGGGTTCGGCCGCCCGGGGAGCGGCGGCGTTCAGACACGCGCCAATGAGACCTGCCAAGGTGAGGATACCGACACGCCTGAGGTGAGTTGTTTTCATCATGCATTCCTCCCAGATTTTTTTCTTCTGGCCGTGCAGGACCGAGGCGGCAGTGATGCTGGACGCGCGGCCGTAATTGATCGCCTCATCCCGGTTGGGACTGCGTCGATGCTAATCCTTTCCGCTGATCGGGAGAATTAACCCTGACGACCTAGGCCCGAGAGAGCCGACGGTGCAGAGACGGACGGTCGGGCCCACTTTGGACCCCATGCACTAGCGCCGGCGCAGCAGGCTCCTCATCCGGTTGCGCAGCAGGCGCGCCATGTTGCGGGTCTCGCGATAGAGGTGAAGCTGCGACGCGGCCTGGCGGGCGGGGCGGTCGGCATCCGGCGTCAGCCCGATCACCAGCGTGCCCATCGGCCTGTGTTCGCTCCACAGCCGGCTCATCACCGGATGGTCGGGCACCGCGCAGGAATCGGTCATCATGATGTTGGGGTCGTCGAGATGCTGTCTGGTCACCTCGATCATCAGCAGCGTGCCCGGCGAATAGGCGGCGAGCGTCTCGTCATAGGCGGTCTTCCAGGTGTAGGCGACGCCGGCCTCGACGAAGACGATCAGGCAGGCGACGGTGCGGCCGTCGAGCGTCAGCGAATGGATGCGGCAGAGATCCTGCTCGGCCAGCCGGTGCACCGCTTCGCGGGCGAAGGCGGCGCGGTAGCGGTCGATGGCCATGGCGGTGCGCTCGCGGCCTTTCCAGCCGGCAGCCTCCAGCGTCAGGAAATTTTCGATGGCGTGGCGGATCTCGTCAGGCCCGCGCGCCACGACATGCTGCAGCCGGCCGAGGTCGGCGAGGCGGCGCTTCAGGCGGCGGAACTCGCGATAATGGTGGGCGCGCAGCGAAGCTTTCAGATATTCCTCGCCATCGAGCGCGCTTTCGAGCACCGGGCGCTCGGCCTTGCCGGTGGTGACCAGCGTCAGGCCGCGCGTTTCGGCGACGCTGGCGAGCAGGCTCGCCACCGGGCCATCCAGCCTTATGTCGGGCAGCACGAAGACCTTCGGCAGCTTGAGATGCGGCCTGGACAGCATCGAAAAGAAATCCTCGATGACGCCGATCGGATCGTCGCGGTCGACCAACGGCGTGCCGATCGGGCCGAACGGGCTCGACCAGGTGCGCATGACGGGAACGCCGAGCGGCATCACCGGTCGCTCGACCGAGAACGGCACCAGCAGGCGCAGCCGGTTGCGATACTGGTCACCGTCGCGGATGACGGCCAGCCGCACCTCGCGGTCCTCGAGCCTGGGCATGGCCGGCGCCAGGAAGCGCGGATTGAAGAAGACGTTGGGCTCGATCGTGCGGGTACAGAGATAGTCGAGCTCCTCGACCAGGTCGAAGCCGGCGGAGGCCGGATAGATGGCAAGCTTGCGCTCGGGCCGGTTGTTGGCGAGGATCTCGACATGGGCGGGATCGGCTTCGCGGGCAAGCCCGGCAAGGCCGGACACCATGGCGCCGGCCGGGCCGCCGCTGGTTTCCTCGAGCAAGGGGACGGCAGCCATCAGGCGGCTCCTTTGGCGGGCACGAAAATGACCATGACGATGCCAAGCTTGCGCCAGACCGTGAAGGACAGCGCGCTGGCCTCGAAGATCATGGCGAAGACGGTGGCCATCGCCGCGCCCCACAGGCCGAAGAGCGGGATCAGCACGACGCTAAGCGCGATGTTGAAGGCCAGCGTCATGGCGTAGACGGCGGCGCAGATATTCTGGTTGCCGCTCATGGTGAGCAGGCTTTCGCAAGGGCCGACGGCGGCCCGCGCGACGACGCCGAGCACCAGCAGGAACAGCAGCGGATAGCCGGCGGAAAATTCCGGGCCGAACAGGGTCAGCATCGGCTCGCCCAGGGCCAGCACGAGCAGCGCCATCGCCAGCGACGGCCAGAAGGTCCACGACACGGTTTCGCGGGCGAAGGCGGCGAGCTTTTGCGGCTCGCCATGGGTGAACTGCGCATAGCGCTGGGCGACGCCGGCCTTGACCGCGAAATAGACGAAATGCACCAGCGCCAGCGTCTTGACGGTGGCGAAATAGACGGCGACGTCGTTGGGATCGAGATAGGCGCCGACCATCAGCACGTCGGCATTGGTGAGCAGGAAGAAGAAGCTCTCGACCAGGAAGATCGGCAGCGAGACGATGAACCATTGGCCGAAATGCAGCTTCATCGGCCCGGCCGGAATTCTTTTGTCGATGCGCGAGGTGACGCCGACGAGCTGACCGAGCGTGGTGGCGTAGGTGGCGGCGATGGCGGCGAAGATCGCCGTTCTGGCATCGGGCGCGTAGCCCGCCAGCAGCATCAGCGCCATGAACGCCAGGATCAGCAGCGGCCGCACCAGAAAGGTCGGCGACAGCGCAAACAGCGCCCAGGAATTGGCCCGCGCCAGCCCTTGCAGAAGGTCGGACATGGCGATCATCGGCAGGCAGATGATGCCGAGGATGAACGGCACGACATAGTAGTTTTCGATATAGGCCGACAGCAGCCAGACGCCGAGCGCGCCGAGGCCGGCGATCAGCGTCGAGGCAACCAGCACGAACAGCCGGCTGGCCCGCACGATGCCGCGCAGTTCGGCCATCATGCCGCGCTCGCGATATTCGGGAATGAAGCGGATGATCGAGGTGTGGAAGCCGAGGCAGGCGAGATTGCCGACGATGACCATCGTCACCCACACGAGCACGAAAATGCCGTATTCGAACGAGCCCATCCAGCGCGCCATCAAAACCTGGCTGACGAAGGCGATGACGGCGCTGACGATGCGGACCGAAAAGGCGATCAGCGACATGCGGCCGGCCTCGCCGCGCGCGCCGGCGCTGAACAGCACGGCATCGATCAGGCCAAGCAGCGGCCTGATGCGCAGCGCAAGGCGCTGCGGCAGGAACCGCCCGGCTGTCGTCGCCGCGGAAAAGCGCACCCCGATCACACTCCGTTTTCCGCCAATTTACAGGGGCTGGGTGTAGCGGAGACACATTAAGAAACGGTTGGGTGGGCTTTCCTTCGCCCGTCTCTATGCGGGGAGAAGGTGCCGGCAGGCGGATGAGGGGCGGCGCTGGCTGCTTCATATTCATCATTCGCGCAACCCTTCAACCTGCTCGGGAGTGTCTCAGTTTGAAATCCGCGGAAACGCCTATCCCGTTTGCCCCATATGCGAAACGCCTATATGCTGAGCGGAACGCACGGCAGCAACAATGGTCTACACTGTCATCTGGTATGGAAGGCAGGGCATCGTCGACAAGGTGATCTTCGACGACGAGAAGACCGCGAAAGATCATGCAACCTCCATGTTTCAAACCCGAAAGGGTGACGATGGAATCGTGTCCGTTGAAGTTCGTAAGGACAACGGCGCTGTCGTCTTTAGCCATGCCGAGAACTAGGAATGCCAACCGGACCTAAAGGCCAGAAGCGTCCTGCCGACGTGATCGGCAATGCCGTCCACGTCATGCGTATTGCTACAGGCGAGGAATCCGATGACGTGGTTGACGACGGTAAAGACCTGCCGCGAAAGCGCTGGGCGCGAAAGGCGGCCCGAAGCGGACCGAGAATATGACGCCAGAGCGTCGCCCTAAAATCGCCAAAAAGGCTGAGCGCCCCCTCTGGCCTGCCGGCCATCTCCCGCTCAGGTGCGGAGATTGGCTAATTGCCAACGCCTCCGCTGCCCCTCATCCGCCCTTTGGGCACCTTCTCCCCGCGAACGGGGCGAAGCAAAGCAGCGCCTTACGCAAACGCCCCGTGGCAATGCTTGTACTTCTTGCCTGACCCGCAGGGGCAGGCTTCGTTGCGGCCGATCTTGCCCCAGGTGGCCGGGTTCTTCGGGTCGCGGTTTTCGGGGGCGACGATGGCGTTGGTCTCCTGGCGGACCAGGACGGCCGTGTCGCCGCCTTCGAAATCGTCCTCGCCGGTCGAGCCGTCGATATGGCTGCCGAACATGTCGGGCGCCTCTGGCGGCGGCGCTTCCGCCGCCTGGCGGACCAGCTCGACGCGCATCAGCTGCGCCGTTACCGCCTGGCGCAGATTGCCCAGCATCGCCTGGAACAGCTCGAACGCCTCGCTCTTGTACTCCTGCAGCGGATCCCGCTGCGCATAGCCGCGGAAGCCGACGACCGAGCGCAGATGGTCGAGATTGACGATGTGCTCGCGCCACAGGTGGTCGAGCGTCTGCAGCACCACGGAGCGCTCGACATACGTCATCACGTCGGGGCCGAAGCGCTCGGCGCGCTCCTTGGCGGCGGCGTCGGCGGCCTGGCTGATGCGCTCGCGGATGTCGTCTTCGGCAATGCCTTCTTCCTTGACCCAGTCTTCTACCGGCAGGTCGAGGTTGAGGAATTCGGCGATCTCGGCCTTGAGCCCGGCGACGTTCCACTGCTCGGCATAGGCGTTTTCGGGAATGTTCTTGGCGACGATCTCCTCGATGACGCCTTCGCGCATCTCGGTGATGGTCTCGGATAGGCCTTCGCCGTCCATCAATTCGAGGCGCTGCTCGAACACCACCTTGCGTTGGTCGTTGGAGACGTCGTCATATTTCAACAGGTTCTTGCGGATGTCGAAGTTGCGCGCCTCGACCTTCTTTTGCGCCTTTTCCAGCGCCTTGTTGATCCATGGATGGATGATCGCCTCGTCTTCCTTGAGGCCGAGCTTCTGCAGCATGCCGTCCATGCGCTCGGAACCGAAGATGCGCATCAGATCGTCCTGCAGCGACAGGAAGAACTTTGACCGCCCGGGATCGCCCTGACGGCCTGAGCGGCCGCGCAACTGGTTGTCGATGCGGCGCGATTCATGGCGTTCGGTGGCAAGCACATAGAGGCCGCCGGCGGCGAGCGCCTTTTCCTTCAGCCGGGCGATGTCGTCGCGGATTTCTTTTTCCCGGGCCTCGCGCTCGGGGCCGGCTGGCATGTCGCCAAGCTCCTCGGCGATGCGCATGTCGGCATTGCCGCCGAGCTGGATGTCGGTGCCGCGGCCGGCCATGTTAGTGGCGATGGTGATGGCGCCGGGTTTGCCGGCCTGGGCGACGATCGCCGCCTCGCGCTCGTGGTGGCGGGCGTTCAGCACCTCGAAATCCTTGAAACCCTCCTTGCGCAGGCGCTCGGCCAGTTGCTCGGATTTCTCGATGGAAGTCGTGCCGACCAGCGTCGGCTGACCCTTGGCGCGGGCTTCCTTGATCTCCTTGACGATCGCCTTGTATTTCTCCTCGACCGTCCGGTAGACCTCGTCGTCTTCGTCGATGCGGATGACCGGCAGGTTGGTCGGGATCTCGGTGACGTCGAGATTGTAGATGTTGGCGAATTCTTCGGCCTCGGTCAGCGCCGTGCCGGTCATGCCGGCGAGCTTCTTGTAGAGGCGGAAATAGTTCTGGAAGGTGACCGAGGCGAGCGTCTGGTTCTCCGGCTGGATCGCCACATGCTCCTTGGCTTCGAGCGCCTGGTGCAGGCCCTCCGAATAGCGGCGGCCGGGCATCATGCGGCCGGTGAACTCGTCGATGATGACGATCTCGCCGTTGCGGACAATATAGTCCTTGTCCTTCTGGAACAGCCGGTGCGCCTTCAGCGCGTTGTTGACGTGGTGAACGATGGCGACGTTCTCGACGTCATAGAGCGACTCGCCCTTGAGCAGGCCAGCATCGCGCAGCATGTTCTCCAGCTTCTCGGTGCCTTCCTCGGTGAAGATCGAGGTCTTCTGCTTCTCGTCGATCTCGTAGTCCTGCGGTTGCAGCTGGACGATGAAGGTATCGATGGTGTTGTACATTTCCGAACGGTCCTCGAGCGGACCGGAAATGATCAGCGGCGTGCGGGCTTCGTCGACCAGGATCGAATCGACCTCGTCGACAATGGCGTAGCTATGGCCGCGCTGCACCATCTGGGCGCGCTCGTATTTCATGTTGTCGCGCAGATAGTCGAAGCCGAGCTCGTTGTTGGTGGCGTAGGTGACGTCGGCGGCGTAGGCGACCCGGCGCTCCTCGTCGGACAGGCCATGGACGATGACGCCGACCTTAAGGCCGAGGAATTTGTAGACGCGGCCCATCCATTCGGAGTCGCGCGTGGCCAGATAATCGTTGACGGTGACGACATGGACGCCATTGCCGGCGAGCGCGTTGAGATAGACCGGCAGCGTCGCCACCAGCGTCTTGCCTTCACCGGTCCGCATCTCGGCAATACCGCCATTGTGCAGCACCATGCCGCCGATCAGCTGCACGTCGAACGGGCGCATGCCGAGCACGCGGCGGGCGGCCTCGCGCACGGTAGCGAAGGCCGGCACCAGAAGGTCGTCGAGGCTGGCGCCGTTGGCGATGTCCTGGCGGAATTTGTCGGTGCGGGCCTGAAGCTCGGCGTCGGAGAGCGCCCGCATCTCGTTTTCCATGGCATTGATCGCCTCGACGCGGGGCCGGGTCGATTTGACCCGACGATCGTTGGAGGAGCCGAAAACCTTACGGGCGAGACCGCCGAGACTGACCATCCAATGGCCCTTTCGATAGCATTCCAAGTCGTTGCGACAGGCGCCGGCTGGCCCCATCAAATCCACGTGAACGCGGACAAACGCAAAAAGCGCCCGGAAAACGGTTCTGGACGCAAAGTCGTTGGACAGATAAGAGGGGGCTCATTCGATGTCAACGCCGCGCTCGCCCTGTCGACCGCGCCAAATTCCGCCACAATCCTGCTGGTCTGGAAGCCATTCCGCTCTAGCTACCCCGCTTTGGAGATAATCGTAATGTCCTTGTTGTTCCGCCGTGCGTCGCTCGCCAGCCTTGGTCTGGCATTCGGCCTCTCGGCCCTCTCGCTGTCGCCGCTGATGGCACAGGAAGCCGCCCCTGCCCAGCCGGCAGCACCCGCCCCGGCGGCCAAGCCGGTCGATCCGAACGCCGTGGTCGCCACCGTCAACGGCCAGACGCTGACCGAGGCAGACCTTGGGCTTGCCGAGGGCGAGCTGTCGCAGCAGTTCGCGCAGCTTCCGCCCGAGCAGCGCCGCGCGGCGGCACTGTCGGCGGCGATTGAAATCCGCGTCATGGCGGCTCAGGCGGTGACCACCGGCCTCGACAAGGATCCCGACTTCCAGCGCCGCATGGCCTTCCTGCAGCAGCGCGCGCTGCATGGCGAAATGGTCGAGAAGGGCGTCATCGACAAGGTTACCGATGCCGAGGTCCGCGCCCGCTACGACCAGGAAATCGCCAACACGCCGCCCACCAACGAGGTGCACGCCCGTCACATCCTCGTGAAGACGAAGGAAGAGGCCGACGCCATCATCAAGCAGCTCGACGGCGGCGCCGACTTCCAGAAACTCGCCAACGAGCACACCAGCGATCCGAGCGGCAAGACCAGCGGCGGCGATCTCGGCTGGTTCGGACCTGGCCAGATGGTGCCGGAGTTCGACAAGGCGGCGTTTGCGCTGGCGGTCGGCAAATACACCGAGCAGCCGGTGCAGTCGCAGTTCGGCTGGCATGTCATCAAGGTTGAGGACAAGCGCACCAAGCAGCCGCCGGCGTTCGACCAGGTCAAGGACCAGGCGCGCCAGGCGGTCATCCGCGACAAGTATTTCGCGCTGGTCAAGTCGCTGCGTGCCAACGCCAAGGTCGACATCCCCGATGCGAACCTGAAGAAGACGGTCGACGCGTTGGAAAGCGCCAAATAAGCCAGATTGGGCTACGACAGGGCGCGCTGCCGCCCTGTCGCTTCTATTTGGTAGGGCGAGCGAGGATGCGTCGACGCCGCCGCCGGACCGCCGTGGCGTCGCCGGCATCCTCAGCGACGATGCCCTTCAAGATATAGCCGACCGCCCTGCGTAAGATCGCCTCGTCCTCGTCCAGGCGGTCTGTCAGAAGGTGCGCCCAGGCAAACGACGCGACGAGGTCGGCGACGACAGTGGCATCGACATCGGTTGCCACCTCTCCCCTTGCCTTGGCGCGTTCGACCATCTGGCCGGTGTGGATACGACGCCCTCTCGCGTATTCGGCAAGGGCGGCGGCGGCTTTTTCGTCCGACTGCGCCTCGGCGATCAGCGATCTGAACACGCTGCCCGACGATGTGTCGCGCCAGTGCGCGAACAAGCTCTTCAGGAAGCCGACGAGATCCTCCGCAAGGCTCCCGGTATCGGGATTGTCGACGCGCTTTTGCCGCTGGTAAACGTCGAGCAGCAAGGCGGCCTTGCTTGGCCACCAGCGATAGATCGTCGGTTTTCCGGCGCGTGCGCGGCGCGCCACCGCCTCGATCGAGAAGCCGGAATAGCCGGCTTCGACCAGCACCGCCTCGGCGGCATCGAGAATGGCATCGGCGCTTTCGGGGCTGCGCCGTGCGCCGGCTGACCTGCGTCCGGGATCGGTGATTTCGCCCATTTCTTTGTCCTTACCCCCGATTTCAGCAGCCATCATATACAACTCTTGACGAAACGGAACGATCCGTTTTATACGAAACGAAACGTTCCGTAACGATAAGAGAACAGCAATGACTTCGGCCGTCGCCACACGTTTTTCGCGCCTGCGCTTCGCCCTGCTGGTGCTGCTCGGCGTCTATCCGCTGATCACTGCCATTTTGTACGTGGTTTTTCTGCTGACACAGGAATGGCAGATCTGGCAGCGTACGCTGGTCATCGCGCCGCTGATGGTCTCGATCATGATCTGGGGACTGATTCCGGGCGTGCAGCGGATGTTTCGTGGCTTCCTCAACCCGACCGTCCGGTGACGGTCATTCCAGCGCTTGCGACGTTTCCGACGCAACGCGCCATTCGCCGTCGGCCAGAACGAGTTCCAGCGTCACCCGCGCCTTGCCGGTCAGGCGCTGCGCCGATTTGTTTTTCGGCACATAGTCGTAGTTCATGGCGAAAACCACGTCGGCACGATCCTTACCGTGCGGCGTCACCTCGAGGCTGCCGGGCTCGAGACCGAACGACCACGACGCCCATTGCGCGAACCAGTCGGTCTTGACCTTGACGATGGCCTCGCTGTCGTAACGCGTGCCGTAGATGGTGGCCGACGAACCGTAAAGCCGCTTGACGGTTTCGCGCATTCTCCTGGCATCAGGCGCCAGATAGTTTTCGCGCAAGAATTTTTCGATGGCACCCTCGTCGCCGACGGAGCGTTCGAGCGCAGCCACCTGCGACGCGGGAGCCGGGCTGACGGCCGGTTTCGGTTGCTGGGCAGTGTCTCCGCCCGGAACGAATTCGAAACGCTCGAGCAGCGACCCCTGCTCCCAGGGACGCTGCGACTCGCGCGTTGCGGAAACGACGTCGAGGCGCACCGCGATCATCATGTCGTTGATGCTTTGTCCGGGCTCGGCCATGTGCCGCAAAAGCGCCGCGGCGAAGGGCGAGTTGCGCCCCGTCCCGTCTATTGCCACAGCGCCGGGCGCCGTCGAGAAGGCGATGAAGGAGCCGCGTGTCGACTCGAACTGGGCAAGGCCGGCGAGAGCCGTCGCCGAGCGCGTCGTGGCGCCGCGGCTGAGACTTCGGGCAAACGGGTTGTTGCGGCAGGCATCGAGGAAGACCAGGCTGACCTTGGTCTGCTGCTCCATGATGTCGAGAACCTCGTCGATCGGCACCGCCTCGAGTTGCAGCTTGACCGGCATGTCCAACCGGGCGTCGACCGGCACGATGAAGTTGCGCCCGTCGACCTGCAGGCCGTGGCCGGCATAGTAGAACAGCCCGGCACCGGCACCTTGCAGCGCATCTGAGAATTCGCCGATCTTGCGCTCGAGCTCGCGCTTGCCGAGATCGTTGCCTTCGATCACCTCGAAACCGATGGTGCGCAGCTTGTCGGCGATGTCGAGCGCATCGTTGACCGGATTGGCCAGCGTGCCGGCTTCGGCGTAGCTGCCGTTGCCGACCACAAGCGCTACGCGCCGCGCCGTCTGCGCATCGGCGCGCAGCAGCAGAAAGCCCAGAAACGCCAGTGCCAAGACCACAAGCCTGCCCATGGGGCAGGATCATAGCGCTATCGATCGCAGCGATACCAACAAATTTGCAACAGCCTGCTTGCGGCATGAGGCGGTGTCAGGCTTCCGGTACCCATAACGGCTGTGAAAACGCCTTGCGCCGGCGCGTGCTATCGGGCAAACCGGCGTTCCTTTCTCGATTTTTCCCGCCCGGGGTCTTCCATGTCCGCACAGGTTTCGCCGCTCGCGCCGAAGAAATATCCCAAGATGCCGGTGATCGAGGGCGTGCGCATCGCCACCGCCGAGGCCGGCATAAAATACAAGAACCGCACCGACTTGCTGGCCATGGTGTTCGACGCCGGCACCACCGTCGGCGGCGTGTTCACCAGGTCGAAATGCCCGTCGGCGCCGGTCGATTTCTGCCGGCAGAACCTCGTGGCTGGCAAGGCACGCGTGCTGGTGGTCAATTCCGGCAATGCCAATGCCTTTACCGGCCAGAAGGGCCGCGCCTCGACGGCACTCACGGGCGAGGTGGCGGCGAAGGCGGCCGGCTGCACAGCGGGCGAGGTGTTCCTAGCCTCGACCGGCGTGATCGGCGAACCGCTCGACGCCGGAAAGTTCAGCCATCTGCTGGCCGGCCTAGTCAAGGACGGCAAGCCGGAATTGTGGACCGAAGCCGCCAAGGCGATCACGACCACCGACACCTATCCCAAACTGGCGACCGTGACGGTCCAGCTCGGCGATGCCGACGTCACCATCAACGGTATCGCAAAGGGTGCCGGCATGATCGCGCCCGATATGGCGACGATGCTTTCCTTCGTCGCCACCGACGCGCCGATCGCAGCACCCGTGCTGCAGGATCTCTTGTCGCGCGGCACGGCCAAGACCTTCAACGCGGTTACCGTCGACAGTGACACCTCGACCAGCGACACGCTGCTGATGTTCGCCACGGGTGCTGCCGCCAGGCGCGGCGCGCCGGCAATTTCCGACCCCAAGGATGCGCGCCTCGGCGCCTTCCGCCGTGCCCTCGGCAAGGTGCTGAAATCGCTGGCACTGCAGGTGGTGCGCGACGGCGAGGGCGCCCGCAAGCAGGTCGAGGTCACCGTCACCGGGGCCAAATCGGCCCGCTCGGCCAAGCGCATCGCGCTGTCGATCGCCAATTCGCCGCTGGTCAAGACGGCGGTCGCCGGCGAGGACGCCAATTGGGGCCGCGTCGTCATGGCCGTCGGCAAGGCCGGCGAGCCGGCCGACCGCGACCTTCTGTCGATCTGGTTCGGCGACAACCGCCTGGCCTATCAGGGCGAGCGCGACGCCGCCTATTCCGAGGAGGCGACTTCGGCGTATATGAAGCGCGACGAGATCCGCATCCGCGCCGATATCGGCATCGGCCGCGGCAAGGCGACGGTGTGGACCTGCGATCTCACCAAGGAATATGTCGCCATAAACGGCGATTATCGGAGCTGATGGCGTTGGCTTCCAGACATCCGGCAAGCGTGTTGGCGATCGTGCGCCGCTACGAGGCGGCCGGCTTCCGCGCCTGGCCGGCGGCCGCCGTCCATTATGACGGCACCTGGGTGGTTCGGCTGACGGCCGGCCACCCGGCCAAGCGGCTGAACTCGGTCAATCCGCTCGATCCGGGCGACATCCAGCACATTGCCGAGCGCATCGGTCGCGCCAGCCGCCGCTTCGACGCTTATGGCAGGCCGCTGACCTTTCGCATCTCACCGCTGTCGGGGCCTGATCTTTCAAAGTACCTCGACGGCGAAGGCTGGAGCACGTTCGCGGAGTCGCTGGTCATGCGGCTGCCGCTCGCCGACGCCGCGCTCGACGACGCCATGGACCAGATTCCGTTGAGGGACATCAGCCGTTTCATCGGCGCGGCGCTCAAGGTGAGCGGTTCTGATGTGTCGCTGCGGCCGGGCCTGTCGGAGATCATCGGCGCCATCCAGCCGGAGGCCGGGCTGTTTGCGCTGGAGGCCGGCAGCGAGCCGCTGGCGACGTTGATCTGCGTGCATGACGGCGACCTTGCCGGCCTGTTCGAGATTGCCACCGACAGGTCGGTGCGCAACCAGGGCCATGGCCGCCACCTCATCCGTTCGGCGTTGAAATGGGCGCGGCTGCGCGGGGCGCGGGAAGCCTGGCTGCAGGTCGAGGCGGACAACGCGCCGGCGCTGGCGCTTTATCGCTCGCTCGGATTCGACGAAGTCTATCGCTATCACTATCGCCGGCCACAAGGCGCATGAGCGGCTTGGATACGGTCGGCAAACGCCTGCTCCTGGTCGCCGCCTGCGCGCTGGTCGATGCCGACGGGCGCGTCCTCTTGGCGCAGCGGCCCGAAGGCAAGCAACTCGCCGGCCTGTGGGAGTTTCCGGGCGGCAAGGTCGAGCCCGGTGAGACGCCGGAACAATGCCTAATCCGCGAATTGTACGAGGAGATCGGCATCGAGACCGATATCCCTTGCCTGGCGCCGCTCACCTTCGCCAGCCATTCCTACGACGATTTTCACCTGCTGATGCCGCTGTTCGTCTGCCGTCGATTCCGCGGCATTGCCCAGCCGAAGGAAGGCCAGGTGCTGAAATGGGTGCGGCCGCGCCAGATGCGCGATTTTCCAATGCCGCCGGCCGACGCCCCGCTGATCCAGTTCCTCATCGATCTGCTCTAACGGCCGGCCTGCCGTAAACCGGCAACTCCTCAACGCGATATCGGCAGCATTAATGAAAGATTTATCTGGTCGTGAAAAATTGACGCAAAGCGGTTACGCCGATTCCACCGCTGGGGAGCGATTTGCATGAGCCTCGACAAGGACTGGGACTCGCCTTGGCCCGACCGCCTTCCTGGCGCGGCCAATGCCGGCATGGGAATATTGCGCATCGCCCTTTTGTTCGGCTCGGCCGCGGTGGCTCTGGCCTTGATCGCGACGCCCTACCTCGACAGCCGGACCCGCTCGCAGTTTGCCCGCGATGGGCTTGATACGATGAGCACCGGCTCGATCGGCCAGCGCGATAGCTATCGCTCCGCAAGAGCGTGCTGCAGCCGCTGCCCAGTTCGGTCTGCGTTATACGGGCCGATGGCAGAAGCAGCGGCGACTGCTGACTCCTCAACAACTATCTAGGATTCGGCTGTTTCCTAGAATGCGGCTGGTTCACCGCGCGTTAAGCCTGTCACGTTAACCTTTCTTAACGGGTCGGCGCTAGGTTCGGGCAAGAGGGATGGGCGCCCATGAAAATCTTGCTGCAACGATTTTTAGAAGACGAGAGGGGTGCGACGGTTATCGAATATGGTCTGATCGTTGCCGTGCTGTCGCTTGCCATTGTCGCTGGTGTCGGCCGGGCTGCCGATGCGATTCAGTGGCTGTTCAGCGACAACAGCAGCAGGCTTGCCAACGCTTTTGCGCAGTGACCCGCTTAGCTTTGATGGGATACGCTTAGCTTTTGCGCAAGGATACGCTCAGGGGCCGCCGGGGTTTTCCAGGATTGTCTTCAGCGATATTTTTGCGGAGCCCGGCTTCAGCGGCTTTTGCTGAGAGGCATCGGGCGCCCAGCCTGACATCCAGACCACCGAGAAACTCGCCCTGACGCGGCCATCGGCATCCGAAAACCGCTCCGCATAGATTTCGGCGGCGCGCGCGAACAGCGCTCGCGTGCCCGGCCGCCTGCTGCGGTCGACAAGCGCGCTGGTCTCACCCATGGCGCGCAGGTCGGCGACCAGGCCAAATAGCGAATCGTAGCGCACCGTGATCGTCTCGACGTCGGCAACCGGCAGTGCCAGGCCGGCGCGCTGCAGCAGCGCGCCGGCGTCGCGGACGTCGGTGAACGGGATCACACGCGGGCTGGCGCCGCCATAGAGCTCGGTCTCGGCGGCAAGCAGGCTTTCGCGCAGCTCGGAAAGCGTACCTGTGCCGGCGAAGGCACCGAGGAAAAGCCCGTCCGGCTTCAGCGCCCGGCGGATCTGCACCAGCATGCCGGGAATGTCGTTCATCGCCTGCAGCGACAGCAGCGAGACTGCGAGGTCGAGGCTTTCCGGTTCGAATGGCACGGTTTCCAACGGCGCTACTACTCCTGGCTGGCCAGCCAGGAAAGCGGCGTCGGCCTCGACGCGCACGTTTTCCGTCACCTTGCCGCTTTCGGCGAGCACCTCTGCTGCTGCCGGCGTCTGGCAAAACAATGAGGCCGCCTTGCCGAACCTGCGTTCGACGGCGCCGAGCCGGTCGGCCAGATCCTCGGCCGCCCGCCGCATGAGGAAATCCGCGCCGGCGATGGGACGGGTCAGTGCCCGGCGCTTGCGCGCCAGCCAGAGCGAGGTGTCGATTACAGGCTGCAATGGGCAGGTCCTTGTGCTTCGCTCTCTGATATAGTGATGCGGAGGACCAACCACGTGGCCGATCCCATGCCAGAGATCAAGCGTATTGCGATCAAGAGCATTGCCCGCAAGGCATTGGGCTGGCCGGCGCGCCTCTTGTTCCCGCCGGTCTGCGCCGGCTGCCGCCGCCATGTCTCGCAGCCCGGCGTGTTGTGCGGCGCCTGCTGGCCGAAACTCAGGCTGCTGGAACGGCCATGGTGCCCGGTGATGGGCACGCCGTTCACCCACAGTATGGGTGAGGGTTTCCTGTCGGCGGAGGCGATAGCCGACCCGCCGCCGTTCGAGCGCGCGCGGGCGGCGGTCGCCTATTCCGGCGTTGCCCGCCAGATGGTGCAAGGGCTGAAATACCAGGACCGCACCGATCTGGCGCCGTGGATGGCGCGCTGGATGCTTCGCGCCGGTGCCGAGCTCATCGCCGAGGCCGACGTGGTCGTGCCGGTGCCGCTGCACTGGCGGCGTTTCTTCCGACGGCAGTTCAACCAGTCCGCGGAACTGGCGCGGGCGGTGGCGCAGCTCGGGGAGCGGCCTTTCGCGCCATCAGGCATCAAGCGCGTCAAACTCACGCGCCAGCAAGTCGGGCTGGAGCGGCGGGAACGCGAGGAAAATGTTCGCGCCGCATTCAAAGTGCCGGATGAGGCGGAGATCGAAATCGCCGGCCGCCGGGTGCTGTTGATCGATGATGTCTACACCACCGGCGCCACCGTCCGCGCGGTCGCCAAGGCATTGAAGAAGGGCGGTGCCGGCGCGGTCGACGTACTGACCTTCGCGCGCGTGCTGCCGGGGGACTTTCGGGCCGACGAATCGGCGCCTATATAGCCTATATGACAGCAGAACGAGGCAGGATTGCTGACCGATGGTCGATGTGACGATCTACACGCGGATGATGTGCGGCTATTGCACCGCGGCCAAACGGCTGCTCGACAGGAAGGGCGTCGCCTATACCGAGCACGACGCCTCCTTCTCGCCGGAACTGCGCCAGGAAATGATTTCCCGGGCCCATGGCCGTTCCACCTTTCCGCAGATATTCATCGGCGACACGCATGTCGGCGGCTCTGACGATCTCCACGAATTGGAGGCGGAAGGACGGCTGGACGGATTGCTCGCCAACGGCTCGACCAGGTAAGGACATGACCATGGGTGCTTTCAAGACGGGGGGTGCTTTCAAGGCTGCGGCGATCCAGATGCGTTCGGGAACCAGTCCGGAGCGCAATGCGGTCGATCTGGAACGGCTGGTCCGCGAGGCGGCAGGTCTTGGCGCGTCCTATGTCCAGACGCCGGAAATGACCGGCGCGCTGATCCGCGACAGCCAAGCGCGGGCCGCTTCCTTCACATCCGAAGACAAGGACATCGTCGTCTCGACGTCGCGGAGGCTGGCCAAGGAGCTCGGCATCTTCCTGCATATCGGCTCGACCGCCATTCTGCGCGCCGACGGCAAGCTTGCCAACCGCGCCCTTCTGTTCGGGCCGGACGGTGCCACGATTGCCACCTACGACAAGATCCACATGTTCGATGTCGATCTCGACAATGGCGAGAGCTGGCGCGAATCCGCCGCCTATGAGCCTGGCACCGAGGCCGTCGTCGCCGAAATCAATGGCGTGAAGCTCGGCTTTGCCGTCTGCTACGATCTACGCTTTCCGCAGCTGTTCCGTGCCGAGGCGCTGGCCGGCGCCAATCTGCTTTCGGTGCCCGCCGCCTTCACCCGCCAGACCGGCGAAGCGCATTGGCATGTGCTGCTCAGGGCGCGCGCCATCGAGAACGGCGCCTATGTGGTTGCCGCGGCGCAAGGCGGCGTGCACGAGGACGGCCGCGAAACCTATGGCCATTCGCTGATCGTCGATCCCTGGGGCCGCATCGTCGCCGAGGCGGCGCATGACGAGCCGGCGGTGATTGTCGCCGAGATCGACCCGGTGCAGTCAGTCGCCGCGCGCAAGAAGATACCGAATCTCAAAAACGCACGCGATTTTGCCGTAAACGCCGGTTCGGCGGAGGCAATGCCGCTCAGGGGTGCCGCCTCTTGATCCGCTTTTCCCTGATCTGCGAACACGAGCACGAATTCGAGGCCTGGTTCCGCAGCAACGACGATTTCGACACACAGAAGAGGCGCGGTTTCATCGATTGCCCGGCCTGCGGCTCGCACAAGGTCGAGAAGGCGCTGATGGCGCCTGCCGTCTCGACCGGGCGCGGCCAGGAGAAGATCGCGCTGGCCATGGGCGAGGCACAAAAGCAGGCGCTGGCGCAGCTCAAGGCGCTTGCCGAGAAGGTGCGCGAGAACGCCGATTATGTTGGCGACAAATTTGCCGAGGAAGCGCGCAAGATCCATTTTGGCGAGAGCGATCCGCGCGGCATTTATGGCGAGGCGACGCTGGAGGAGGCCAAGAGCCTCGCCGAGGATGGCGTCGAATTCTTGCCTATTCCAAGTTTCCCCGACGACCGCAACTGATCGGTCAACTTGCTCCGGACATCAGGAGGCATCTCTGCGCGCCGTGAGGGGTCGGGGCGGCGCCGAGGGGCGGCGATGCCGCGACCCCTGCATAAGCGTCCGCAGTTTCAGGCCGAGCAGCAAGGATGGGCCTCGCGGGTAATCGTTTCGCTCTTTCCTTCATGCCCACTGCTCGACGGGCTTGCTTCCCTTGCCGGGCTTGCTTCCGCATAGGCTGCAAACTGGCGTTCAAGCGCCTTGACCGCGCTGCTGCGCCAGCCCTCCGCCACGGATTCCGACATGGGATCGGGGAAGATCTCCTCCTCGCCATTCTCCACGCCGTCCAGGATTGCCCGCGCAACAGTCTCCGGAGAGGCCTTCGCTATGTCCAGGCCCCGGGTCATGTCCGTGTCCACGGGGCCAGGAAGGACCCTGTGGACGCTGACACCCTGTCCGGCCAGGAGCGTGCGCAACGACTGCGACAGCGAGAACGAGGCCGCCTTGGAGATCGAGTAAGCCGGACTGAACGGCACGGCGGCAATCGAGGCCAGCGACAGAATGTTGACGATGGCTCCCCGCGACCGGGCCAGCAACGGCAGCAGAGCCTGGGTAACGTCGTACGAGCCGAAGAGGTTTACGGCGAGCTGTTGTTCGAGCACACGACGGTCGCTGAGGTCATCGAAGGGCGATACGCCGGCGTTGTTGATGAGGATATCGAGAGCATCGATCTTCTCGACGGCCTCCCGGATCTGCGCAACGTCGGTCACATCCATGGTCAGGGACGTCACACGCCGGTCCGGGTGGGCCATGGATTGGCGAGTTGCGGCATAGACGCGCTTTACGCCTCTGCTCAGGGCTTCCTCGACCAGTGCCCGACCGATGCCCCGATTGGCGCCAGTCACCAGGATGGCTGTACCTTCGATCTTCACTGCGTCTCTCCTAGTGCTTATCGTTGCGTTCGAGCCCAGTGCACAATCTAGCCGCGACTCAAGGTTGGCGCGCCGCAACTCAGGTTGGCTACAGTCGCCGTTGTCGATACGACTGGTTGGTGAGATGGACTTAGCGCCGGATGTCGAAGCCATGGGAGTGACAAGTGTGACGGGATTCCGATGGACTCGCTGATCACGGCCGCGGCGCATGCGCTTGCGGCGGGCGATCCGCTCGGCGCCTTGAAGCGGGTTGCGCTGCGCGACGATGCGCCGGCACTGGCGTTGCGCGGTATCGCAATGGCGCAGCTTGGCGACCTGGTTCGGGCGAAGGTTCTTCTAAAAAGGGCGGCACACGCATTCAGCCCGAGGGAGGCCGTGGCCCGCGCGAGGTGTATAGTCGCCGAGGCCGAGATCGCGCTCGTCTCGCGGGACCTCGCCTGGCCGGCCAAGACACTCGACGCCGCGCGGGCGACGCTTGAAAGGCATGGCGACCGCGTCAATGCCGCACATGCGCGCAACCTCGAAGTCCGGCGCTTGCTGCTGATCGGCCATCTCGACGAAGCCGAGCGCAGGCTGGACGGCTTCGATCCCTCGCCGCTGCCGCCGGCATCGCGGGCCGCCCACGAGCTGGCTGTCGCCGGCATCGCCATCCGCCGCTTGCGGACCGGTCCTGGGCGCCCCCGCGACCAGCTGGGGGCCCGGGGGGCGCGCCGCGGCGGGCACCCCCGCCGCATCAGGCCGGGGGTGTCTGGGAGGGACGTGGGGGGGC